>CAXTCS010000475.1:0-2004 GCA_964242365.1 uncultured Hymenobacter sp. | reverse complement strand
AAACCGTGAACGTGCAGCGCTACAAAGGCCTCGGCGAGATGAACGCCGAGCAGCTGTGGTCCACCACCATGCAGCCCATGACCCGCACCCTGAAGCAAGTAACCGTCGAATCGGCGGCCGAAGCCGACCACTTGTTCTCCATGCTGATGGGCGACGAAGTGGCCCCGCGGCGCGACTTCATCGAGCGAAATGCCAAATACGCCAAACTGGACGTGTAGGCCCCGCGCTACTGGAAAGGCCCGCTGCAAAGCGGGCCTTTTTTGTTTCCAACTTACTCACCCGAACTGATGCGACAGCTTGTTTCTTCCGGCGCTCCCTGGGAGGCCATCGTGGGCTACTCCCGGGCCGTGCGCGTGGGCAACGTGGTGGAAGTGGCCGGCACCACCGCCCAGGACGGCGACACCGTAACCGGCACCGATGCTTACGCGCAGACCCGGCGCGTGCTGGAAAAGATTGGCGAGGCGCTGGCGGCGGCCGGGGCATCGTTTGCCGACGTGGTGCGCACGCGCATGTTCGTCACCGATATTTCGCAGTGGGAAGCAATCGGCCGGGCGCACGGCGAAGTATTTGGCGACATCCGGCCGGCGGCTTCCATGCTGGAAATCAAGGCGCTGATTGACCCGCGTTTGTTGGTCGAAATTGAAGCCACGGCCATTATTGGGGCTTGAACAGAACGGTCACTTCTGGCGCTGAGCAGCTGCGGGCGCGGTGCGAGGTGCCGCACGAGCGTGGGCTCGTACCGATTTCATTGTTACTGTCGCCGGCCAATGCTGGTTGCTCGTTTTCGGGCGCAAGCGTATTATTCTTTTAGTCCAAAGCCCGGAACGATGCCCACCAAGTCGTTATTTTGTCTACGGAAGGATTAAGCGTCCACAAAATCCGTGCAATCCGTTATAAATCCGAAAAATCCGTGATTATGAAATTGTTCAAGTCTGCCGACCTTATCCGCAAAAGCAAGTACATCAGCCGCGACCTGAGCTGGCTGCGGTTCAACTACCGGGTGCTCGACCAGGTGCAGGACCAGAGCCGGGGCTTGTTCGACAAGCTCAAGTTCCTGGCCATCACCAGCTCGAACCTCGACGAGTTTTTCATGATTCGGGTCGGGTCGCTCTACAATTACCTCGACTACGGCAAGGAGCGGATTGACTACTCGGGCCTGCGGGAGCTGCCGTTCCGGCGCAAGCTGCTCGATTTCGCGCACCGTTTCGTGAACGACCAGAGCCTGACCTACCTCAACGAGCTGAAGCCCAACTTTGAGAAGAACGGCTTCAACATCCTCAAGATGAGCGACCTCACCGAGCTGGAAGTGAAGAAGGTGGACGGCTACTTCAAAAACACGGTATTTCCGCTCCTCACGCCGATGGTGTACGACTCGTACCACGGCTTCCCGCTGATGATGAACCAGATGCTCATCTTCGGGGTGATGACGCGCATCGGCAACGGGCTGGCCGTGGGGCTCGACGGCGAAGCCGAAAAAGGGCAGGAGCGGCTCACCTTCGTGCAGATTCCCCAAAACCTGACCCGCTTTTTTGAGCTCACGCGCAAAGACAAGGTCATGTTCGTGCCCATCGAGGAAGTGGTGCGCGAGTTTCTGCCGCGCCTGTTTCGCAACGTCGAAATCGTGTCGGCCGACCTGTTCCGCATCACCCGCAACGGCGATTTTACGCTGGAAGAATCCGACGACATCGACAACGACTTCATCAAGGAAATCCAGGTGGGCCTGAAAACCCGCAAGCGCGGCCGCGTCGTGCGCGTAGAAGTAGAGCCCAACGCCTCGCCGGCCATGATGACGGTGCTGCGCGAACGTTGGAACATCGACAACGGCAACGTATTCGTTATCAACTCGCTGATTGATTTGAAAGGCCTGTGGCAGATTGTGCGGCACCCTAATTTCCGGGGCCGCACGGCCCGGCAGCCCGCCACGGTGGCCCCGCTCAGCCTGCCCGAAGGCGCCGACGACAACCTGTTTGAGTACCTCAAGCACCACGACGTGCTGCTGCACCA
>CAXTCS010000474.1:0-2008 GCA_964242365.1 uncultured Hymenobacter sp. | reverse complement strand
CAGGTACTCGGCGGCTTTTTTGGAGAGGGGCTCGTCGCCGGTGGCGTCGCCCTGCACGAGCAGGCCGGCGGGCTTGTTGATGACGAGGAGGTGGTTGTCTTCAAACAGAATTTCTCTGCCTTCGGACCAGATATTGGGACGATTCACGCGGCGGGTGCGGGCGGGATAGGAAGTTCGGCAGGAGCGGGCCGGGGCCCACTGGGGGCTACCGCACGTCGTCAGACCACACTCACCGGGCGCTCCGCTCTTGCTTTTTAGTGGGGCGAAGATACAAACTTGCGCGACACCAAAACCCAACCCGCTCAGCCACCCGCCGGGCCCTCGGCCAGCTTGGGGGCGGGGTTGTACCAGTCCACGTTGCGCGAGAGGAACATGACGGCTGCCAGCACTACTACCAAGCCCAAACTGCCCACCAACAGCGCGTAATCCTGCAATTGCAGCACCACGAACAGAAAGCCGTAGACCAGCGCCAGCACGCCGGCCGTGGCTGCGGTCAGGCGCCGTTGCCGGAAGCTGGCCGCCGCGTAAGCCGTCACCAGCCCGACAATGACCACGGCCGACAGGCCATACGCCGCGTCAAACGGCATTTGCTCGGACAACGCCAGCAGCAGTACGTAGAAAATAACCAGCGCCAGGCCCACCAGAATGTACTGAAACGGGTGAATGCGCCGCCGGTTCAGCACTTCCACGAAGAAAAAGATGAGGAAGGTGAGCGTGAGCGGCAACAGGGCGTATTTGGCGGCGCGCATGGTTTTTTGGTACTCGTTCACGGGCACGAGCAGGCGCACGCCGAAAGTGGACGCGTCCACGTTGGGCCGGTCGCCGTCGGAGCGCCAGTGCTGGGGGTAGTTGCGGTTGAGGTGCAACACCTGCCAGTCGGCCGTGAAAGTAGTGGGGCCGACGGTGCGCCGGGCCGGCAAAAACGCGCCAATGAAGCTCGGGTCGGCCCAGGGGGCGCTCAGGTGCAGGGCCGTTTGGCGGCCCAGCGGCGCCACGAGCAGGCCGGTGCTGCCGTTCAGGTCGAGGTCGAATGAGAAGGTGTGGCGGCGGGCCAGCGCGGCGGCATCGGGCAGGGGCACGAGGGCGTTGAGGCCGTTGGCGGCTTGCCCGCGGCCGTTTTCGTCGTTTTCATCGCCCTGGTACTTTGAGTAGCGCTGCCGCTCGTTTGCTACGGTGGTAACTTGGGTAGTGGCGGCGGGCGCCGTGCCCAGCGGCAGCACCTCGGCGCTGGGCACGCCCGGCTCGAAGCTGCGGCCCTGGCCGTCCCAGCGCAGGCTCAGGCCGTTGCGGATGCCTTTCATGTCGGAAATGCCCACGGCCACGAAAGCTTCGGGCCAGCGCACGGCCGCGGCCGGCACGCCCAGGTCGGCCAGCGGCGGGACCCGAAATACCCCCTGCACACGCAGGGCGGCCCGGTACACCACGGCTTCGTAAATGCCGCGGTGCCGGCGCTCGGGCGCCAGCGTGCCGGTGGTGGCCAAGGTGTCGGGCAGCACGCTGAGGTAGCGGGTAACTTCGCTCACGTTGCCTTTCTCGTCGGTGAGGCGCGCGGTGTAGGGCAGCACCAGCACGGGCCCCAGCACCAGCTGCGCCCCGCCCCATTGGCTGCTGATGTCGGCAGTGGCCGCGTCGCGGTTTTCGGCCCGTTCCGTGATAAGGCCCTCCACCATGCTCGACGGGATGAGCAGCAACAGCAGCAACAGGCCGATGCTGAGGAGCTTCAACGTGACCGAGGCGCTCATCCAGGCATTGAGGCGGTCGTAGGCAGTAGGGGAGGCGGCCATTGCTGTGTTTTTATTAAAGAACTTTGGATTGCAAAGCTAGCGACGCAAAACGATTATTGCTTCATCCGTCAGCGAAATAAAACAGGCGCGTCGGGCGCACCGCTGTCAGGTTTCGGGGCCGGCTCGGGAGAGTTCAAAAAAACAACCCGTCGGGCTCAGCCTGACGGGTTTTTCGGTTTTCAGACCAACCAAGCCAGTGCTTACAGCGGGTTTATTATCAGTGT
>CAXTCS010000473.1:0-2010 GCA_964242365.1 uncultured Hymenobacter sp. | reverse complement strand
AGGACGAAATCGGCCTGAAACGGCTGTTTACGCAGTTTTCCTACCCCGGCGGCATTTCCAGCCACGCCTCGCCCCAAACGCCGGGCTCCATCCACGAGGGCGGCGAACTGGGCTACTCGCTCAGCCACGCCTTCGGGGCGGTGTTCGATAACCCCGAGTTGATTGTGGCCTGCGTGATTGGCGACGGCGAGGCCGAAACCGGCCCGCTGGCCACCGCCTGGCACTCCAATAAATTCCTCAACCCGGCCAGCGACGGGGCCGTGCTGCCCATTCTGCACCTCAACGGCTACAAGATTTCCAACCCCACGGTGCTGGCCCGCATCAGCCCCGAAGAGCTCGACCAGCTGCTGCGCGGCTACGGCTGGACGCCCTACTACGTGGAGGGCCACGAGCCCGCGCTCATGCACCAGGCCATGGCCGCCGCCCTCGACCACATCATCGCCACCATTCAGCAGCTTCAGAACCGGGCGCGGGGCCAGGGCGACCTCGCCCGCCCCCGCTGGCCCATGCTGGTGCTGAAATCGCCGAAGGGCTGGACGGGCCCCAAAATGGTGGACGGCCGGCCCAACGAGGGTACTTTTCGGGCCCACCAGGTGCCGCTGGCCGTGTCGGCCAGCGCCCCGCCCGAGCATTTGGCGCAGCTAGAGAGCTGGCTCAGAAGCTACAAGCCCGAAGAATTGTTTGACGCCCAGGGCCGGCTGCGGCCCGAGCTGGCCGAGCTGGCCCCGCGCGGCGACCGCCGCATGGGCGCCAACCCGAACGCCAACGGCGGCTTGCGGCTGCACGACCTGCGCCTGCCCGATTTTGGCGACTACGCGGTGGCCGTGCCGGCCCCCGGCGCGGCCACCGCCAGCGACACGTACGTGGCCAGCCAGTTTCTGCGCGACGTCATCCGGCTGAACCAGGAGCCGCGCAACTTCCGCATTTTTGGGCCCGACGAAACGCTCTCCAACCGCCTGGAAGCCGTGTTTGAAGCCACCAACCGGCAGTGGGACGCCGCCACCGCCGCCAACGACGAGTTTCTGGCCCCCGCCGGCGGCGTGATGGAAATGCTCAGCGAGCACCAGTGCGAAGGCTGGCTCGAAGGCTACCTGCTCACCGGCCGCCACGGGCTGTTCAACAGCTACGAGGCGTTCGTGCACATCGTCGATTCGATGTTCAATCAGCACGCCAAGTGGCTGAAAATGACGCTCGAAATTCCCTGGCGGCGCAATATTTCCTCGCTCAACTACCTACTGACTTCGACCGTCTGGCGGCAGGACCACAATGGCTTCACGCACCAGGACCCCGGCTTTATCGACCACGTAGTCAATAAGAAAGCCAGCATCGTGCGCGTGTACCTGCCGCCCGATGCCAACTGCCTGCTCTCGGTGATGGACCACTGCCTGCGCAGCCGCCACTACGTGAACGTCATCGTGGCCGGCAAGCACCCCGCCCCGCAGTGGTTGAGCCTCGACGCGGCCCGCACCCACTGCGCCGAGGGAATTGGCATCTGGCCCTGGGCCAGCACCGACGCCGGCCAGGAGCCCGATGCCGTGCTCGCCTGCTGCGGCGACGTGCCCACCCTCGAAACGCTGGCCGCCGCCAGCATCCTGCGTGAGCACCTGCCCGAGCTGAAAATCCGGGTCGTGAACGTGGTCGATTTGCTGAAATTGGAGCGCCACACCGAGCACCCCCACGGCCTGACCGATGCCGACTACGACGCGCTGTTTACGTGCGATAAGCCCGTCATTTTCGCCTTCCATGGCTACCCCTGGCTGGTGCACCGCCTCACCTACAACCGCGCCAACAACCAGCACATGCACGTGCGCGGCTACAAGGAGGAGGGCACCATCACGACCGCCTTCGACATGACGGTGCTCAACGAAATGGACCGCTTCCACCTGGCCATGGACGTGCTCGACCGCGTGCCCCAGCTCGGCAATAAAGGCGCGTACCTCAAACAGCATCTTAAAGATAAGCTGGTAGAGCACCGCCAGTACATTACCACCCACGGCGAGGATATGCCCG
>CAXTCS010000472.1:0-2026 GCA_964242365.1 uncultured Hymenobacter sp. | reverse complement strand
AATGTTGCGTCTCTACCCCGTTTCGGCGGTTATATCCTTAACTCAAACAGCTTCTTGAGCCCCTGGCCGGTGGCGGCGGGTGCGGCGCCGTTTCCTATCTTTGGTTTTTGCTATTTTCTCCATTTGATGAATTTTCCCCTCCGTAAACTCGCCGCCATTGATATTGGGTCCAACGCTGTGCGGTGCCAGATATCGGCGGTTTTGTATTACGAAGGGCGCTACCGACTCAAGCGCGTCGAGTACGTGCGCTTTCCCATGCGGCTGGGCGAAGACGTGTTTGCTACCGGCCAGATTTCGCCGGCCAAAGAGGAGCAGTTTATCAAATTCCTCCACTCCCTCAAGCTCTTGATGGAAGTGCACGGCGTGGCGCACTACCTCGTGTGTGCCACCTCGGCCATGCGCTCGGCCGCCAACGGCCCCGCCATCGTGGCCCGCGTGCGCGAGCAGCTGGGCATGGAAATCAAGGTGATTGACGGCCAGGACGAAGCCTTCTACATCAACCGCGTCATCGAGCACGTGCTGGAAGACAAGCGCCACTACCTGCACATCGACGTGGGCGGCGGCAGCACCGAGTTCAACATCTACCACGACCGCCGCAAGGTGGCCGCGCAGTCGTTCGAAATCGGCTCTATCCGCCGCATGCAGCAGGAAGAAAGCGGCGCGGCCAACACCGAAGCCCAAGCCGAGCTCTGGACCCGCATGGAAGCCTGGGTGCGCCATAACGCTCGTAATTACCACGTTACCCGCGCCATCGGCACGGGCGGCAACATCAACAAGCTTTACAGCCTCACCTCCGCTTCGCCCAACAAGCCCGTGACCCGCCGCAGCATCGAAAGCACGCTCGCCCGCCTCGCCGGCCTGAGCATGAACGAGCGCGTGAACGTGGCCATGCTCAACCCCGACCGCGCCGACGTCATCGTGCCCGCCGGCCACATCTACCTTGCGGCCATGCAGTGGGCCAACGTCAACAGCATGGTCGTGCCCGACATTGGCCTGAAAGACGGCATGCTGCAATCCTTGTTCGAAGACTTTTTCGACGAGTTGAACCCCGGCGCCGGCCACCCGGCCCGCCTGCCCATCCCCGACGTGCAGAACAGCCCGGCTGAGATGGAGTGATGGGGTGAGGAGGTGATGGGGTGAGGAGGTGATGGGGTATTTCCCTTCACTGCGGAACGGCCGGGGCGCGGCTACGTTCGGGCCGTGCTCGCTACAATTATCGCTTCCTCATCGACGTGGCCCACGGGCGTGGCATCGTCGTCGCAGGCCTCGTCGTGTTCGCCCTCGCCGAAGGCTTCGTCCGCCACTTCAACCAATTCGACAGCCGTGAATGCTGCCGCGATTTCCGCCGCGGTGAGGGCCGCCGCCACGTCGAGCCGGCGCTGGGCTTGTACCCCGAGCAGTGCCAGCAGGCCTTCCGGGGTGGCCGTGGCCAGTTGGGCTTCGTCGCGGCGGAAGAAGTCTTTGTGCACGTTTACCACTGGCTCGCCGGGGGCCGGGTGCTGCCGGATGTAGGCACCGTCCTCGCGCATGACGTAGCTATTTTGGTTGTCCATCATATTCATCATCAGAATATTAATGGCTTCGCGTTTAAGCTGCGGATTAACAATCAAAAACAGGGCCTCGATGCGCCGGTCGAAGGACCGCACCATGATGTCGGCCGAGCCGGCGTACACTTTGGCCTCGCCCCCGTTGTGGAAATAGAACAGGCGGGTGTGCTCCAGGTACTCGCCCACGATGCTGCGCACTTCGATGTTGTCGCTGAGGCCCGGCCGGCCCGGCCGCAGGCAGCAAATACCCCGCACGACGAACCGGATGGGCACGCCCGCCTTCGCGGCTTTGTAGAACTCGTCGATTATTTCCTTGTCTTCGAGCGAGTTCATCTTCATCACGATGCCGCTGGCCTGGCCTTTTTTGGCGTGCTTCACCTCCTCCCGGATGAGGTGGATGAGTTGCTGCCGCATGTCTTTTGGCGCCGTGATGAGGTACTCGTAGTCGTCGGGCTGCGAGTGGCCGGTGATGACGTTGA
>CAXTCS010000471.1:0-2036 GCA_964242365.1 uncultured Hymenobacter sp. | reverse complement strand
ATGTCGGCCTCGCCCAGGGGCTTCTTTTTCACCTGCCCGGTTTCGTAAAACGGCATGTTCATGAAGTGCACGTTCGGGTCTTTCACGCCGCAAAAGCGGCAGGCCGCCGCCGCCTCGCCCTTGCGGATGAGCGCCTTGATGTCCTGCACCAGCGGGCTGTCTTCCTCGCCCAGCTTTTTGTGCTTCAGAAACCCGACCACGGCCGCGTGCTCGCGCCGCGCGTCGGCCACGCCCACGCCCAGCTTTTCGGCAAAATCGAGGGCAAAATCCGCGAAGCGCCGGGCGTCGTCGTCAAACACGGCGAGGTTGCCCGACGTCTGGTAGGCCACGTGCACGTCGTGGCCCTGGTCCACGAGCCGGAGCAGGGTGCCGCCCATCGAAATCACGTCGTCGTCGGGGTGGGGGCTGAAAATGAGCGACCGTTTCAGGGCCGGCAGCGCCCGCTCGGGCCGCTGCGCGTCGTTCGAGTTGGGCTTGCCGCCCGGCCAGCCCGTGATGGTGCGCTGAATGGTGTTGAACACCCGCAGGTTCAGGTTGTAGGCGTTGCCGGCCTCCACCAGCAGGTCGCTCAGGCTGCCGTCTTTGTAGTCTTCGTCGGTGAGCTTGAGAATGGGCTTCTGCATTTTCAGGCTCAGCCAGACCACGGCCCGCCGAATCAGGTGGTCGTCCCAGACGCACATGCCCACCAGCCAGGGCGTTTTCAGGCGGGTCAGCTCCAGGGCGGCCCACTGGTCCACCACCACCTTCACGCGGGGGTGCTGTTGCAGAAACGAAGCCGGCACAACGTCCGAAATCCGGCCCTCCACCGTCTCCTGCAAGATTTTGGCCTTGCCTTCGCCCCAGGCCATGAGGATGATTTTGCGGGCCTTCATAATCGTGCCCACGCCCATCGTCAGGGCCCGCAGCGGCACGTATTCTTCCTTGATAAAGTCCTTGGCCGCGTCGGTAATCGTCAGCGGGTCGAGCTTCACCAGCCGCGTGGCCGAGGTGATGGCCGAGCCCGGCTCGTTGAACCCGATGTGGCCCGTGCGGCCGATGCCCAGCAGCTGGAGGTCCAGCCCGCCCGCGTCCTCAATCTGCTGCTCGTAGGCCTGGCAATACGCCTTCACCCGTTCGATGGGCAGCGTCCCGTCCGGAATGTGGATGTTTTCGGGCAGCACGTCGACGTGGTCGAACAGCTGCTCGTGCATGAAGTAAACGTAGCTCTGGAGCTCGTCGGGCGGCATCGGGTAGTACTCGTCGAGGTTGAACGTCACCACGTTTTTAAAGCTCAGGCCTTCTTCGCGGTGCAGGCGTATCAGCTCTTTGTACACGCCGATGGGCGACGAGCCGGTGGCCAGGCCCAACACGGCCTTTTTCCCCTTCTGCTGCTTGCCGCGAATCAGGTCCGCGATTTCGTGGGCGATGCTGACCACGGCTTCGGCCGACGCTTCGAAAATCGTTACCGGAAGTTTTTCGAAGGCCGTTTCGGGGTAATGCAGGACTTCCATAGCGGGGGCGGGTTAAGGTAAAAAGGGGGGTTTTGGGGCCGAAGCGAAAAGGCGCCGACCAAATCGGATAATTCCGTATAAGTTATTTATATACTATAAGCTATGTATTTGCGCGGCGCACCGCTGGCGCGTCGGCACGCGAATAGAACTTTCCGGGTGGCAGTTGATTTATTTTACTTAAACTTAAGCAGCCAACGCAGGCAAAGCAAGCGAATGCCCAAAAAAATGTGCGCGCACACGCAAGAAAATAGTGCCGGAGTGCGCGCGCACGCACCGGCTGCGTTAAAACCACCGGCTGCCGGGGCACGCCAACGCGGCGGTTATGAAAAAAGACAGATGCGCGCCGCGGGCCGATGGCAGCAGCTGGCGCCCCGGCCCAATGCCTGCCACTGCCCCCGACAACACCTTTGACAAGTCTCCGTCCCACGCAAGCAGCCCACCAGTACGCTTATGAAAAAAAACGCGGTGCGCATCAAGGATATTGCCGCCAAGGCCAACGTGTCGGTGGGCACCGTGGACCGGGTGCTGCACAACCGGGGCCGGGTG
>CAXTCS010000470.1:0-2045 GCA_964242365.1 uncultured Hymenobacter sp. | reverse complement strand
GCCCCGGCATCATGGAAGCCGGCAACAAGGGCGCCCGCGCCGAGGGCGGCAAGTCGGTGGGCCTCAACATCGAGCTGCCCTTCGAGCAAACCCACAACGTCTACATCGACCAGGACAAGTGCATCGACTTCGATTATTTTTTCGTGCGCAAAGTGATGTTTGTAAAATACGCCCAGGCTTTCGTGGGGATGCCCGGCGGCTTCGGCACCATCGACGAGCTGTTTGAAGCCCTGACCCTGGTGCAAACCAAGAAAATCGGCCGCTTTCCCATCGTGCTGGTCGGCACGGCCTACTGGGGCGGCCTCTTCGAGTGGATTAAAAACGTAATGCTGGCCGAGGAGCACAATATCTCGCCCGAAGACCTGGACCTGGTGCAGCTAGTGGACGATGCCAGCGAGGCGGTGAAAATCATCGATGATTTTTACCACAAATATTCGCTCTCACCGAATTTTTAGGTACCACTCATTTTAGCAGAAAGCCGGACGGGAACGTTCGGCTTTTTTATTGAAATAACCACAAGGCCGCCTACCTCCGTAGGCGTAGCCTATCCGACCTTTGCCCGACCATGCCCGACCAAGTCCCTACCCCCGCCAAAAAGCTCTTTTTGCTCGACGCCTTCGCCCTCATCTACCGCTCGCACTTCGCGTTTTCTAAAAACCCGCGCATCAATTCCAAGGGGATGAACACGGGGGCGGTGCTGGGCTTTACGAATACCTTGGTGGAGGTGCTGCTCAAGGAAAAGCCCACCCACCTGGGCGTGTGCTTCGACGCGCAGAAGAAGACTTTTCGGCACGATTCGTTTGCCGAGTACAAGGCGCAGCGCCAGGCCATGCCGGAAGATATTGGCATCGCCATTCCCTACATCAAGCAGATTGTCAAGGCGTTCAATATTCCGATTTTGATGCAGGACGGCTACGAAGCCGACGACGTGATTGGTACCCTGGCCCAGCGGGCCGAGGCCCACGGCTTCGAGGTGTTCATGATGACGCCCGACAAGGACTACTGCCAGCTCGTGACGGAGCGCATCAAAATCTACCGGCCCGCCTTCATGGGCAACGCGGCCGAGGTACTCGACGTGGCGCACGTGCTGGAGCGCTTCGAGATTGAGCGCGTTGAGCAAGTGATTGATATTCTGGGCTTGCAGGGCGACGCGAGCGACAACATTCCCGGCATTCCGGGCATCGGCGAGAAGACGGCCAAGGCGCTCATCAAGCAGTACGGCTCGGTCGAGAACCTGATTGCCAACGTGGACCAGCTCAAGGGCAAGCAGCAGGAAAACGTGCGCAACTTCGCCGAGCAGGGCCTCTTGAGCAAGGAGCTGGCGACGATTCACGTCAACGTGCCCGTCGATTTTGAGCCCGAAGAGCTGGCCGTGGGCGGCGCCGACGAAGCCCGGCTGCGCGAGCTGTTCGAGGAGCTGGAATTTCGGCAGTTGGCGGCGCGGGTGCTCGGCGAGGGGGGTAGGGACGGCGGCGCTGGCCGCGGCCCGGCCGCGCCGACCCCCCGCGGTGCGCGCCGGCCGAAGGTGGCGGCGCCCGCGCCAGGCGCTTTGCAGGGCTCGCTCTTTGGGGAGGGCAGCGCGGCGGTAATCAACGCGGCCGAAAATGGGGAGCCTGGCCCGAATGGGGGGGGTAGCGACTACTACGACGGGCCCCGCAAAACCCTGGAGGACGTGCCGCACCAGTACCACCTGGTCGACACGCCCGCGCTGCGTAAGTCGCTGCTGGGCTTCTTGTTGCAGCAAAAGGAAGTAAGCTTCGACACCGAAACTACCGGCCTCCACACTCAAACGGCGCGGCTCGTGGGCCTTTCGTTTAGCTACCTCCCTGGCGAGGCCTACTACGTGCCCGTGCCGCAGGACGACGCCGAGGCCGCGCAGGCGCTGGTGGACGAGTTTTGCCCGTTTTTCGAGAGCGAAACCATCTTGAAAATCGGACAGAATATCAAGTACGACCTGCTGATTCTCAAGAATTACCGGGTGCGGGTGAGCGGGCCGTTCTTCGACACCATGCTGGCGCACTACCTCATCGAGCCCGACATGCGCC
>CAXTCS010000469.1:0-2053 GCA_964242365.1 uncultured Hymenobacter sp. | reverse complement strand
CCGAAGTGAGCGACGTGGTGAGCCAGACCGGCCGCCCCAACGACGGCACCGACCCGACGGGCTTCTACAACAACGAGTTCCTGGTCCAAATCAAGCACACGCCGGAAGTAGAAAAGGAGATGAAGAGCAAGGCCTACCGCGAAAACCTGGTGGAGCGCATGAAGGGCAAGCTCGACCGGTTTACGGGCGTTGATTTCAACTTTTCGCAGCCGATTACCGACAACGTGGAAGAAGCTGCGTCCGGCGTGAAGGGCTCGATTGCCGTCAAGATTTATGGCACCGACCTGGCCGTGCTCGAAGGCAAGGCCCGCGAAGTGTACGAAGTGCTGAAAACCGTGCGCGGCATCGACGACCTGGGCGTGCTGCGCAACATCGGCCAGCCCGAGTTTCACGTCGACCTCGACGAGCAGCGCATGGCCAGCTACGGCGTGAGCAAGGCCGACGCCAGCTCGGTGCTCGAGATGGCCGTGGGCGGCAAGGAGGCCACCCAGCTCTACGAAGGCGAGCGGAAATTCCCCATCCGGGTGCGCTACGAGCCGCAGTTCCGCCAGACGCCGGCCGAAATATCGGCCCTGATGGTGCCCACGCAAGCGGGCAAAACCATTCCGCTGACGGAAATCGCCACCATCAGCTCCGTGACCGGCCCGAGCCTGATTTACCGCGACGACAACCGCCGGTTTGCGGCCGTCAAGTTCAGCATCCGGGGCCGCGACATGGGCTCGACCATCAAGGAAGCCCAGGAAAAAGTGAACCGCCACGTGCAGCTGCCCAAGGGCTACGAGCAGAAATGGACCGGCGACTTCGAGAACCAGCGCCGCGCCCAGCAGCGCCTCACGCAGGTGGTGCCGGTGTCGCTGGCCCTCATCTTCTTCATCCTGTTCCTGCTCTTCGGCAACCTGAAAGACGCCGGGCTGGTGCTGCTCAACGTGCCGTTTGCCATCATCGGCGGCATCGCCGCGCTGCTGATTACGCACACCAACTTCTCGATTTCGGCCGGCATCGGCTTCATCGCCCTGTTTGGCATCTGCATTCAAAACGGCGTGATTCTGATTTCGGTCTTCAAGCAAAACCTGGTCAAAAAGATGTCGCTGGACAGCTCGATTAACGAAGGCGTGATTTCGCGCGTCCGGCCCGTGGTGATGACGGCCCTCATGGCCACCATCGGCCTGATGCCGGCCGCCATTTCCACCGGCATCGGCTCGGAGACGAGCAAGCCGCTGGCCATCGTGGTAATCGGCGGCCTGATAACCGGCACCATCCTGACGCTCTTCATCTTCCCGCTGGTGTTTGAGCGGTTTTACCGCGCCGAGCACACCAAGTACGGCGACGACCCCGAGCTGCAACGTGCGCAGGCCCCGGTCGCGCAGCCGGTGCTCACCCAGTGATGCCGCAGTAGCTCGCGGCGGCTGAAGCCGCGCCGGGGCAGGGGTTCCGCATCAACCTGGCCCACGTCGTCTTTGCCCAGCGTTTTCTTTGCTCCGTGCTTTTTTGCCCGGCGCTTGAGCGCCGGGAGCCGAAATCCGGCGTCTTTGGTGGGGGCTTTAGCCCTTGCCTGCGGCCATAACGACCAGGGCTAAAGCCCCAGCCAAGACAACTGCCCTTCATCCCGGCGCTGAAGCGCCGGGCAAATGCGCGGCAAAGCCCCGGCTGCGTTTCCTTCCGCAGCACCTACGACGCCGGTGCCGCGCTGGCCCATTGGGCCGTCGAGGCCCTGCGCCACCACTAGCCGGCAGCCTTTTTGTCGGTTCGGCCCCGCTGCCTGCTTGCAGGCGGCGGGGCTTTTTGGTTTTGCTCAACTTCATTAAATCCTCACCACTTCTTCACCAACTTTTCATTGGAATTTCATCTGGAATACCCTGGGAATTGCCTTTGTGGCTCGTTCTCAGTCGTTTTCTACTTATTTGCGCGCGGCGCATTTTCATGAATAAATTCATTTCGGGCATCGTTGCCTTTTCGTTAAAGAACCGCTTCTTCATCTTTTTCATGACGGCGCTGCTCGTGGCCGGGGGCACGTACAGCTACGTGCACACGCCCATCGAGGCGTTTCCCGACG
>CAXTCS010000468.1:0-2053 GCA_964242365.1 uncultured Hymenobacter sp. | reverse complement strand
TTGCGGCAGCCGGCTTCCTTGAGCAGGTCGTAGCGCCGGTCCATCTCCATGCACAGCGAGTTGAGCGTGTGCACCACCTTCTTGGTGTCGGTGATGATGGCTTCTTCCGAGTCGGGCAGCTTGGCCAGGTAGTGGCGCTCGATCTTGTTGAAAATGCTCAGCTCTACCTTCTTGGGGTCGACGAGCACGAACTTGAGCTGGGCCGGGTGGCGCTTGTAGAGCAGCGAGGCCAGAATCACGTTCAGCCCCACCGACTTGCCCTGGCCCGTGGCCCCGGCCATGAGCAGGTGGGGCATTTTGGCCAGGTCGGCCACGAACACCTCGTTGGTGATGGTGCGGCCGAAGGCGATGGGCAGGTCCATTTCGGTGCGGGCAAACTTCTCGCTGCCCAGCACCGAGCGGATGCTCACCATCTCCTTTTTCGTGTTGGGCACCTCGATGCCGATGGTGCCCTTGCCCGGAATGGGGGCGATGATGCGGATGCCCAACGCGGCCAGGCTCAGGGCGATGTCGTCTTCGAGGGCCTTGATTTTGGAGATGCGCACGCCGGCTTCGGGCACGATTTCGTAGAGCGTGACCGTGGGGCCGATGGTGGCCTTGATGCTGGCGATGCTGATGCCGTAGTGGCCCAGGGTTTCGACGATGCGGTCCTTGTTGGCTTCGAGCTCTTCTTTGGTGACCTGGGCCTTGGCTTGGCCGTAGTCATTTAGCAGTTCGAGGGTGGGAAACTGGTAGCGGGGCAGGTCCAGCGTGGGGTCGTAGTTCACGTTGGGCATGGCCTCGGCGTCCTCGTCTTCGTCGGCCACCGCCGCGATGGCCGCCCCGGCGTTGGGGTCCAAATCGTCGCGGCCGGGCAAGGTGATTTCCAGCGAGCGCGGCGCGGGGAGCGCAACGTGCGGGGCAGCGGCGGGCAGGTCGCCATCGGCCAAATCGGCCAGCGAAAGCGGCGTCGGAATGGTAGAAACCGGCGCGCTGGCGGGCATTTCCGCCGCTTCCGGGGTGGGCATTTCGATGGAGAAAGCCGGGCCGGTAACGGCCAGCGGCAGAGTAGCCGCCGCAACCGGGACTGCGGCCACCAGCGGCGCAATGGCGGCGCTGGCTACGCTCAGGGCCACGCCCGCCCCGGCGCGGGGCGCGGGCTCGAACTCGGCGGGGGCGTTTTCGGGCTCCTCATCGCTGGTGAGTTGCAGGGCGGGCCGGCCGGCTTGTGCTCCGCCGGCGGCGACGGTTGCCGCCGAGGCCGCGGCAGATTCCGGCGCCGTGGGTTTGGCTTTGGGCGGGGCAGCCGCCGCGATTGGCGCGACCACGGCGGCTTGCTCGGCCGCAATTTCGGCTTCTAATTCGGCGTCTTCGTCGGCGTCGTCTTCGGTGCTGAGGCGGCGGAAGCTGCCCAGGTTGAGGCTGGTGACGTTGAAGAAAAACACGACGAACGAAATCAAGGCAAAGGCCAGCAGCAGTACCGTGCCCCAGCCGATGAGGCTGTCGAGCCAGGACGCGGCTTCGAAGCCCACGCCGCCGCACAGGAAATCGAGCCGGTGCGCCAGCGCGGGGTCGGCGCCGGGCGCGGCGAGGGTCACCACCACGTAGCCCAGCAAAACGCTCAGCCACGCCATCGCAAACAGGCCCAGGGCCAGCACGTAGCTCACCGAGCCCCCGGCCGAGCGGAACACAATTTTATAGCCCAGAAAAAACACGATGGGAATGAGGGCAAAGGCCCCCACGCCAAACAGCTTGTAGATAAAGAGTTGCGCGGCCCAGGCCCCGAGCAGGCCCAGCCAGTTGCCCGATTCCTGGCCGGCTTCTTTCAGCGGCGTGGTGCCCAGGCTGGCCACCACGCTCTGGTCGGCGTGGCCCGTGAACAGGAACGAGGTGAAGGCAATGGTGAGGTACAGGCTGCCGAGCAGCAACCCGAACCCAACGAACAGGTGGAAGCGGCGGTCGCGCAAGAGGCTCAGCAGGTTGCTCACGCCGGGCAGCGGGCCGCGCGGCCCGCGCGGTGGGCCAGGCGCCTTGGCCGGGGCGGCCGGGCGGGCGGCTTTGGGCACGTTGGTAG
>CAXTCS010000467.1:0-2064 GCA_964242365.1 uncultured Hymenobacter sp. | reverse complement strand
TTCCCAAACCCCTGATTCCGATTGCCGGCAAGCCCATCGTGCAGCGCCTCGTCGAGGACATTGCCAAGGTGTGCGGCGAGCCGGTCGACGAAGTGGCTTTCATCATCGGGCGCTTCGGCGCGGCGGTGGAGAAAAGCCTCGTCGCCATCGCCGAATCGGTGGGCGCCAAGGGCACCATCGTGTACCAGGACGAGCCGCTGGGCACGGCGCACGCCATTTTGTGCGCCAAAGAGTCGCTGACCGGGCCGCTGGTGGTGGCTTTTGCCGACACGCTTTTTAAGGCCGATTTCACGCTCGACTCGTCGGTGCCCGGCACCATTTGGGTGCAGCAGGTCGAAGACCCGCGCCCGTTTGGCGTGGTGAAGCTCAACGAGCAGGGCCAGATTACCGAGTTTGTGGAGAAGCCGCAGGATTTCGTGTCGGACCTGGCCATCATCGGCATTTATTATTTTCAGGACGGCGAATATTTGCGCAGCGAGCTGCAATACCTGCTCGACAACGACATCAAGGACAAGGGCGAGTACCAGCTCACCAACGCCTTGGAAAACATGAAAAACCAGGGCACCACCTTCGTGCCCGGCAAGGTAACCGAGTGGCTCGACTGCGGCAACAAAGACGCCACGGTGTTCACCAACCAGCGCTACCTCGAATACCTGAAGGAGCGCGGCGAGTCGCTGGTGGCCGAGTCGGCCATTATCACCAATTCGGTGCTGCTGGCGCCGGTTTACATCGGCGAAAACGCGGTCATTACCGACTCGGTGGTGGGGCCGCACGTGAGCCTGGGCGCCCACGCCAACGTGCGCGACTCGCGCCTGTCGAATTCCATCGTGCAGCAGTCGGCTTCGGTACTCAACGCGGTCATCACCAATTCGATGATTGGCAACTTCGCCACCGTGACCGGCACCCCCGACGACCTGAGTCTCGGCGATTATAACCAGCTGCGGGTGTGACATTTTAGCGCGGAAATACGTTACTAACGACGCGGCCCGCCGACGGGGGCCGCGTCGTTGGTTATTATTACCCGTAATTTTGCAAACCGGGCCGGAGGTCCGGTTTTATTGTATATGCGTCAAGTTGTTCTTAGTCTGATGTTTTGGTGGGGGCTGGTGGCCGTAGGCTACGCCCAGGCCACGGACGGCGCCCTCGCGCCGCCCGCCAGGCTGACCCGCAAAGAGCAGCGCATTTTGGAAAAAGAGCAGCGCGAGCTGGACAAGAAGCTCGCCAATGCCCGCGCCCGGTACGCGGCGCTGCGCTCGACGATGACGGCCCAGCTCTCGGAGCGCGAGCGCGAGCAAAGCGAAGCCCTGTTTGTGGAGGGCGTGAAATACGTGCTGCTGGAGGACTACCCCAAGGCCCTGGAGAACCTGCTGAAAGCATACACCCTGAACCCCGACAACGCGGCCATCAACTACAAGATAGCGGAAGCCAACCTGCTGAGCGGCAACCTGCGCGACGCGACCAACTACGCCGAGGCCGCCATTCACCTCGACCCGAAAAACGCCTATTACTACCTGCTGCTGGCCCAGATTCAGGCCAGCCAGAAGCAGTACGACGGGGCCACCAAAACCTACGCGGCCCTCATTCGGGAAGTGCCGAATTCGGGCAGCTACCTGTTTAACCTGGCCGACCTGTACCTGGCCCAAAACAAGCTGCCCGAAGCCCTGACTACGCTGGAGCAAGCCGAGAAGGAGTTTGGGCAAGTGGATGAGATTTCCTTCAAAAAGCAGCAGATTTACCTCAAGCAAAACAAGCTCGACCTGGCCCTGGCCGAAGGCGAAAAGCTCATCAAGGCCAACCCCACCGAGAGCCGCTACGTGCTGGCCCAGGCCGAAATGTACGCCAGCAACAACCGCCTGCCCGACGCCGTGCGCGTGGCCCAGCAAGCCCTGCGCCTCGACCCCGACAGCCCGCAGGCCCACATGATTCTGGCCGAGGTGTACCGGCAGCAAAGCCAGCCCGACGAGGCCGCCCGGCAGCTCAAGCTGGCTTTTGCCAGCCCGGCGCTCGATATCGACGACCGGGTGCGCATCCTGGTGGGCTACATCAAGCAGCTGCCCAACCCCA
>CAXTCS010000466.1:0-2080 GCA_964242365.1 uncultured Hymenobacter sp. | reverse complement strand
CCTACAAGGCCGCCATCTCGGGCCTGAACCTGGGCGGCGGCAAGGCCGTCATCATCGGCGACGTCAAGAAGCTGAAAAGCGAAGCGTTGCTGCGCAAGTTTGGCCGGTTTGTTAACAATCTGAATGGCAAGTACATAACGGCCGAAGATGTAAACATGACCACCAAGGACATGGAGTACATCCGCATGGAAACCAAGCACGTGGCCGGCCTGCCCGAGAGCATGGGCGGCAGCGGCGACCCCTCGCCCGTGACGGCCTACGGCACGTACATGGGCATGAAGGCCGCCGCCAAAAAAGCCTTTGGCTCGGATAGCCTCGCCGGCAAGCGCATTGCCGTGCAGGGCGTGGGCCACGTGGGCACCTATTTGCTGGAGCATCTGCAAAAGGAGGGCGCCCAGCTCGTGCTCACCGACTACTACGAGGAGCGCGCTTACGAAGCTGCCAGCCGCTTTGGGGCGGTGGCCGTGGGCCTGGACGAAATCTATGACCAGGACGTGGACATCTACTCGCCCTGCGCCCTGGGGGCCACCATCAACGACGACACCATAGCCCGCCTGAAGTGCCGCGTTATTGCGGGCTGCGCCAACAACCAGCTGGCCCGCGAAAACGAGCACGGCCCCGAACTGGTGCGCCGCGGCATTGTGTATGCCCCTGATTTTCTGATAAATGCGGGTGGCCTTATCAACGTGTACTCCGAAATAGTGGGCACCAGCCGCCAGGGTGCGCTCGCCCAAACCGAGAAAATATACGACTTCACCCTGCAGGTACTCAGCCGGGCCGAGCAGGACAACAGCCACCCCCAGGCGGCTGCCATTCGCCAGGCCCAGGAGCGCATCGCCGCTGTGGGCAAGGTCAAATCGACTTATTAATTAGTGCTTGGACTGTTGAATGGATAAGTTGTTGAATTGCTATGCTCGAAAGACAAGTTAGTGACCCCACAATTCAACCAGTCAACAGTTCAACAATTCAGCCATTCAACTAACATGCTCAACCGCCGTCTTCTTCGTATTAAAGTAATGCAGGCCCTTTATGCCTACCAGCAGGCGGTAGCCGCCGATTTGCTGCTGGCCCAGGACCGCATTGCGGCGGCTTTTGAGCCCGACCTCACGGCCAAGGTGACGCCCGACCGCCGCCTGCTCGAAGGCCAGCGCAAGCTGGGCGAGGCGCAGCTGCGCGAGTGGCACCGCACCGGCGAAATGCCCGAATCGGGCTCCGATGACCAGGACGTGGCCGAGGCCGTGCGTAACGCCGTGGACTACTACCAGAAAATGGTGAAGAAGGAAAACACCTTCTACGGCGGGCAGCTGCTGCACGGCGCCGAGAGCATTCACGACCAGTACCTGCACCTGCTGAATATGCCGCAGGCGCTGCTGGGCATTATCACGGAGGATAATGAGCGGGAGGGCCGGCGCTACACCGGCCCGCGCTTCGAGGTGGAGGGCACGGCCCGGCTCTTCAGCAACGCGGCTTTTGAGAAGGTGCGCGAGAATGAGCAGCTCTTGCAAACCACCATCAAGCACAAGCTGCAGTGGGAAAATGCCGAGGAGCTGGATGCCCTGCGCGCCGCCTGGCAGCGCGAAATGAAGCCCGACGAAACCGTGCAGGCCTACCTGGCCGGCAAAAACACGGGCCTGGCCGAAACCGACTACGACACCGACATGGAGCTGCTGCGGCATCTCTACAAAGACTTCGTATTCAAGGGCGAAGCCCTGCCGCGCTGGCTTGAAAGCAGCGACCTGAACTGGGAGGAAAACCGCCCCATCGTGCGCAACCTGGTGCTCAAAACCCTGAAAATGCTGCCCCACGGCGCCGACGAGAAGCAGGAGCTGATGAACCTGAGTGCCAACTGGCAGGACGACCGCGACTTTGCCGAAACGCTCTACACCCAAACCCTGACCGACGATGCCAAGTCGGAAAAGCTCATCGCCGACTCGACGCCCAACTGGGACGTGGAGCGGGTAGCTTTGCTCGATAAAATCATCCTCAAGATGGCCCTCTGTGAGATGCAGCTCTTCCGCGGCATCCCGGTGAAGGTGACCATCAACGAGTACATCGAAATCAGCAAAATTTACAGCACCCC
>CAXTCS010000465.1:0-2092 GCA_964242365.1 uncultured Hymenobacter sp. | reverse complement strand
CCAGCAGGTCCTCCACCGAGTCGGCCACCAGCACCACCCGCAGGTCGGCTTGCTGGCTGAAATACGTTTGGAGAACTTTGGAGATAATCGCATCGTCCTCGACAATGCCTAATGTTAACGACATAACAGTCTGTTCATAGGATAAGATAATTTCAGCCCGGCGCCCGCCCGTTGGCCGGGCCCGGCAGCGGGCCGGCATCCTGTAGAGTGCGGTGCGAAAGTAGGCCGCTTGCCAAGGGCGGCTCCGCCACGGGGCTACCCTATTTGCGGGAGGGGCCGCCCGTTTTCCCAGCCGTTAGGGGCCCAAAAACCGGCATTTATTCGGGGGCATGACCCGCATCTAGGGTAGGCCGTTTGCGGGCAGCGGGAAAAGGAAAGGCGGAATTTTGGAGAGGCCACCATACAGCCGGCGGACAACCTCTGGGACAAGCAGATAATTCAAGTTCTCCCCGGCTGAGTCTATTTTATAAGTGATTGATTTTCAATTGATACTAAGCAAATTATCCCTTCCGTTGCATCCAATTTGTTATGTTGAAACAGTTACGAGTTACCCGCGCTTCGGCCCCTGCTGTTTTTCGTTTCGCACGCGCCCTCGTGCGGGGCGCCGGGGGCCTGGCCCGCGGGCCGGTAGCGCTGGGGTGCTGCTGCGGGCTCCTGCTGGCCGGGCCCCTGGCCAACGCCCAGTCCGTCGGGGCCGACGTATCCGTGCCGGGCGGGCGGGCCGGCGGGCCGTCTCCGGCCAGCGGGCCGGCTAAAAAGACGAGCGGCCCGGCCAGCACGAGCGGCACGGCCGGCACGCTGGCCGCGCCGATAGCCTACGCCCGCACGTCGCAGATTCTGCTCAACACCTACGCCGACACCCAGCTGAGCGTGGCCCTGGCGGCCAATGCTGTTGTTACTTCCTACTCGGTTACGGTGCTGCCGCCCGTGGCGGCGGGGGTGCTGCGGCTGGCGGGCGTGGCCATCACCACGGCCACCGTCATTGCCGCCGCCGACGCGGGCAACCTCACGTTTGACCCCGTGGCCGGCTATTTCGGCACCGCCGTGTTTCAATACACCGCCCGCAACAGCGGCGGCGTTTCGGCAGCGGTCACCTACGGCCTGCCGGTGGCCAAGGCCACCTGCGGCGGGGGCGTGGGCCAGGCCAACGAGCTGGCGTACTACACCCGCGCCCTCAACGAAGACTGGCAGGTAACCCGGTCGGTGGTCGTGAGCGGCGTCACCATCACGGCCAATCCCGCGGGCTCGCCTTTTACGGCCGGCGCCGGCATTACCAATACCCTGCACATCGACGACCAGCCTTCCTTGCCCGGCAAAGGGCTGGTGTGGTCCGAAGACTACAACGCCCCCGGCGCCACCGCCAAATCGACGGTCACCTACGTGTTCAGCCGCCCGCTGGCCAACTTCAGCCTGACCGTCGGCGACATCGATAACGGCACCGCCTACACCGACCAGCTCACCATTCAGGGCTACGACGCCAGCAACAACCTGGTGGCCATTCCGAGCGCCAACGCCGCCACTGGAATAGCCAACACGTACAGCAACAACGCTTTTACGGGCACCGCCAACAACGCCGGCCTGGCCAGCAACAACGTGCTGGCCAGCTTCCCGTCGCCCATCAGCAAGCTGGTGCTCACGTACGCCAACACCTCGCCCCAGGCCGACCCGGCGTTTCAGTTCATTGATATTCCTTCGTTTGCCTGGTGCGCCCAGGCCGACGTGCAAACCACGCTCACCGGCCCTGCGCGGGCCCAGGCCGGCAGCACGGTCACGTACACGGCCACGACCCTGAACGTGAGCGGCGACCAGGTGAGCACCATCATGCCCACGGTGCAGCTGCCCACGGGCCTGGCCGGCGTGACGGGCGGCACCTACAACTCCACGACCGGCGTGCTCACGCTGGCCACCATCAGCAACCTGGCCGTGGGCGCTTCGGTGGCGCAGGCCATTTCCTACACCATGCCCGTTACGGTGGCCGTCACGGCCACGTCGCGCTTCGCCTCGACGGCCGACGACCCGGTGGCGGGCAACAACACCTCGACCCTCACCACGGCCCAGAACCGGGCGCCGGTGGCCAACGACGTGACCAACG
>CAXTCS010000464.1:0-2094 GCA_964242365.1 uncultured Hymenobacter sp. | reverse complement strand
ATGTGAAGCCGAACAAACAACAGTTTTTTATTGACCTTCCTAACTACAAAAGGCAATATTTCTGTTCGTTTAATGATAAAGGAGAAAAAATTGTATGGGTAAACTGTTTCTGTAGTGACGAAAAGTACTGGAAAACTACCGAGGTGATTGTGTTTGATGGAGGTAATTGCTATTTCCAGATGATGATAAACATCACCACTAAACGAGTTTCTGGCTTTGGAACAAACGGGGAAGCATAATTCAGATTATGGAGTGGGTCGCAGCTACGTCATCATCTCCGGCGTCACCCGCATTAGCCGGCCGCTTTTGGGGTCGAGCGTCCAGGTCGTTTCCGCTTCGCACAGCAGCATACCATCGCGGATTTAAAGCTTGCGGATGCGTACTTTTTGAACGCCTACGGTAGTAAATGCTCCCTGCAAATCAGATAAGCGAGTGCGCAGTAATTCCAATAAGGTGGCAATCAGCAAATCGGTTTCCCGGAAGTCATACCGCAGCAAAATGACGCTGATGCCGCGAATACCGTGGGCAAATACCCATTCTCCGAAGTCTTTGTCTTCGGTCAGAATGATTCGCGGCGGATTGCGAGAGAGGGCAATGATGGCCTCATCCGAAAGCCCCCGGTGCGACTCATAGACCGACACGATGGCGTGGCCGGCCGCCCGCAACTCCGCAATCAGCCGGTGGTCGATGTTTTCATCGGCCAATATCACGCGGCCAGCCCGATAATTTCCTCATCCGCCAGCAAGGCTGTTGCGTATTCCAGCGCTGCCTGCACGTCAGCTAATTGCAGTTGTGGGTACATCAGCACCAAATCGGCCGTTGTAGCGCCTTGCGACAATTTGCGCAGCACCAGCTCAACCGTTATTCGGGTGCCGCGAATAACGGGCTTGCCCAGCATCACCTCGTGGCTGGCAGTAATTCGTTCCGGAAAAAGAGGCATGCAGAATGGATAAAAACGAATGAAAGATAGCAAAAATCAAAAGGACGGCCGCAGCCACGCCACCATCTCCGCCGTCACCCGTAGCGGCCGGCCACTTTTGGGGTCTAGTAGCGCCCAGGTTGTTTCCGCTTCGCACAGCCGCACGCCATCGCTCACGCGGGTGAGGCGGGTGAAGCGCCGCGACGTGGCCCCGCTGGTTTCGCCCACCCAAGTGGTGGCCCGCAGCGCCTCGCCCGCAAAGGCTGGCTGCTGGTAGCGGATGCGGTGCTCGCGCACCACCCAAATGTACCGGTCGCGCGCCTCCGCTGGGCAAATGGCCAGCCAGTGCGCTCCGGCCACGTCCTGCACCCAGCGCACGTATTCCACGTTATTGGCGTGGCCCAGGGCATCAATGGCGCTTTCCGGTACATGAAATTCGTGGGAGAAAGCGTGGTCGGGCGCGTCGGGCATACCGTATAGTAGAGAGGGAACGGAGCAAAGGTCGGCATCCATTGAAAAAAATACCTATTGACTTGGTCTTTTTGACTTGGTCTTTTGGAATTTCTGCCTATCTTTGACGCAACCTAAGAAATCAAGCCACGGTGGCCCAAAAGCTTAGCGAAACCCACAACCCACCACCATGCCCACCGGAACGGTAAAATTCTTTAATGAGACCAAAGGCTTTGGTTTCATCAAAAACGACGAAACTGGCGAAGACATTTTCGTTCACATCAGCGACCTGCAAGTAAGCTCGATTCGCGAAAACGACAAAGTTCAATTTGAAGTAGCCCAGGGCAAAAAAGGCCCGAACGCTGTAAAAGTATCGCTGGTTTAGTCCTGCTTTAGCTTTGTAAAAGAAAGCCCGCCTTTGGTGGGCTTTTTTTTGTGCCTGGTAAAGGAGAGCTTTTCTCTGCCCGTCATCCTGAGCGCAGCGAAGGACCTTATCGCGTCTATGCTCTCAGAGTTAATAAACCCGAACAAAGCAGCCTTGATAAGGCTGCGCTCAGGATGCCGGAGCGCTTGATTTGTATTTCAATAATTCGCTAGCTTTTCCAAAATAAAAACCCTACCTTTGCACCCGCATTTGAGGACGGCCCTAAGTCCGCGCAAGCCCGAGAGAGGCGCTAACGCATTGGCCGCGTAGTTTTTTGGTTGTTTTTTCCCGCCTGATTGTG
>CAXTCS010000463.1:0-2096 GCA_964242365.1 uncultured Hymenobacter sp. | reverse complement strand
GCCATGATGTTCTGCACCGTTTCCTTGCCCAGGTAGTGGTCGATGCGGTAAATCTGCTTTTCCTGAAAAATGCGCCCCAGCAGCTTATTAAGCTCTTTAGCCGACTCTAAGTCGTGGCCAAACGGCTTCTCAATCACGATGCGCGTGCGCTCGGTGTCCTCCGTGAGGCCGGCCTTGGCCAGGTTTTCGGCAATGATGGGGAAGAAATTGGGGGCTACCGCCAGGTAGTAGAGCACGTTGGCCTCGGCCTTCCAGTCGCCTTCCAGGGCCTTTATTTTCTTGCCGAAGTCCTTGTAGGTCTTGGCGTCCTGCACGTCGGCGGCCTGGTAATAAATGTTGGGCGCGAAGCCCTGCCACTGCTCGTCGGTGACCTGGCCGCTGCGCGAAAACTCGTTGATGTCGCTGAGCATCCGCGCGCGGAAGTCGTCGTCGGTGAGCTTGGTGCGGCCCGTGCCAATGAAGGCAAAGTGCGCGGGCAGCCAGCCCTCCAGGTACAGGTTGTAGAGGGCCGGGGCCAGCTTGCGGGCATTCAGGTCGCCGGTGCCGCCAAAGATGACGAAAACGGTCGGCTGCGATTTTAGGAGCGCGTTCATTTACAGGTTGGTGTTAGCTGGCTCCTCGTTCGACTGCTTGGTGCTGGGCACCGGCGGGGTAGCGGGGGCCTCGTTCACAGCCACGCCAGCCGGCGACTCCACTTTGTCGCGCATGCCCGTCCATTGGGTATGAAAAACGCCTTCTTTCCCGATGAGTTCGTAAGTGTGCGCCCCAAAATAGTCGCGCTGCGCCTGAATGAGGTTCGAGGGCAGGCGTGCCGTGCGGAAGGCATCGAAGTAGCCCAGCGCCGTGGTGTAGGCCGGCACCGGCAGCCCGGCCACTACGGCCGCCGCAATGAGGCTGCGCGCGCCACCCGCGCTGCCCTGCACCAGCTGCTGCACGTTGCCATCTAACAGCAAGTGGGCCAGGTTGTTATCCTTCTCAAAAGCGTTGAAAATATCATTCAAAAATGTGGAGCGGATGATGCAGCCGCCGCGCCATATTTTGGCAATGGTAGCCAGCTGCAAGTCGTACTTAAACTCCTCCGACGCCTTGGCCAGCATGTGCATGCCCTGGGCATAGCTTAGTATCATGCTGAAGTAGAAGGCCTGCTCCAACTGCTTGAGCAGCTCGTCTTTATCACCGGCCAGCGGCCCGGCGGCGGGGCCGTACTGCTGGGCCAGCTGCTCGCGCAGCTGCTTGTACTTCGAGAGGTCGCGCATCGACACGGCCGCGTCGACGGTCGGGATGGGCGCCTGCAAATCCATGGCTACCTGCGAAGTCCACTTGCCGGTGCCCTTGGCGCGGGCCTCGTCCTTGATGTCGTCGAGCAGCAAATGGTCGGTGTCGGGCGCGTCGAAGGCAAAAATATCTTTCGTAATGTCGAGCAGGAAGGACTGCAAGCGGCCCTCGTTCCACTTGGTGAACACCTCGCCGATGGCCGCGTTGTCCAGCTGCAAGCCGTTCTTGAGCAGGCCGTAGGTTTCGGCAATCAGCTCCATCAGGCCGTACTCGATGCCGTTGTGCACCATTTTCACGAAGTGGCCGGCCGCGCCGGGGCCCATGTAGGCCACGCAGGGCGCGCCGTCCACCTGCGCCGCGATGGCCTCGAACACCGGCTGCATCGTTTTGTAGGCTTCGCGGTCGCCGCCGGGCATCATGCTGGGGCCGAAGCGGGCCCCTTCCTCACCGCCCGACACGCCCATACCGAAGAAGTGAAGGCCCACCGCTTCCAATTCCTTGGCGCGGCGCTCGGTGTCGAGAAAGTACGAGTTGCCGCCGTCGATGAGGATGTCGCCGGGGCTGAGCAAGGGCTGCATTTCAGCAATCACGCTGTCCACGATGGCCCCGGCGGGCACCAGCATCATGATGGCGCGGGGCGTTTGGATGCTTTGCACGAAGGCCTCGGGGTCGGTGAAACCCTGCACGGGCTTGCCCTGGCCTTCCTGGCCGAGCAGTTCTATCTGCTTGTTGTTTTTGTCGTAGCCGGCCACGGCAAAGCCGTGGTCGGCCATGTTCAGCAGCAGGTTGCGGCCCATCGTGCCGAGGCCAATCATGCCGAA
>CAXTCS010000462.1:0-2117 GCA_964242365.1 uncultured Hymenobacter sp. | reverse complement strand
ACAAGGACAACGTGACCGGCAACCGCACCAAGGTGAAGGTGGTGAAAAACAAAGTAGCGCCGCCCTTCAAGGTGGTCGAGTTTGACATCATCTACGGCCAGGGCATTTCCAAAGTCGGCGAGATTGTAGACTTGGGCGTCGACATGGGCATCATCGGCAAGTCGGGCTCGTGGTTCAACTACGGCGCCAACAAGATTGGCCAGGGCCGTGAGGCCGTGAAAACCCTGCTGCTCGACAACCCCGAGCTAGCCGACGAAATCGAAGCCAAAATCCGCAACATGGCCAAGGGCGACACCGACATTATCCCCGTGGATATGAGTGGCCCCGAGGACGGCGACGACACGCTGTAAGCCTCCCAGGCGCTTGAATTTAGAGCCCCGCTACCGCCCGGTAGCGGGGCTTTTTTTTGCGCCCGGCCAGTTCGGCGGGCAGCTTAGTTACCGCGTATTTTTACGGGCTGGCACCTTGTTTGTAAATCTGTTTCCGCTTCTGCTTCGTTTTTTTAGAGTATGCGCCGCTGGCTCCTCCCGCTTCTTCTTTTGTGCGCCGCCTGGACGCAGCCCATCGGCCTGGCCGAGCCGGTACGCGTTTGGCCCAACGCCAGCTTCCGGGCCGGCGAAACCATTCGCTACAAGGTGCACTACGGCGTGCTCAACGCAGCCGAGGCCACCGTCGAAACCTCCGGCAACCTGGAGCGCATTGCCGACCGCCCCTGCTACAAAGCCACCGTGAGCGGCCGTACCATCGGCTCGGTCGATTTCTTTTTGCACGTCAAGGACCAGTGGCGCTCCTACATCGATACGGCCAGCATTCTGCCCCTGCGCTCCTCCCGCGATATTGAGGAGGCCACCTACCGCAAAAAGGAAGTCGTGGATTTTGACCAGGAGCATAACCTGGTAAATGTGCTGCAAACCCACACCAAGGAGCCCATCCGCTACACCTTCAAGGTGCCCAACAACGTGCAGGAGCTGGTGAGCGGCTTTTACTACCTGCGCACCCTCAACTACGACCACATGAAGCTGGGCGAGGTCATCCACATGGGCGGCTTTTTCGACGAATCCACTTTTAACCTGGATGTTACCTTCCGGGGCCGCGAGGTAATTCAAACCAAAGCCGGCGTGGTGCACGTGCTGAAGTTGGTGCCCAAAATGCCCACCAACCGCATCTTCCGCGGCGAGGAAGCCATCAAAGTCTACCTCTCCGACGACCGCAACAAGATTCCGGTGCTCTTCCAGGCCGAGCTGTTCGTGGGCTCCGTGAAGGTGGATATGTTCAAGTATGAGGGTCTAAAATACCGCCTTAACCTGGCTAAATAGCTGTGTAGCACACGCTTTAGCGGGTGCGTATTAAGTAACGCACTCGCTAAAGCGTGTGCCACCCCCGGCGCGTCACATAAACGTAACATGACCGCCGCGCCGAAGCGGGTAATTTTGCGGCGCGAAAGTCCTTACCCCTTCCGCCCTACCCGCCGTGGCAACCCCCGCCAACCAACGGTCAGCGCCAGCGAAATCCGCTGCCTACAAGATTCTGGTCGTCGACGACGACCCCGACATCGTCGAGCTGCTGGAATTCAACCTCAAGAAAGAAGGCTACTTCACCGCCTCGGCCGGCGACGGCCGCCAGGCCCTGGCCGCCGCCCAGGAATTTAGTCCCGACATCATCCTGCTCGACGTGATGATGCCCCACCTCGACGGCATCGCCACCTGCCGGCTGCTGCGCGAGCAGCCCAAGTTCAAGGACACGTACATCCTCTTCCTAACGGCCCGCGCCGAGGAGTTTTCGGAAGTAGCGGCCTTCGACGCCGGGGCCGATGATTTTCTAGCTAAGCCCATCAAGCCCAGAGCGTTGCTGAGCCGCCTGGCCGCCATTGTGCGCCGCGACCAAGACCCCCACGCCGGCGTGGAGGCCATCGACATCAACGGCCTGCGCATCGACCGCACCGCCTTCGCCGTGTACCAGGACGGCCGCAAAATCACGCTGCCCAAGAAGGAGTTTGAGCTGCTGGCCTTTTTGGCGGCGGCCCCGCACAAGGTATTCAGCCGCGACGAGCTGCTGCAAAACATCTGGGGCAACGACGTTTTTGTGCTGGCCCGCACCGTGGACGTGCACGTGCGCAA
>CAXTCS010000461.1:0-2127 GCA_964242365.1 uncultured Hymenobacter sp. | reverse complement strand
ATCATCTTCTCAAAAATATCGGACACCAGCGGCGCGCTTTCCAGCGTCGCGTCCAAGCCTTCGAACTTGACGGTACCATCGAAGAGTGCGCGCGTGCGGTCGTACTCGTAACAGCCGATTTTTAATGCAGGATTAGGCATGGCGGCGGGTCTGAAATGGGTGAAAAGGAGGAGCTCGAAGAGCGGAAATACCGCCTGAGCATTGATTGACAGTGTATTTAGCGCCGAATGCCCGCGCACAGGCGGTCCCAGTTACCGCTCGCGATTTGCGTACGGTCGGCCGCGCTCAGGTCAGCTTGTTCCAGAAAGTGCCGCGCGCCGGCCAGCGAGGCGGCCTCAAACGGATAATCCGTGGAAAACAGAATGCGCCCGGGGCCTACCACCTCGGCGGCCCAGTGCAGGTAGCGCGGGCTCAGCATGCCGCTGGGCGTCACGAACACGTGGTGGCGGATGTAGTCCGCCAAGGACCGGGGCAGTTTTTTCGCCGCCGCCAGGTCCTGCACCCGTTCCAGGTAGAAAAGCACCACCTCCCCCCAATGGCCCACAATTATCTGAAGGGCAGGAAAGCGGTCAAACACGCCACTCAGCACCAGGCGCAGCAGCTGCACGCCTGTTTCGTAGTGCCAACCAATGCCGTGGGTAGCAAAAGCTGCGTCTAGCGCCGTGCTATAGCCGCCGTAATAAACAGTGCGAACGGCCAGCCGCGGCGATTGGGGATGCAGGTAAAGCGGGGCATTTAGCGCGGCGGCAGCCTCAAAAATCGGCCAGAACCGGGGGTCGTCGAGGTTGCGCTCCCGCGTGCGGCCAAAAACCATTCCCCCGTTCAGCCC
The DNA here is from genome assembly GCA_964242365.1 of uncultured Hymenobacter sp. Classification (GTDB taxonomy): domain Bacteria; phylum Bacteroidota; class Bacteroidia; order Cytophagales; family Hymenobacteraceae; genus Hymenobacter. The sequence goes on along the minus strand of CAXTCS010000461.1, from coordinate 1,298 downwards.
CAGCTTCGTAACCGCCCGCTCCAGCTCTTGCGCGGCGGCGGCGGGGCTGGGGGTGGCCAAAGTAGCCAGGCCTTGGAAGTGGTCGGGCTGCATTCGCACGGTGGTGGCCAGCACGTCATTGGTGGCGGTTTGCAGGGCCACAGCTTCGGCGGGCCGCAGATTTTGCACGCCGGGGGCCGTGAGCGACAGCACCTGCACGTCGAGGCCTGTCTGCGCCATGGCCGCGAAGCGCTCCGAACCCAGTTCCAGCAGGCGCTGCCCGGTATCCCCGCTAGTCGAGGCCGGCAGGGCTAGGTCTTGCCAGCGGGGAGCCAGCACGCGCCACGCTTTTAGCACGTCCGCCGTCACGAAATGCTCTTCTAATCCAATGAGTCTCATAGCCGAATGCAGGCGAAAAATGGGTTCCTAACTTCTTGCGTTACCCCAAAATGACTCAGGGCCTCAATTGCGCGCAGGTAAAATACTTGGCTTAGGACCAGGACATTAGTCAACCGTCAGCACTACTTTACCGTTTAGCCCGCCGGCTTCCACGAGTTGCTGTGCGGCGGCGGCATCTTCCAGTTTCATTACTTTGACAATCCGGGGAGTAATTTTCCCGCGTTCAATCAAGTCGTTTCCGAATTCCAGCTCTTGGTACGTCGGAGAGCCATCGACGAACCGGGCGCTGACCCCGTACTGGCCGGCCAACTCCTGCGAAGGAGGCGCAAACGCACTCAGTAGCAAGCCACCTTTTTTGAGCACTGCGAACGATTTTTCCTGGGTTTCGCCCCCCACGAAGTCAATGACGACATCGACATCCTTTACCAGTTGGGTAAAGTCCTGCTGCTTGTAGTCAATCGCCTCGTCCGCGCCCAGCGACTTCAGCAAGGCCACGCCTTCGCCGGATGCGGTCCCAATCACGTAAGCCCCGAGCATTTTGGCTACCTGCACAAACACCTGCCCGACGCTGCCCGCCGCGCCCTGAATCAGGAGCCGCTGGCCCGCCTGCACCGGGGACTGCTCGTACAAAAACAGGTGCATCGTGTGCACGGCCACGGCCAGGGCCGCCGCCTCATTGAGCGTCAGGTTGTTCGGTATTCGGGCTACCATATTCTCCGCCACCGCGCTGTATTCGGCATACGTGCCGCCCCTGGTCCCGCCGTACACCTGGTCGCCGACTTTCAGGCGGGTAGCGTGGCGGCCCACTGCCTCTACGGTGCCCGCGAAATCCAGGCCGGGCGTGTAGGGCAGCTTCACGGGTAACACCTGCTGCATCTTGCCCGAGCGAATCTTCATATCCAGCGGATTAACCGTAGTGG
>CAXTCS010000460.1:0-2145 GCA_964242365.1 uncultured Hymenobacter sp. | reverse complement strand
GTAGCTCAGCTGGATAGAGCAACTACCTTCTAAGTAGTCGGTCTTTGGTTCGAATCCAAACGGGGCCACTAAGTCCTTTCAAAAGCCACCCCCACGGGGTGGCTTTTGTCGTTTCCGGGCTTTGGAATAACTAGCTGTCAGCGAGCCCCAAAATATTTGAATGCAACCCGTTGAAAAGCATCCGGGCAAATGAAAAAATTCCGAGGAAAAAACCGCAAAAACTCCCAAAAATGGGATTAAATAAGTACTTTTGAGTGTTCAGTACCTAGCGGCCCGACGGGCTGTTTTACGACTAGATATTAACCCCGCCCTCATGAGCGAAACGAAAGAGAAAATCCCCCAGTCGGACTATTCAGCCGACAGCATTCAAGTACTCGAAGGGTTGGAGGCCGTGCGCAAGCGGCCCAGCATGTACATCGGCGACACTGGAATGAAAGGCCTGCACCATCTGGTGTGGGAAGTGGTCGATAACTCCATCGACGAAGCCCTCGCCGGCCATTGCGACCTGATTAACGTCACCATCAACGAAAACAACTCGGTTACCGTCCGCGACAACGGCCGGGGCATTCCCGTCGACTGGCACGCCAAGGAAGGAAAATCGGCCCTGGAAGTGGTAATGACCGTGCTTCACGCCGGCGGCAAGTTCGACAAAGGCTCCTACAAGGTATCGGGTGGCCTGCACGGCGTGGGCGTGAGCTGCGTGAATGCGCTCAGCACCGACCTGAAGGTGACCGTGCGCCGCAACGGCCACATGTACGAGCAGGACTACAAAATCGGCTTCCCGCAGTACCCGGTCAAAGAAATCGGCGACACCGACGAGCACGGCACGGAAGTGCAGTTCCTGCCCGACGCCAGCATCTTCACCGAAACCGAGTACCGCTACGACACGGTGGCCTCGCGCCTGCGCGACCTGTCGTACCTCAACAAAGGCATCCGCATCACCCTCGTCGACCGCCGCGAGAAGCTCGAAGGCGGCGGGTACCGCGGCGAAGAGTTTTACTCGACCGGCGGCCTGCGCGACTTCGTGCAGTACCTCGACGGCGACATGCGCCCTTCGCTGCTCTCCGAGCCCATTTACGTGGAAAGCGAAAAAGGCGGCACGCCGGTCGAAGTGGCGTTGCAGTACAACACCTCGTACCAGGAAAACGTCTATTCCTACGTCAACAACATCAACACCATCGAAGGCGGCACGCACGTGGCGGGCTTCCGCTCGGCGGTGACGCGGGTGCTCAAAACCTACGGCGACAAGAACAAGCTGTTTGAGAAAGCCAAGGTGGAAATCACCGGCGACGACTTCCGCGAAGGCCTCACGGCCGTCATCTCGGTGAAAGTGCAGGAGCCGCAGTTCGAAGGCCAGACCAAAACCAAGCTCGGCAACTCCGAGGTGAGCGGCGCGGTGAACTCGGTGGTGGGCGAAATCCTGACCCAGTACCTCGACGAAAACCCCAACCAGGCCAACCGCATCATGGAGAAGGTGATTCTGGCCGCCAAGGCCCGCATCGCCGCCCGCAAGGCCAAGGACATGGTGCAGCGCAAGGGCGTGCTGTCGAGCAACAGCCTGCCGGGCAAGCTGGCCGACTGCTCGGAGTCGGACCCCGAAATCTGCGAGCTTTACCTCGTCGAAGGCGACTCGGCCGGCGGCACGGCCAAGCAGGGCCGCAACCGGGCGTTCCAGGCCATTCTGCCGCTGCGCGGCAAAATCCTCAACGTGGAGAAAGCCCAGGAGCACCGCATTCTGGAAAACGAGGAAATCAAGAACATGATTACCGCGTTGGGCGTCACGTTCAACGAGCGCAAGTCGCTGGCTTTCACTACGGAGGACGACGGCACCGAATCCGGCCCGCTGAACTTCAGCAAGCTGCGCTACCACAAGGTCATCATCATGACCGACGCCGACATCGACGGCTCGCACATCCGCACCCTGATTCTGACCTTCTTCTTCCGCTACATGCGCGAGCTGGTCGACCGGGGCATGATTTACATCGCCCTGCCGCCGTTTTACCTCGTGAAGCGCGGCAAGGAAGAGCGCTACTGCTGGACCGAAGACGAGCGCATGGCCGCCCAGGAAGAGCTGGGCCGGGGCAAGCCCGAAACCGTGAACGTGCAGCGCTACAAAGGCCTCGGCGAGATGAACGCCGAGCAGCT
>CAXTCS010000459.1:0-2153 GCA_964242365.1 uncultured Hymenobacter sp. | reverse complement strand
ACGACCTCCAGCACCCCATGCTGGCGCGATACCAGGCTACGCTACACCCCGAGGGTTTTTGGAGTTGCAAAGGTAGGGAAACAAAACTTATTTCTGCAACGCTGGCCCACCTTAATTTCGCAAACCAGGCCGAAAAAAAGCTAACGTCGTCATACGCAACGCTTAAAAAATATCGTTTGGCCCGGTGAAGTGGCATGATGCGTGGTAGTGTACCTTTACCCAAGTAAAACCAGCTGAGCAACCTGCTCAAGTTCGCGTAGCTCTATGAAATTAGTACGAACCGTAGTAGCGGGCTTGTTGCTGGCCCCGCTTGGCCTATTGGCCCAAACTGCCAAGCCGGCCGTTCGCCGTCCCGCCGCCCCGGCTGCCCGCCCCGCCGCGCCAGCTACAGCCCCCGCGGCCGAGGCCCAGGCTGCGCCCGCGCCGCTGGCCCTGGCTCCGGTAACCCCCGCGCCGGACCCCAACGCCTTGAAAATCAAGGCTGACCAAAATCCCATTGCCCATACCCTCACCGTGCGCTGCGACGCGCCCGGCCCCACGCGCTTCGAAATCAACGACAAGGAGGGCCGCCCCGTGCTCACCAAAACGACGATGGTGGGCACCAATCCCGTGGTGATGAATGTGGCCTCGCTGCCTGCCGGCCCCTACGTGGTGCGCTGCACCGCCGGCGAAAAGCGGGGCACTAAGCTCGTGCAGCTGCAGTAAGTAAGGCCAGCATAGTCGTCTTAAAAAGAGAATCCCCATTGCATTAGCTGCAATGGGGATTCTCTTTTTAAGACGACGAAAAGCTCGTTAGGACGCCGTGACCTCAGTTTGGAGCTGGCGCTCGTAGAGGGCGCGGTAGAGGCCTTCGGGCTCGGCCATGAGGGCGACGTGGGTACCGTGCTGCACAATCTGGCCATCGTCGAGCACCAGGATTTCATCGGCCAGCTTCACGGAGCTCACGCGGTGTGAGATGATGAGGCTGGTGCGGTTTTCCATTACGCGCTGCAGGGCTCCCAAAATGGCATTCTCCGTCTTGGTGTCCACGGCGGAGAGCGAGTCGTCCAGAATCAGGATTTTGGGTTCTTTTACCAGGGCGCGGGCCATGCTTACGCGCTGCTTCTGGCCGCCCGAGAGCGTGATGCCGCGCTCGCCAACTTTGGTGTCGAAGCCTTCGGGAAAGCGGATGATGTTCTCGTACACATCAGCGTCGCGGGCGGCCTGGGTCATGCGGGCCTCATCGGGCTGGTCGAGGCCGAAGTTGATGTTGTGCCGGATGCTGTCCGAAAACAGAAACACGTCCTGCGGCACGTAGCCGATTTGCTCGCGCAGCGAGGTTAGGGAATAGTCGCGCACATCGGTGTTGTCGATTTGGATAGCCCCGCTCGTGACGTCGTAGAGGCGGCAGAGCAGGGCGGCAATCGTGCTTTTGCCCGAGCCGGTGTTGCCGATGACGGCCAGCGTCTGGCCCGGCCGGATGCGGAAGCTCACGTCGCGCAGGGCCTTAATGCCGGTATCGGGATAGGTGAAGGTGACGTGGTCGAAGACGATATCGCCGGTGATGGGCTTGGCGATGTGCTGGCGCGAAACGATGTCCGTTTTCTCGTCTAAGAACTCGTTGATGCGGGCCTGCGACGCCTCAGCGCGCTGCACCAGCGAGGAAGTCCAGCCGAGCGCCGTAACGGGCCAGGTCAGCAGGTTGACGTAGATGATAAACTCGGCGATGCTACCTGTAGTAATGGTGCCGCGGATAACCTCCTGGCCGCCAATCCAGACGGTGACGATGGTGCTGATACCCACCAAAAACATAATGAGCGGAAAGAACAGCGAGTTTACGAAGTTGAGGCTCAAGGACTTGTCCTTGTACTCGTTGGTCGAAACCTGAAACTGCTCGTACGAGTCCTGCTGCCGCACAAACGACTTGAGCACCCGGATGCCCGAAAAAGCCTCCTGGGTAAACGTGGTCATGGCCGCCAGCGCCTTCTGAATATCGTCGGACTTGCGCTCAATCAGGTTGTTGATGTAAAAGATGCTCGCCGACAGAATGGGCAGCGGCAGCAGCGTGAGCACCGTCAGCCGCACATTCACCAGCAGCATGAGCGGCACCACGAGCACAAACAGCACCACGAGCTGCAAAAAATACATGATGCCCGGCCCCAGGTACATGCGCA
>CAXTCS010000458.1:0-2157 GCA_964242365.1 uncultured Hymenobacter sp. | reverse complement strand
AGCACGCCCATCCGCAACATGGGCACGGTGGCCGGCAACTTCATCAACGGCTCGCCGATTGGCGATTTGACCATCCTGTTTCTGGCGTTGGGCGCGTCGATAACGCTGGCCGACCCCGCCGGAGCCACCCGCGAGCTGGCGCTGCCCGACCTGTATCTGGGCTATAAAAAGCTGGCCAAGGACGCCGCCGAGCAGGTGACCGAAATCAGCTTCCCCACTCCCCTGCCGGGCGATTTTTTCAGCTTTGAGAAAGTCTCGAAGCGCACCCACCTCGACATTGCCAGCGTGAACACAGCCGCTTGGCTGCGGGCCGAAAAAGGCCTGATTCGGGCGGCCCGGGTGTCGGCGGGCGGCGTGGGGCCGGTGCCGCTGCTGCTGGCCCGTACCAGTGCGTTCCTGGTGGGCCGCGAAGTATCGACGGAAACGATGCTGGCTGCCAATGCAGTGATGCAGGCCGAAATCAGCCCTATTTCGGACGTGCGCGGCACGGCGGACTACAAGCGGCTGTTGCTGCGGCAGCTGCTGTGGGCGCATTTCCTGCGGTTTGCGCCGGAATTGGCGTTGGATGAATTGATTTGAATAATCCAGCCCGTCATGTCAATCCAGTCCGTCATGTCGAGCGCAGCCGAGACATCTCGCTCGCATCGTTGCAACGATTGGTTTACTGCCACGCGCGAGATGTCTCGGCTGCGCTCGACATGACGGGCAAGAAGAACAGTTAAGTTATGAACCACCTCGACCCTCAGCGCCACGTGCGCGGCGAATCGCAGTACCTCGACGACGTGCCCACCCAGCAGGGCACCCTTTTTGGGGCCGTGTTTGAAAGCCCGCTGGCGCACGGCGTGCTGAAAAGTCTGGATTTGCGCGCCGCGCGGGCCGCGCCCGGCGTGGCGCGCATCCTCACCGCCGCCGACATTCCGGGGCACAACCAAATCGGCGGCATCGTGCCCGATGAGCCGCTGCTGGCCCAGGGCCACGTACATTTTCGGGGGCAGCCGGTGGCGCTGGCGCTGGCCCGCACCGAGCGCCAGGCCCACGCCGCCCTCAAGCTCATCAGGGTCGAGATTGAGCCGCTGCCCATCATCACCGACCCGCGGGTGGCCGCCGCGCAGGGCGAGCTGATTGTGCCGCCGCGCACTTTCAAAATCGGTGATTCGGCGGCGGCCTGGGCGGCGTGCGCGCACGTGTTTGACGGCGTGGCCGAAAGCGGCGGGCAGGAGCATTTATACATCGAAACCCAGGGCGCGTACGCCTTCCCGACCGAGATGGGCGGCGTGCGCATCGTTTCCTCCACCCAAGGGCCCACGGCCGTGCAGCGGCACACGGCGCACGTGCTGGGCGTGGGCATGCACCAGGTCGAAGTGGACGTGACGCGCCTCGGCGGCGGGTTTGGGGGCAAGGAAGACCAGGCCACACCCTGGGGCGCGCTGGCCGCGCTGGGCGCTTTCCTAACCAAAAAACCGGTGAAGCTGGTGCTCGACCGCATGGCCGATATGCGCATGACCGGCAAGCGCCATCCGTATTCGTCCGACTTCAAAATCGGCCTCGACGCGGCCCTGAAAATAGTGGCCTACGAAGTCACCTTCTACCAAAATGCGGGGGCCGCCGCCGACCTCTCGCCGGCCGTGCTGGAGCGCACGCTCTTCCACGCCACCAATGCCTATTTCGTGCCCAACGTGACGGCCACGGCCTTCAGCTGCCGCACGAATCTGCCGCCGAATACGGCTTTCCGGGGCTTCGGCGGGCCGCAGGGCATGTTCGTGATGGAGGCCGCCATTGCCAAGGCGGCCGAGGAGCTGGGCGTGCCCGCCAGCGAGATTCAGCGCCGGAATCTGCTGCGCGAAAACGACCTGTTTCCCTACCGCCAGCGGGCCGAAATGTGCCACGCCGAACAGGCCTGGGACACGGCCGCGCAACAATTCGACTTGCCCAGGCTGCGAGCTGAGGTTGAAGAATTTAATCAGCAGCATAAGCTGGTCAAAAAGGGCTTCGCGGCGATGCCGATTTGCTTCGGCATTTCCTTCACCAAAACCCCGATGAACCAGACCCGCGCGCTGGTGCACATCTACTCCGATGGCTCGGTGGGCATCAGCACGGGCGCGGTGGAAATGGGCCAGGGCGTGAACACCAAAATCGCGCAGGTGGCGGCCCGCACGC
>CAXTCS010000457.1:0-2195 GCA_964242365.1 uncultured Hymenobacter sp. | reverse complement strand
GTGGCCGGCAAGGTGGGCTCCAACATCGGGGCCGAGCTGAGCTCGATGCGCGTGAGCGAGCAGATTGACGCCATGGACGTGTCGGGCACCAACCCGTTCAAGTACTTGGTGGTCACGCGGGTGCTGGCCGCCACGCTCATGGTGCCGGTGCTCTCGGTGCTCTCCGACGCTGTCGGCCTGTTTGCCTCCTACCTGGGCGTCAACATGCAGGGCGCGACCACACTGGCCCATTTTTCCAACAGCATCCTGGGCCGCCTCACCTTCAGCGACGTGCTGCCGGCGGTGGTCAAGACCTTCTTTTTTGGCTTCGCCATCGGCCTCATCAGCTGCTACAAGGGCTACTACGCCAACACGGGCACCGAGGGCGTGGGCCAGGCCGCCAACTCGGCCGTAGTGGCCTCGTCGCTGGCCGTTTTCGTGCTCGATTTGCTGGCGGTGCTGGTCAGCGGGCTGCTGGGGCTGAATTGAAATAGTCGTTCTGACGGGGCGGAGCGCCCCATTGAACGAACCCAGAACATTGATTAACAGATTTTAAAATAATCCGTGCCCCTGCTCCCTACCCCCTTGCCCGCGCTGCCCCCCGCCGCCCCGCCCGCCGCGGCCGAGGCGGTGCTCACGGTAGCCGGCCTCAATGTCTCGTTTGGCGACCACCATGTGCTGCAAGACTTCGCCTTGACGCTGCACCGGGGCGAAAACATCGTGGTGCTGGGCAAGTCGGGCGCGGGCAAGTCGGTGCTCAGCAAGTGCATCATCGGCCTGCTGCGGCCCGACGCGGGCACCATCACGGTGCTGGGCCAGGAGGTGGGCGCGCTAACCCACGACGGCCTGGACCGCCTGCGCACCAAGATGGGCTTTCTCTTCCAAAATAACGCCCTCTACGACTCGATGACGGTGCGCGAAAACCTGCTCTTTCCGCTGCGCCGCCAGTGGCTGGCCCACACCCCGGCCGAGGAAGACGAGCTGGTGCGCCAGGCCTTGGAAGACGTAGACCTGGCCGACACCGCCGAGCAGCTGCCGAGTGAGCTGTCGGGCGGGATGCGCAAGCGCATCGCCCTGGCCCGCACCCTCATCCTGCGGCCTGACATCATCCTCTACGACGAGCCCACCACGGGCCTGGACCCCATCACGGCCCGCGAAATCGACCACCTCATCCGCGACGTGCAACAGAAGTACAACACCTCGGCGCTCATCATCTCCCACGACCTGGCCTGCGTGCGCATCACCGCCGACCAGGTAGTGCTGCTCGCCGAAGGCCGCTGCTACGCGGAGGACACGTTTGAAAACATGGAGAAAAACCCGGACCCGGTGGTTCACAACTTTTTCGTTTGAGCGGCCTCCTGCTGCCCAATTGGAGGAGCGTCCGTCCTGCTGAGCTTGTCGAAGCATCTCTGCCGCAGCAGCAAATCAATCGTGTAACGAAGCGGTAGAGATGCTTCGACAAGCTCAGCAGGACGGACGCTCTTGTTGAGAATAACTCATAATTCATAACTCATAATTCATAATTCATAATTTCCTTAAGCCATGCCTCAGCGCCCCGCCGGAAATTCTGTTCGCCTCGGCTTGTTTGTGGCCGCGGGCCTGGCCTGCCTGCTGGCAGTGCTGGTGCTGCTGGGCAGCCAGCAAAACCTGTTCGGCCGCGGCCTGTCGGTGCAGGCCGATTTTCGGAACGTGTCCGGCCTGCTCACCGGCAGCAACGTGCGCCTGGGGGGCCTCACGGTGGGCACGGTCAAGGATGTCAACACCCTAAACGACAGCACTGTGCGCGTGGTCATGCGCCTCAACCGCAACGTGCAGGCCTTCGTGCGCCGCAACACCGTGGCCAGCGTGGGCACCGACGGGCTGGTGGGCAACACCATCATCAACCTCACCGCCCAGGCCGCCCCCGCCCCGCCCGTGGCGGCCGGCGACCAGCTGCGCACCACCAACCCGGCCAGCATCGACGCCATGCTCAGCACCCTCGACGTGTCCAACAAAAACCTGGTCGTCATTACCCAAAGCCTGCGCCAGATGACGACCAAGCTCGACACCAGCGCCCTCTGGCAACTGCTGAACGACCGGCAGCTGCCCGCCACCGTGCGCCAGGGCCTGGGCAACGCCGTGGCAGCCACCGCCCAGCTGCGCACCGCCGCCGCCGATGCCGCCCAGCTCACCGGCAACGTGCGCCGGGGCCGGGGCCCGCTGGGCTACCTGCTGAC
>CAXTCS010000456.1:0-2209 GCA_964242365.1 uncultured Hymenobacter sp. | reverse complement strand
AGACGCAAAATGTTGCGTCTCTACCCCCGTTCTAACTAACTCAAACAGCTTCTTATGCAATCCTTAGGTTTTTCAGCCCCAGCGGGGCGACCCGTCGGTAGTAAACAATTGCTCTACCGCACCAAAGCCCCAGCGGGGCGGCCCCAATGGCTGCCAGGTCACCGGGTCGCCCCGCTGGGGCTGGATGTTGGCCTTTTTGCGTAAGTCCTAGAATTAACTATCGACCAATAGCAATTTCATCCAACCCAGATTCCTCATCCTTGCTTGAAGCGCAACATGTTCGGAATGACCCTACGACACCTCACCGCAGCTTCTCCTTTAGCAGTTCCAGCTCCACCGCCGGCGAAATCCGCTCGTACAGAATATTAAATGCCGCCTCGGTTATCGGCATCGTCACCTTGAGCTTCTTGTTCAGCTCGTGAATCGACTTCACGGCGTAATACCCTTCGGCCACCATGTTCATTTCCAGCTGCGCCGATTTCACCGAGTAGCCGCGCCCCACCATGCCGCCAAACGTGCGGTTGCGCGAGAACTGCGAATACGCCGTCACCAGCAAATCGCCGAGGTAGGCCGAGGCCGACAAATCACGCGGCTGCGGGTTGATGGCCTGCAAAAAACGACGTATTTCCTGCACCGCGTTGCTCACCAGCACGGCCAGAAAATTGTCGCCGTAGCCCAGCCCGTGGGCGATGCCGCCGGTGAGGGCGATGATGTTTTTCATCACGGCGCAGTACTCGATGCCGTCGAGGTCAGAAGCCGGGTGGGCGCTCACGAAGCGGTTGCGCAGCAGCCCACACATGGCTTCGGCCAGGCCCGCATCGGGCGAGCCAATGGTGAGGTAGCTCTGTTTTTCCAGCGCCACTTCCTCGGCGTGGCACGGCCCGGCGATAACGCCCAGCTGCGTGCGCGGCAGCCGAAACCGCTCGGCCACGTAGTCGGTCACGAGCTGATTTTTGCCCGGAATCATGCCCTTAATGGCCGAAACAACTTTCTTGTGCTTCAGCGCGTCGCGGTCCAGCTTGTCCAGCACCGGCTGCACGAAGGCGGCGGGCACGGCCAGCACCAGCCAGTCGGCCTCTTCGATGGCCTCTTCCAGGTCGGTGGTGGGGTACACGCGGTTCAGGTCGAACTGCACGGCCGAAAGGTAGCGGGGGTTGTGGCGGGTGCGCAGCAGGTGCTGCACGTCGTCTTTCGAACGCAGCCACCAGTCCACGCGGGCCCCGTTTTCACTGAGTATTTTGGTAAGGGCAGTGGCCCAGGAGCCGCCGCCAAGCATGGCTATTTTTTCCAATTGGGTGGGAGTTACGGTTGATTGAAAGGGCAAGGAAGCGGCCGAGTGGGCAATAAAGAACGTCATGCTGAGCGGAGCCGAAGCATCGCGCTTGGGGCAGTAATTCTTTTCTTGCGATTGGATTACTTTCCCGAGCGCGATGCTTCGGCTCCGCTCAGCATGACGTTCTTTTTTAGTATGACTGTACGTGTACTACTTGGCCGCGTCCGGGTCCTCCTTCAACGCTTCCTTGTTTAGGGTTTTGGCGTCTTTGATGTCCACCATCGCGCCATCCTTCAGGGTTTTGGCCACGGCCCGAAAAGGGCCGCTCACCACCTGGCTGCCGGCCGGCACGCCGCTCAAAATCTCAATGTTCTGGAAGTCGCTGATGCCGGTTTTTACCGGCGTGAGCACCGCTTTTCCGTTCTTTATCACAAACACCACTTCCTGAATTTCCGCTTTGGGCGCACTGGCCGGGTCGGCGTTGGCCGTGCCGCTGCCGCGACTCGAACGCATCTGCGGGCCGTCCTTGTCGCCGCCGCTCTTCGCGTTGGCCGAGTCCGAGCGGGTGGTCACGGCCGCCAGGGGCACGCTCAGCACGCCGGCTTTGCGGTCGGTGATGATGTCGACCGAGGCCGTCATGCCGGGCCGGAACGGCACGATGGTTTGCCCGCGCACGGTGCGCAGCAGGTGGCGGTAGCTTTCGGGCAGCAGGCGGATGCGCACCTCAAACTCGGTCACCGCTTCGGCCGTCAGCGCGTCTTTGGCCGTGTTGGCGATGTTGGTGACCACGCCGCGGAACTTCTCGTTCTTGCTGCTGTACGCGTCCACGTCCACCTCCACCGAATCGCCGATGTTCACGTTGCTCACGTCGTTCTCGTTCACGTTCACGCGCACCTCCATGTTGTTGAGGTTGGCGATGCGCATGATTTCGGTGCC
>CAXTCS010000455.1:0-2211 GCA_964242365.1 uncultured Hymenobacter sp. | reverse complement strand
ACGATCACCGTGAGGCGGTAGTCGGACAGGGGTAGGGCCGCGATTTCGACGCCGCGGGCATTGTCCACGTAGCGGATGCTTTCCGGAATTTCGTAGTAGTTGCGCAGCGCGTTCTGCTCTTCCAGGCCCACGGTTTCCAGGGCCTTGATGAACTCGGCCGAGGAGCCGTCCATGATGGGCGGCTCGGGGCCGGAAAGCTGAATCAGCACGTTGTCGAGCTGCATGCCCACGAGGGCCGCCAAAGTGTGCTCCACGGTGTTGACGCGGGCGCCGTTCTGCTCGATGGTGGTGCCCCGACTCAAATCCACCACGTTGTCGACGTCGGCATCGACAACGGGCTGGCCGGGCAAATCCACGCGCTGAAACTTGAAGCCGTGGCCCACCGGCGCGGGGCAAAACGTCATGGTGGCCTCTACGCCCGTGTGCAGTCCGATGCCGCGCACCGTAACGGGCGCCTTGATGGTGTGTTGCTTGTCGTTCATTCTTAGTAAGTTTCTGGTTGCTGGTTGCTGGTTTCTGGTTCGGTTAAATCTGGGCTGATACAGCCGAAATCCAACCAGAAACCAGAAACCAGCAACCAGAAACTTCCCACAAAGCTAGGGCTTTTCCGTCGTGTTTTGGGCCTTCTCCAGGCGGTCAATTCGCTGCTCCAGCTCGGGCAGGCGGCGGAACACGATTTGGGCCCGCTGGTTCTGCTTGAGGTCGAAGGCCGTGGAGCCTTGCAGAAACCGACCCTCCTGCTTCACGTTCTTGCCCACGCCCGACTGCGCCGCCACGGTCGTTTTGTTGGCCAGCGTAACGTGGCCGGCCATGCCCACCTGCCCGGCCAGCACGCAATGGTCGCCGATTTTGGCCGAACCCGCGATGCCCGATTGCGAGGCAATGACGGTGTGCCGGCCGATTTCGACGTTGTGGGCCAGCTGCACGAGGTTGTCGATTTTGCTGCCCCGGCCCACGCGGGTCGCGCCCAGCGTGGCACAGTCCACGGTCGCGTTGGCCCCGATGCTCACGTAGTCCTCCAGCACCACGTTGCCGATTTGCGGAATGGCCTTGTACGAGCCGTCCGGCTGCGGCGCGAAGCCGAACCCGTCGGAGCCCACCACCGCGCCGGCCTTGATGACGCAAAACTGCCCAATTACCGTGTCCGGATAAATTTTGGCCCCGGCGTGGATGATGCTGCCCGCGCCAATCGTCACCCGGTCGCCGATGTAGGCGTGCGGAAACACCAGCACGTTGTCACCCAGCTTACACTCCTCGCCGATGTAGGAAAACGCGCCCCGGTAATGCCCAGGGCCTATTTCGGAAGTTTCGCCCATAAACGAAGGCTGCTCGACGCCGCGCTTGCCCGTGCGGGTGGCCTGGGCGTAAAACTCCAGCAGCTGGCTGAAGGCCGTGTACGGGTTTTCGACCCGAATAAGCGCGGCGCCAATGGCCTGCCGCAGCTCCTGGGTGCGGCTCACGATGACGGCCGAAGCGCCGGTTTCGTACAAAAACGGTTCGTATTTGGCATTCGACAGAAACGTGAGGGAGCCCGCCTGTGCCTCCTCAATCTTGGCCAGGCCGGATATGCGCCGGGCCGCGTCGCCCTCCACGGTGCCGCCGAGCACTTCGGCGATTTGCTGAACGGTAAATTCCATAAGGGGCGAAATTAGTTGTCAGTTGCTAGTTGTCGGTTGTCAGGCTTTGGAGGAGTTCGGGTCGGCGCCGGCAATTCCAAATCCTAACAACTGACAATTAGCAACTGACAACCAAAAACTACACAATCTCCTTCGGGTAGCAGATGTAGAACTTTTCGACGCGCTGGCTCAGGGCGCGGATGTTGGGCAGGTCGGACGCTTCCATCACGTTCACCACGTCGCCTTTTTTGGTCAGAATCTCGATGGGTTCCTGGCTTTCGGCGTTGTAGGCGCTGTTGCTCAGGCGCCCCGCAATCATCAGCAGCTGGGCTTCGGCGGGCGGGAGGTCGAATTTCTCCGCAATCAGCTCCTGAATGCCGAGCCGGAAATCCTCGTCGAACGGCTCGGGCGCCAGCACGATTTTGAGCAGGTTGCGGTGCAGAATGCTCTTGGCCAGGTAGCTGAGTACTTTGTCGGGGTGGCCGGCCCAGGCCTTGATGGCGGACCAAATATCAAAGTCGTCGAGCTCGACGAAATGGCTAAGAATTTTCTCGTCTTTTTCAAATTCGTCCAGGCGCACGGCGCGGCCCAGGAA
>CAXTCS010000454.1:0-2234 GCA_964242365.1 uncultured Hymenobacter sp. | reverse complement strand
ACTACATCCGCGGCTTTGGCTACCAGGGCAGCGCCGGCCGCGAGGGCTGGAGCCGTGAAATTGCGGAGATGGGCATCGGCGGCGACTTCAAGGACGCGCTCACCGAACCCGGCAAGTGGACGATGGGCCTCACGGGCTTCGGCGAAACCCTGCCCTACCACGACAACCGCATTTCGCTCGATAGAACCAAGAAGGACAAATGGGGTCTGCCCGTGCTGGCGATGGACGCCCACATCCGCGACAACGAGCAGAAGATGCGCATCGACATGATGAACGACGCCCAGGAAATGCTGGAAACGGCGGGCCTCAAAAACGTGAAGACCTATAACAATGGCTACGCGCCGGGCGGCGGCATCCACGAGATGGGCACGGCCCGCATGGGTAGGGACCCCAAAACGTCGGTGCTCAACCAGCACAACCAAGTCTGGGATGCTCCCAACGTGTACGTGACCGACGGCGCGGCCATGACCTCGGCCGCCTGCCAAAACCCCTCGCTGACCTACATGGCCCTCACGGCCCGCGCCGTAGACCACGCCGTGAGTGAACTCAAGAAACAGAACGTTTAACGCCCCGCTCGTATGAACCGTAGAGACGCCCTCGCCCGCGTAGCCCTGCTCATGGGCGGCACCGTAATCGGCGCTGATTATTTCTTAACCGGCTGCTCATCAGACCCTAAGCAGCAGGCCCAGGCCGGCAAAAAATCTTCCTCTAAGGAGCCCTACCTCAACCCGAGCCAGGTGCGGCTGCTCGATGAGGTGGGCGAAACCATCCTGCCCGCTACCCAGACGCCGGGCGCCAAGGCCGCCCAGGTCGGCAGCTTCATGGCCGTGATGGTGCGCGACTGCTACCTGCCCGCCGACCAAAAAGTATTTCTGCAAGGCCTCACGCAGCTCGACCAGGATTGCAAAAAGCAAACCGGCAAAGCCTTTCTGGACTGCGACCCGGCCCAGCGCACGGCCTTCCTCACGAAGCTCGACCAGGAGCAAAAAGCTTTTACCAGTAACCAGCGCAAGGACGACCCCGCCCACTACTTCCGCATGATGAAGGAACTCACGCTGCTCGGTTTCTTCACCTCCGAAGTGGGCGCCACCAAGGCCCTGCGCTACATCCCCGTGCCCGGCCGCTACGACGGCAACGTGCCGTACAAGAAAGGCGATAAAGCCTGGGCCACTACATAGTTATTTCAGCAAAATCGGCTGTCATGCTTCGACAAGCTCAGCATGACAAACCAGTTTTTGATGCCATTACTTTTCCCTACCCCACCCCATGACGCCCACCATTCGCTTTAAGCTATCGCTGATGATGTTCCTGGAGTTTTTCATCTGGGGCGCCTGGTTTGTGACGTTGGGGACGTATTTGCTGCGCAACCTGCACACCACGGGTACGCAGGTGGGTGTGGCCTTCCTCACCCAGTCCGTTGGAGCCATCGTGGCGCCCTTCATCGTGGGGCTGATTGCCGACCGCTTCTTCTCGGCCCAGAAGATACTGGGCGTGCTGCATCTGGCCGGGGCGGCGCTGCTGTGGCGGGCGGGGGCGGCGGCTGATTTCGACGGCTTCTATCCCAGTATCTTGACTTACATGGTGTTGTACATGCCGACGCTGGCGCTGGTCAATTCCATCTCCTTCCGGCAGATGCAAAATCCGCAGCAGGAGTTCGCCCCAATTCGGGTGTTGGGCACGCTGGGCTGGATAGTGGCGGGCCTCACCATCGGCTGGCTGAACTGGGAGCAGAACGGCCAGCTGGGGCTCACCTTCAAGATGGCGGCCGGCGCCGCCGCCCTGCTCGGCGTGTTCAGCTTCACCCTGCCGCCTACCCCCCCCGTTAAGAAAAACGGCCCCGCCACCATCGGCGACGTGCTGGGCCTGGAGGCCATCGGGCTGCTCAAAAACCGCTCGTACCTGATTTTCTTCCTGGCTTCGGTGGCCATCTGCGTGCCGCTCTCCTTTTATTACGGCTTCACCAATCCCTTCCTCAACGAAGTGGGCATGAAGGGCGCAGCCGGCGTGCAGAGCCTGGGGCAAGTGTCGGAAGTGCTGTTTATGCTGCTGATTCCGGTGTTTTTCGTGCGATTGGGCGTCAAGAAAATGCTGGCTATCGGCATGTTAGCCTGGGTAGTGCGCTACGTTTGTTTTGCCTACGGCAACGGCGAAAGCGCCTATTGGCTGCTGATTGCGGGTATTGTGCTGCACGGCATTTGTTACGATTTCTTCTTCGTTACGGGCCAAATTTACAC
>CAXTCS010000453.1:0-2245 GCA_964242365.1 uncultured Hymenobacter sp. | reverse complement strand
TGTAGCGCACGCTGGTCGGGAACAGCTCGACGAGGTAGGCGGCGATGGGGCCGTAGACCATCGTCACGAACACGACGAGGCAGAACACGAGCGCCATCATGGCCGGCAGGTTGGGCGTGAGGGCCTTCATGACGGCGGGCACGGCCTGGCCGGCGGCGTCCACGGTGGCGGGCGTGATTTCGGTGAGCGGCCCGGCCAGGGCCTTGATGCCGTAGAAGAGCGGCACCGTGAAGAGCGCCCCGCAAATCATGCCCGTCATGATGATGCGCTTGCGGCCGATGCGGTCGGAAAGCGAGCCGAAGTACACGAATAGCGGCGTGGCCAGCAGCATCGCCACCACCATGATGACGCTCGAATGCACGATGTCGAGCTTGAGGGTGGCATTCATAAAGGTAAATACCTGAAACTGACTGGTGTAGAAGATAACGCCCTGGCCCATCGTGGCGCCAAAGAGCGCGATGAGCACCAGGCGGCGGTTGAGGGGGTTCACGAAGGAGTCGCGCAGCGGGCTCTTGCTGGTGGTGCCGGTGGCCTTGGCCTGGGCAAAGAGCGGCGACTCGTGCAGGCGGCGGCGGATGTAGTACGAGGCGATGAGCAGGAAGCCCGAGAGCAGAAACGGAATGCGCCAGCCCCAGTCCTTAAAGGCGGCTTCGCCGAGCGCTTTGCGGGTGATGAGGATGACAGTGATGCTCAGGATGAGGCCGCCGGTGGCCGTAATCTGGATGAAGCTGGTGTAGTAGCCGCGCTTGGCGTCGGGGGCGTATTCGGCCACGTAGGTGGCCGCGCCGCCGTACTCGCCGCCCAGGGCCAGGCCCTGCAACAGGCGCAGCACCACCACGATAGCCGGCGCCGCGAGGCCAATGGAGTCGTAGCTCGGGATGAGGCCGGTGAGGAACGTGGCCCCGCCCATGATGAGCAGCGTTACCAAAAAGGTGTACTTGCGCCCAATCATATCGCCGATGCGGCCGAAGAACATGGCCCCGAACGGCCGCACCACGAAGCCCGCCCCGAACACGGCCAGCGCCCCGAGCAGCGTGTCCTCAATTTTGCCCTTCGAGCCGAACAGCACCGGCCCGATGATGGCGGCCAGCGAGCCGAAGATGTAGAAATCGTACCACTCGATGACCGTGCCCACCGACGAGGCCGTGATGACCTGCCAGATGGTTTTGGTATCGACGCTGTTGTTGTCGTGCGCCGCCGGCGCATCCAGGGCCGCCCCGTAGGCGGCTGAGTTCAGGCTTTGGTCCATAAAGGGTTGGGATGGGAAAAGGTGGGGCTTGGGCGTTGGTGCGTGGGAAGGGGGGTAGGGAAATCGCCAGGACAGGCAATTTCCCTACCCCCCCTCCGCTTACAAATACACCTGGGTTTGCAGGGTGAACTCGGGGCGGTAGCGCACGCTGTTGACGGTGGCGGCGCCGTTGCCGGCGGGCAGGAAGGTTTGGTCGCTGAAATCGGGCCGGGCGCGGGCATTGATGGTAATTTTAGCGTTGTGGCCGTCGAGCAGCAGGTTGAGGCCGGCGTCGTACACGTTCACGCCCCGGACGCCGCCGTCGGCGTTGCGCAGGCCGTTGAGGCTGTTGTGCAAATACGTAACGTAGGGCTGGAGCTTGGCCTTGGGGCCGAGCAGGTTTTTGGGCAGCAGCAGGCCCAGCTGCGCGTAGTAGCTCTGGCCCGTGCCAATGACGGGCAGGGCGTTGCCGGTGAGGCCGGCGGGGCCGGTGCTGCCCGCCACGATGCCGGTGCCGGGGTTGAGCACGCCCGCGTTGCGGACGTAGTTGGGGCCGAAGTTATAATTGTAGTAAACCCCGTAGAACGTCAGGGCCGTGCGCGAGGCCGTGTCGAGCGGCGCGTCATAAAACACGTCGGCCCCGAAGAGCTTGATATCGTGGGTGGTCGTGGTGGAAAACGGGTCGGCGGGCGCGCGGGCGTCGTTCGTTACCGTGGGGGCCGAGGCCGGCCTGGGCTACCACCTGAGCAAGTATTTCGCCCTGGAAGCCGGGGCCGGCTACAATAAGTACTTCAACAATGACCGGTTGCCGTTGGCCGCCAAGGAGTTGAACAACCTCAGTGCCCAACTTTCGCTGGTGGGTACGTTGGGCCTGACGAAATAGCCCTGGCGGCCGGTGTTATACTCGTCGGGAAGTAGGGTGCGGGGCTTGTCCCCGCCCGTCGTTGCCCGAAATCGTGGCTACGGTGCCAACGGCGGGCCGGGGCGAACCCCCCCCCCCCCACCGGGTTGGGCAGC
>CAXTCS010000452.1:0-2249 GCA_964242365.1 uncultured Hymenobacter sp. | reverse complement strand
GTCGTAGGCTTTGGCCGTTTTGGCTTCCTGGTAGAAGCTCAGCGTAAGGCCCAGCAGGTCTTCGGCGCTGGCGCGGGGCTCGTCGCGCAGGCCCAGCACGTCCCGCACCAGCAGGCGGTAGGTAGCCGCGGCCTGGCGCAGCGCGGCCGGGCTCACTTCGGCCAGCGCGGCGGGGTTGGTGGCCAGGGTGTTGAAGCGCTTGAGCAGGTCGAAGAGCGCCGCCAAGGCGCGGGGCGTGTTCAGGTCGTCGTTGAGAAACTCGAACGGCTTTTGGCTTAAAGCCAGCAATTGCTGGCTGTTAAGCAATAGCTTATCCGCATCAGCAATCAGCTCTTCCCTCTTCACACTCAACTTTTCACTCTCCAGCAGGCGCAGGCCATTCATCAGCTTGCGGTAGCCTTTGCGGGCGGCTTGCAGCGCGTCGTCGCTCAGGTCGATGGGCGAGCGGTAGTGCGCCTGCAAAAAGAAAAACCGCAACGTCATGGGCGAGTACGCCTGCGACAAAGCACCGGCCTTGCCGCCGAACATTTCGGGCAGGGTGATGAAGTTGCCCAGCGACTTGCTCATCTTCTGGCCGTTGACGGTCAGCATGTTGTTGTGCAGCCAGAAGCGCGCCCCGGTGCTGGGCGTATCGGACGCCTCGCACTGCGCAATCTCGCATTCGTGGTGCGGAAACATCAAATCGAGCCCGCCGCCGTGGATGTCGAACTCCGTCCCTAAGTACTTGCGGCTCATGGCCGAGCACTCCAAATGCCAGCCCGGAAAGCCCTCGCCCCAGGGCGAGGGCCAGCGCATGATGTGCTGGGGCGCCGCCTTTTTCCAGAGCGCGAAGTCGGCCGCTGAGCGCTTTTCTTCCTGCCCGGCCAGCTCGGTGCGGGTGCCGGCCAGCAGCTCCTCCACCACCCGGCCCGAGAGGCGGCCGTACTGCAAGCCCTCGGCGTTGTACTTGGGCACATCGAAATACACCGAGCCGTTGGCCTCGTAGGCCAGGCCGCGGCCCAGAATTTCTTCAATCAGGCTAATCTGCTCGGTGATGTGGCCGCTGGCCTGGGGCTCAATATCGGGGGGTAGGCAGCCGAGCGCGGCCATTGCCTGGCGGTAGGCGTTGGTGTAGTGCTGCGCTACCTGCATGGGTTCCAGCTGCTTGGCGCGGGCGGCCTTGGCCATTTTGTCTTCGCCGGTGTCGGCGTCGCTTTCGAGGTGGCCCACGTCGGTGATGTTGCGCACGTAGCGCACCTGGTAGCCCAGGTGGCGCAAATAGCGCGTGAGCACGTCGAACACGATGGGCCCGCGGGCGTTGCCCAGGTGCGCATCGTTGTAGACGGTGGGGCCGCAGAGGTAGAGGCCCACCAGTGGCGGGTGCAGGGGCTCGAACGTTTCTTTTTGGCGGGTAAGCGTATTATACAGCGTCAGCGACATGGGAAGTAAGTGGCAATGAGCAATTAACAACGACTAATTGCTTCGGGTGGCCTGGTAGTCGGCCCGCAGGTAGTGGAGGGCGGGGCAGTACCCAACGGCGAAGGTCCGGCAAAGTTCCGCAAAAACAGCGCCGGGCCGCGGGCGCGGCCGACCGCGGCGGGCGGCGCTGCGTAGTGAGTTATTTGCTTATTTCCCGGCCATGAAAGGCGTTTACTCCCTGCTGCTGCTCACCGTTTCCAACTTGTTCATGACGTTTGCCTGGTACGGGCACCTGCATTTGTTCAAGAAAATGGCCTGGTTTGCGCAGCTCGGGCTGTTTGGCGTCATTCTGGTGAGCTGGGGCCTGGCGTTTTTCGAGTACGTTTTTCAGGTGCCCGCCAACCGCCTGGGCTTCGCCGAGAGCGGCGGGCCGTTCAGCCTGTTTCAGCTCAAAGTCATGCAGGAGGTTATCACGCTCACCGTCTTCACACTCTGCACCGTCTTCATCTTTAAGACCGACAAGCTGGGCTGGAACCACTTGGTGGGCTTCGTCCTGCTGGTGGCGGCGGTTTATGTCATCTTCAAAAAGTGGTAGGCTGAGGTAATTCTTGCAGGGTCCTACGAATGGCCCTACCCCCTGCGTAACCGCAGTTACTACCTCAAACTGCTTCTAAGCGCCCTTAATCCGCTCGTTTCAAGCCGTATAATCCCTCCACCGGAAAGTGGTCGGAATACGGGATTTCGGTGTGCACGCGGCAGCCGAGCACCTGCCACTGCGGGCCGGCAAACGGCTGGTCGATGCGCAGCAGGGGGGGGAGGCGGCGGTGGTAGGTGTGGGCGGCGCCGAAGCC
>CAXTCS010000451.1:0-2257 GCA_964242365.1 uncultured Hymenobacter sp. | reverse complement strand
CTGCTAGCTTTCTTCAAGAACAGCGCTAACAGCTAGTTGCTAACAGTTTGATAAAGGCTCCCCTCTCCCGAAGGGGAGGGGCCGGGGGTGGGGTCCGCCGCCTGAACGACCACGTACACTGATTCCAAATCTGCTTTAATAACGAGCGCCTGGCAACTTAGGCAGCGGACGGCTGGCTGCCTACCCCCCCGCCGGCGCCGGGCCGGCTGGCCGGGCCTGCTGGCTGGCCGCGAGTTGCGTGAAGCTTTTGGCGGCGTTCGAGAACTCCGAGGGAATCATAATGACCGTCGTCGTATTGTTGTCGATGCCAATTTCGGAGAGCATCTGCATTCGGCGCAGCTCCAGCGTGAAGGGGCTTTTCTCCATTTCCTGGGCGCCCAAGGTGAGTTTTTGGGAGGCTTCCAGCTCGGCTTCGGCCTTGATGATGCGGGCGCGCTTCTCGCGGATGGCCTCGGCCTCGCGAGCCATCGCCCGCTGCATCGACTCGGGGATTTCCACGTCTTTAATCTCGACCAGCTCAATCTTCACGCCCCAGGTTTCGGTGGCCGTGTCCACGATTTGCTGCAAGGCGCCATTTATCTGGCCGCGCTCCTTGAGCACCTCGTCCAGCTGGTGCTGGCCGATAATGTTGCGCAGCGCCGTCACCGAGAGCTGATACACCGCCTTGTTAAAATCGGCCACCTTGATAATGGCATCGGCCGGATTAGTGACCCGAAACCAGAGCACGGCGTTTACCTTAATGGTCACGCTGTCCTTGGTAATGGTTTCCTGCTGCTCCAGCTCCACCGTTTTGGTGCGCATATCAATGGTTTGCTGGCGCTCGATGAGCGGAATGAGCCAGTAGAGCCCCGGCCCCCGCGTGCCCGTAAACCGGCCCAGCCGAAACACGATGGCCCGTTGGTATTCCTGCGCAATGCGCAGGCTCATCAGCAGTAAGACGACAACGACAAGTAGCAGCGGCAGCAGGAGCATGGCTAGGTTGGGTTAAAAGATTCGGCGAATGTATCGCGGCCGCGGCCAAGTCATTACACGGCCATTGCGCGCCCGGCGCCTGCCAGGCGCAGCTGCCTACTCCAAATAATACTGCTGAATCCGGTTTAAATCATCGTCCAGCTCAATTACCAGCGGGGCGCCGGTCGGAATATCGAGCTGCGTCACTTCCTCGTCGCTCAGGTGGTCGATGTACTGAATCAGCGCCCGCAGGCTGTTGCCGTGGGCGCACACCAGCACCTGCTGGTGGTGGTGCAGCGCGGGCACGATAATTTCTGTCCAGAAGGGCAGCACCCGGCTCAGGGTCTCGCTCAGGTTCTCGGTCAGGGGCAGCTCGCGGGGCGTCAGGTGGCGGTAGCGGTACTCGCGGCCGGGGTAGCGCGGGTCGTCGGGGGTGATGGCGGGCGGGTGCTCGTGGGGGTCGCGGCGCCACTTTTGCACCTGCTCCTCGCCGTACTGCGCCACAGTTTCGGCCTTGTTGAGCCCTTGCAGCGCCCCGTAAAAGCGCTCGTTCAGGCGCCACGATTTCTGCACCGGAATCCAGAGCAAATCCAGTTCCTCCAGCACCGCGTGCAGGGTATTAATGCTGCGCTTGAGCACCGAGGCAAAACCCATGTCGAAGAGGTAGCCGTTTTTCTTCAGCAGCTCGCCCGCTTGCCTGGCCTGGGCCAGCCCGTTTTCGGACAGTGCCACGTCGGTCCAGCCGGTGAAGCGGTTTTCCTGGTTCCACACGCTTTCGCCGTGGCGAAGCAACACGAGTTTCAGCATTGGCAAGGGGGGTAGGGATGAGGTACTAAGCCGCAACGGCGCGGCAATGTTTCGCGGCCCT
Organism: uncultured Hymenobacter sp.; assembly: GCA_964242365.1. Taxonomy (GTDB): domain Bacteria; phylum Bacteroidota; class Bacteroidia; order Cytophagales; family Hymenobacteraceae; genus Hymenobacter. The sequence continues at coordinate 438 of CAXTCS010000451.1, read as the reverse complement.
ACCCCCCCTCGCGGCCCCGCCCCGGCTAGGGCTGCTGGCGCAGCAGCCGCAATGTCTGCGCGTCCGGCGCGCCCCCAAAAAACTTCTCCAAAACCAACTGAAACACCGGGTTCGGGTCGGGTAAGGCCGCGAACAAGGTCATGCTCGATTTCAGCTTTACGTCATCCGGGCTGCCGAATATGCGGTTGGCATCGGCGCCCGGCAGTTGCAGCAGCGCTTGCGCAATCTCCACCAGCCGGCCGCCCAGCACCGGATGCTGCACGTAGGCGTCGGCTTCGGCCGCGTTTCTTATGGCGTAATACCGCGAGGTTTCACTAAAGCCCAAGCCTTGAATTTGCGGAAAGATATACCACATCGAATGGCGGCGGTTGCGGCCAGCCCGGATTGCGGCCAGGGCCTGCGCCTAGTCAGTGGCCTGTGCATGGAGGAAGCGTTGTG
>CAXTCS010000450.1:0-2257 GCA_964242365.1 uncultured Hymenobacter sp. | reverse complement strand
TGTCGAGCAGCGTGCGGTGGTCGAACAGCGGGTAGCGCTGCTGCACGAAGCCCACCATGCCGGGCGTTACGGGGTGTTGGGCCTGGCCCACTTCCACGGTGCCGGCGCTGGGGGCGATGAGGCCCGCCATGATGCGGCAAAGGACCGACTTGCCGATGCCCGAGCGGCCGTAGAAGCCTACGATTTGGCCCTGGGTCATGTTGGGGCGGGTCACGTCGAGGACCTGGGCGTTGATGTCGCGCAGGACTTTTTCGCCATTGAAGGAGATGGAGACGCCGCTCAGGGTGAGGATGGGGTCGCGGTAGTCGTAGGTGTGGGCAGTCATGGAAGCAGTGGTTAAGGATGGTAGATAAAAGCCCGTCAGGTCGAGCGCAGCCGAGACATCTCGCTCGCTTCGTTGAACGATTTGGTTGGTGTGGCACGCGAGATGTCTCGGCTGCGCTCGACCTGACGTTCTCGTGGACTTACCTCGTGGTGGCCAGCGCTGAGTAAGGGAAAAACACGTGGCGCAGCAGCACAAATAAATAATCCTGCGCCGCGCCGGTGGCCAGAATGACGAGCTGAATAGCCAGTACCCCATCCAAATGCAGGTAGCGGTTTTGCTTGTAGAGGAGCAGGCCGATGCCGCCCTCGGACTGGTAGAGGGTTTCGACCAGCGTAATCATGGTCCAGATGATGGCGAAGTTCTGGCGCACGACCTCGAGCATCTCGTCGAGCTTGCCGCGCACCACGACTTCGTAGAAGCTGCGCCACTCGCCCATGCCCAGCGTGCGGGCGTGGTCCATCTGCTCCTGGGTGGTGGTCAGAATCACGGCCGTCATGCCCGTGACCAGGTACACCGTGGCCCCGAAGACGAGCACCGAGAGCTTGACCTGGTGGCCCGAGCTGACCATCAAGGCCATGAAAAAGGTCAGCCCGGTGAGCGTGAGGTACCGCATCTTGCTCGCCGCGTAGGCGATGGGCCGGAAAAAGGGCAGCGCCGTCAGGTAGGAAATCACCAGGGCCAGCCCCGTGGCAATGGCCAGGGCTTCGATGGCCGTGGTCATGCTCGCCCATAGCTCCTGGACGAGCCCCTGGCTGGTGATGAGGTCGCCGAGCGAGCGGAAAACCTCGCCGAGGCTGGGAAACAGCTGCATGGGGTAAAACAGCCACAGCAGCAGCAACAGGGCCACTTGCGCTACCACCATCGTGGTGAACACGAGGCGGCGCGGCTGGGCGTTGGGGGCGAACAGGGTTTTCATTTTTAGGTTGAGAAAAACCAGCACGTCATGCACATCTGGCGTCCGCGCAGTCGAAGCATCTCGCGTGCAGTATCAAATCAATGGTTCAACGATGCGAGCGAGATGCTTCGACTGCGCGGACGCCAGATGTGCATGACGTGCTTTTAGTGTTAACAGAGCCGCTTAATTGCCCAGCACCACTTCCACGCGGCGGTTTTTGGCCTTGCCCTCGGGTGTGGCGTTGCTGGCCACGGGCTCGGTGGCGCCGTGGGCGTACACCTGCACGCGGCCCTCGGGGAAGGCGCTGCGGCTTTTGGTTTCGAGCCAGCGCTGCACGGCCATGGCGCGGTCTTCGGAGAGCTGCTGGTTGGCTTGCGGGTCGCCGGTGTTGTCGGTGTGGCCGTGCACGGCCACTTTCAGGCGGCCGGCTACCACCAGGTCGTTGAACAGCTGGTTCAGGTCGTGCTCGGCGGCGGGGGTGAAGGTGCTTTGGCCCGAGTTGAAGGCGATGTTCCAGGCGCGCTGGCTCACGCTCCGGCGGATTTCATCGCCGGCGGCAAATTTCTGCGTTTCGGCCGGAGCCACGGCTTTGCCTTTGTACTGGGCCTGAAGCTGTTTCAGCGGCGTGAGGTCCAGCATGTCATTCAACGGCACGTAGCTGGGCAGCTCCTTGGGGTAGAGCTTGCTCTGCACGTCGCCGAAGGTTTTATACACCGCCGCGTAGATGTTGGTGCCGCCTTCGTCGAGGCCAAATAAATTCAGGTTATCGCTGAAATTGAACGCCTTGCTGCCGCCGAGCTCCACCACGTCGCCGTTGCGGTCGGCCTCGCTCACGCCCTTGTAGTACTTCAGCCAATACGCGCCGGGCTTGTCCTGGTCGCCGTACACGGCGGCCGAAATATCGGCGGCGCGGGCCAGGGCTTCGGGGTGCGATTTCACCTGGTCGCCGGCCACGGCCAGGCCGGTCATCAGGCCCAGCACCTCCTTGGGGTGGGCGTCGTACCAGCGCTTGGTGGTGACCATGATGTTGGGCATCT
>CAXTCS010000449.1:0-2260 GCA_964242365.1 uncultured Hymenobacter sp. | reverse complement strand
TACGTGCACCTCAAAGACCAGCGCGCCGCCGGCCTCGAACCCACCGGCCAGACCAGCGGCTACCGCTACCAGAACGGCCTGGGCTATTACGAGTCGCCGCGCGACGCGGCCACCAACTTCTTTCTGAGCGCAGTACCGCGCGGCACGCACGTGTTTGAGTACCGGCTGCGGGCCAGCCAGGCCGGCGATTTTTCGGGCGGCCTGAGCCAGGTGCAATGTTTGTACGCCCCCGAGTTCGGGGCCCATTCGGCGGGCGGGCGGCTGCGGATTGCCCCGCTGGCCGGCGACAACTTAAAATAGGCCCTTAGAATGCGCAAATAGCTTTCTTGGGGGTGGCAACCCCCTTGCTCTTGCATTTAACCGGGGAAGGGTGTAGCTTTGTCTCCCGTTGATTTCACCTTATTCGTCTATGAAGCACCTATTTGTCTTCCTTTCGCTGCTGCTCACCTGGAGCGGCGCCCAAGCTCAGAACGAGAAGCAAGTCCCCGTTACGAAGCTGCCGGGCGAAGAAAACCTGAGCTTGCGCGAGCGCGCCGAGCGCGATTTCCTGATGCCGGTGCGCCGCAAGAAAATCGTAACCGAAGCCCCCAAAGCCAGCGCCGAAGACAACACCGCCGCCCCCGAGTCGGACGCCACCGCCCACTACGCCGAAACCGCCGACGAGGCCCGCGAGGCCGCCGTGCCCGCCCACACCACCCGCAGCTACGAAGCCCGCCACACCGAGCTGCTGGCCGCCCGCCGCGCCGCCGCCCGCCGCGAAGAATCGCGCGCCGATGCCCGCGCCGAAGCCCGCCGCGCCGCCCGCCACACCTCGCGCAGCAGCCGCAGCAGCAAGTCCAGCAAATCGAAGGCCCACAAAGCCACCGCGCACAGCAGCAAGGCGAGCAAGACCAAGGTTAAAACCAAATCGGCCGCGCACGCCAAGGTCAGCAAAAGCGTTTCCAAGCACACAAGCAAGAAAACCAAGACCAAAGCCAAAAGCAGCCACAGCAGCAAAAAAAGCAGCGCCTCTGCCCACAAGGCCAAAGCCACGAAGAAAAGCACGCCTTCAAAAACGAAGAGCAAGGCCAAAAAGCACCGCCGCTAGCCCCACCGATTAGTCGAAAACCACCAACGGCAACGCCCGGCACTATCGTGTCGGGCGTTGCTCGTTTAGGTGGCTATTTGGGGTAGAGACGCATACTTGCGTCTCGTCGTCCACGCCGTTGAGCCAGTTATCGTTCAACGACGAGACGCAAGCATGCGTCTCTACAAAAGCGCAGCACCCCGTATCCGCACGGTCAAGGCCCCGCAAAAAGGGCCGATTTCGGGTCCATGCCCAAGCAAGGCGTAGGGCCGGTTTCCATTAGACTTGTTCCCGAATAATAATCAGTGAAAAAGCCCGTCATGCCGAGCGCAGCCGAGGCATCTCGCGTGTGGTAGTAACTCAATCGATTAGGTTTACTGCTGCACGCGAGATGCCTCGGCTGCGCTCGGCATGACGGTCAATTTTTTATTCGGGAACACGTCTTTTCACTAAAAAGCCAGGCTGCCCGTGTGAGCAGCCTGGCTTTTTAGCGGATGCGATGCTCGTCTACCGGTGGTTGCGGACGATGAAATTGTTAAACGTGGCCGCCGTTCCTTCCGCGCCCTGGGCCACCAGGGCCACGCGCACGCCGCAGTCCCACGGGGGCAGGTAAGTGCCGTTGAGGGTGAAGTTTTCGGTGGGCAGGGGCTGCCAGGTGGCCCCGTCGGTGCTGTAGGCGAAACGGTAGCGCTGGCCGCCCCACACTTCGAGGCGCAGCGTCAGGGTGGCGCAGGGCTCGACGAAGACTTGCACCAGGCTCTGCTGCTTGCCGCTCCTCACGTGCCAGATTTGGAGCTGGCCGTTGCCCGCCATCAGGGCCAGGGCGTTGTAGGGGTCGCCCAGGGCGGCCAGGCCCGCAAAGGTGTCGACCGGAAGGTTGGCGAAATCGATGGTGGTCGCCGCTTTGTAGGTGGCGGCGTGGGTGCGGCGCGCCACCAAAGCCCCGAGGCGCGAAGAACCGGCGCCCAGGTGCAGCTGCCCGTTGCGCACCACGGTTTCGGGCTGCTGGCTGATGGGCCATTGCCACTCCGGCCCCAGCTGGCTGCCGGCAAATTCGTCGGCGATGTTGAGGTGGGTAATGTCGGTCAGGGGCGGGGCCTGGGGGCTGCGGTTCACAAATTCGGGCCAGCCGTCGGCGTTCCAGGTAAACTCGCTGAGCAGGCCCTGGCGGCCCACAAACTCGTGGCTTTCGGC
>CAXTCS010000448.1:0-2283 GCA_964242365.1 uncultured Hymenobacter sp. | reverse complement strand
CGGCTTCGGTGTAGCCCACGCTGGCGATTTCGGGCGAGGCGTAGGTGCAGCCGGGAATGTTCTGGTAGTTGAGCGGCTCGGGGTGGTGGCCGGCGATTTTCTCGACGCAGATGATGCCCTCGGCCGAGGCCACGTGGGCCAGCGCCGGGCCGGGAATGATGTCGCCGATGGCGTAGATGCCCGGCACGTTGGTCTGGTAGAAGTCGTCGACAATGACGCGGCCGCGCTCCACTTTGATGCCCAGCTCTTCGAGGCCGATGTTCTCCAGGTTGGTGGTCACGCCCACGGCGCTCAGCACCACGTCGCAGGCGATTACCTGCTCGCCTTTGGCGGTTTTTATGGTCACCTGGCAGCCTTCGCCGCTGGTGTCCACTTTGGTTACTTCGGCGCTGGTGAGCACGTTCACACCAATTTTGCGGAACGACTTTTCCATCTGGCGCGAGACTTCCTCGTCCTCCACGGGCACGATGCGGGGCAGGAACTCCACCACCGTCACTTCCGAACCCATGGTGCGGTAGAAGTAGGCAAACTCGACGCCGATGGCGCCCGAGCCCACCACCACGAGGCGCTTGGGCAGCTGCTCCATCGTCATGGCTTTGCGGTAGCCGATGATTTTCACGTTGTCGACCGGCATGGTGGGCAGCTCGCGCGAGCGGGCGCCGGTGGCCAGGATGATGGATTTGGCCTCCACGGTTTCCTTGCTGCCGTCGGCCCTGGTCACCTCCACTTTGCCGGGGGCCAGCACCTTGCCGGTGCCCATGATGGCCTCAATCTTGTTTTTTTTGAACAGGAAGTTGATGCCCTTGCTCATGCCGTCGGCCACGCCCCGGCTGCGGCCGATGACGGCGCCGAAATCGTAGCCGATGCCGTCGGCTTTCAGGCCGTAGTCGCCGGCGTGGTTGAGGTATTCGAACACCTGCGCCGACTTGAGCAGCGCTTTGGTGGGGATGCAGCCCCAGTTGAGGCAAATGCCGCCCAGCGACTCGCGCTCGATAACGCCCACTTTCAAACCCAGCTGCGACGCCCGAATGGCGGCCACGTACCCGCCGGGGCCGCTGCCGACCACGACCAAATCAAATTGCAATGCCATAGAATGCTCCGAAAGAAAAAAGTGTACCGGGTCCGGCTGGGGAACCCACCCATTTGAAGCCGCAAAGATAGCCGCGCCCCCGCACCGCGCGGCAAAGGCGGCTAACGTGCGTCAACACGCGTGAGCTGGTTTTTGGTGCGCCCGTTCTAACGGCCGATGTTATCTTGTCGCCGTATAAGCCTGCGCCTACGGCACGGCTTGCTTTGGCTTTATTCATTCTGCTGCTATGAAACCATCTTTCCGCTTGCCACTGGCCGCCCTGGGGCTGCTGGCTTTTCTGACCAACTGCGCCACCACCGTCACCGAGAAGGAGAAGCCCTCCAACACGAGCCAGCTGATGAACGCGCCCACGGCCGCCCGCCCGGATTCGACCGGGGCCGCCGCCACGGCGACCGATGCCCGCGTGGCTACGCCGGCCACCAGCGCGGCCGCGTCGGCCGCGGCGCTGGCGGCCGACAAGCCCGACCCTTCGGCACCCACGGCCGCCGCCGCTTCGGCCGAACGGGCCAAGGAGAAAAAGATGACCGCCGCCGACTACCGCGCCATGCTCTCGGCGGCCGATGCGCTGCTTGCCGCCAACCCCAAAAACGCGCCTGCCCTGCTTCAGCGCGCCAAGGCCAGGAGCTACCTGAAGCAGTACAAAGAGGCGCTGCCCGACTACACGGCCGCCATCCGCTACCAGCGCAACAACCCCGATGCTTATTACAACCGCGGCGTCAACCGGCTGATGATTAAGCAGTACAAAGCCGCGACGTCCGACTTTTCCAGCGCCATCAAGTACCGGGCCGACGACAAAGAATCCTTTTTTGGTCGGGGCGTGGCCAAAATGCAGATGTACCAGTACAAAGCCGCCGTGGGCGATTTCACCAAAGCCATCCAGCTCGATTCGGCCTACGCCGACGCCTGGGAATACCGGGGCATCAGCTACTCGTCGTTTGATAAGTTGTCGGAAGCGCGGCGCGACCTCGAAAAGGCCGCCAAACTGAACCCCGACGCGGCCAAAAGCCTGCGCCGCTACGTGGGCAACGACGGCAAAGAGCCCATTAAAGTGCCGGGCGCGAAGCCCGCGCCCCGGCCCGCGGCGGCGAAGCGGCACTAGCTGGCCGGGGCGTGGCGCAATTTACCATAATCGACCGTCATGCCGAGCGCAGCCGAGGCATCTCGCGTGGGGCAGTGGGGTGGTAAACCACTCG
>CAXTCS010000447.1:0-2315 GCA_964242365.1 uncultured Hymenobacter sp. | reverse complement strand
GCCGATGCGGTAGCTGATGTTGATTTTAAAGCTCATGTTGTGCAGTACGCTGGTGCTGGTCTGGTCTAGGAGCGGCGAGTTGACCTGGTTGCGGATGTTGATGGAGTTGGTAAAAAAGTTCTCCGCCCCAAAGCCGATGCTGCCCTTTTTCTCGGCAAAGTCGCGCTTCACGCTCAGGCTGTAGACGCCGAAGCCGCTTTGGTGGCCTTGCAGCTGCACCTGCTGCCCGCGGTAAAACCCAAAGGCCTGCAAGCCCCACAGCTCGGTAAGCTTGTAGTTGCCAAACAGGCGCCCGCTGGCCACAAAGCCTTCGTTTTTAGCGTTGTACAGCCGGTCGTTTGCCCGGTTGTTCAGCACCGCGTAGTACGTATCGACGCCGCCGTTCAGGCTGAACTTGGCGCTGTTGATGCTGGCAAACACGCTGCCGCCGTACGCGTCTTCCTGGCCGATGTTCTGATAAGTCACGTTCTGCACGCCGGTCGGCACGCCGTTGGGGTCGAGCAGGGCCGTGCGCACCGACTGAATCGAGCCCGTGGTGTTGCGCGCAAACACCGAGAAGTTCAGGTTGGCTTTTTTGACCAATGTGCTGTAGCCCAGCTCGTAGTTGTTCGTGTATTCGGGCTTGAGCGCGGGGTTGCCCGTGGTCACGATGAGCGGGTTGGACTGCTGCGGGTTGGGGTTCAAAAATTGCAGCGACGGCCGCTGGATGCGGCGGTTATACGCCAGCTTCAGCACGTTGCCGTTGGCCAGCTTGCGCGAGAAATTCACGCTGGGCACCCAAATCCCGTAATTGGAGATGGGCACCGACCCCAGCCCGGTGCTGTAATCGGCCGTGATGGTGGTGTACTCGTAGCGCACGCCCGGCTTCAGGGTGAAGCCTTTGGGCAGGCCCAGGGTGTAGGCCGCGTAGCCGGCCGTCACGTTTTGGCGGTATTTGAAGCCGTTGTTCAGGCCCACGTCGGCGCGGGGCACGAACTCGCCGTTGGCGCCCGTCGCTTCAAAATAGCTGTAGTCGCTGCTCACGCGGCGCAAAATGTCCTTGGCCCCAAACTCCAGAATCTGGGTTTTGGCCACCGGCGTCTGGTAGTCGGCCTGCACCGTAAACTCCTCGTTGGCGCTCGGGTTTTCGTTGCGGATGCTCGGCGTATTGGTGTCAGCGCTCAGAATGTTGTTGGTGAAATTATTCGTGCGGTCGTTGCGGCTGTACAGCGTCAGAATGCTGAATTCCTGCTGCGGCTTCTCGAAGGTGTGCGTGTAGTTCAAACTCGCATCAACGGTGCCCGACTTGTCGATTACGTTCACGTCGCGCACCGAATTCTTGTCGGGCAGCGAGGAAATGGCCCGCAGCCCGTCCTGGTAAGTGTGCTGGTTGCGAGCGCCGTACGAGAGCGATGCCGTGAGCGAGTTGTGCTTGTCGATGTCGTAGTCCCAGCCCAGCACCGAGCGACCAAACGCTTGGCTCTGCCGCGTGTCGGCCCTCTGCAAGGTGCTCGACAGCACATTTCCCTGGCCGTCCTTGATAAGCTGCTCGTTCGAGTAGCTGCCCGGAATGTTGTAGCCCGCCCGCCCGAAGCCGCCCAGCGAGAAGCCCATTTTGCCCGTGCGGTAGCTGCCGTTCAGGCTCAGGTTGCTGCTGCGGGTGCCCGCGCTGGCGTCGATGCCCAGGGTGCCGCCGCTCAGGTTGTTCTGCTTGGTGATGATGTTGATGATGCCGCCAGAGCCCTCCGCGTCGTACTTGGCCGAGGGCGAGGTGATGACCTCCACGGTCTTAATCTGGTCGGCCGGAATCTGCTTCAGTGCGTCGGCAATGCTGCTGGCCGCGATGGCCGACGGCTTATTATTGATGAGGACCCGAATGTTGGAGCTGCCGCGCAGGCTCACGTTGCCGTCGAGGTCCACGCTCAGCAGCGGCACGCGCTTGAGCACGTCGGTGGCGTCGCCGCCGCGCGTGGTCTGGTCGTTCTCGGCGTTGTACACCGTACGGTCGACCTTCTCCTCAATGAGGGCTTTTTGGCCCGTCACCACCACTTCGCCCAGCTTTTGGGCCGAGGCGCTCAGGGCCACCGTGCCCAAATTCACCACGCCGCTGGCGGGCACCACCACGCCGGCCCGCTCCTCGTTTTTATACCCCAAAAAGCTGACCTGCACCGTGTAGGTGCCGGCCGGAATGCCGGGCAGCACAAACTTGCCGTCGTCGCCGCACACGCCCCCGTTCACGGGGCTGTTGGTGGCCGCGTTCAGCACCGCCACCGTGGCGTACGACACGGGTTTGCCCGTGGCCGCGTCCGTCACCGTGCCCGCGACGCGGCCTGCCC
>CAXTCS010000446.1:0-2323 GCA_964242365.1 uncultured Hymenobacter sp. | reverse complement strand
GTGAAAATGGACATCCCCGTGAAATACATCGGCGTATCGCCGGGCGTATTGGCCGGTGGCAAACTGGCCAGCAAGCTGCGCAAAGTGCGCGTGCGCGCCACCATGGACAACCTGCCCGACTACGTAGAAGTCGACATCAGCACCATGGAGCTCGGCAAATCCATCAAAGTGGGTGCCGTGAAGCCCACCAACTACACCATCCTGACCAGCGCGGAGGCTCCGATTGCCACCATTACCATCCCGCGTGCGCTGAAGGGCGAAATAGCCGCCGGTAAATAAGACCACGGATTTAACGGATTTTAACGGATGGAACGGATTATTTGTGGTTCCGCAATTTTCCAGTTCCTATTTCGCTAATCTTCCTTTATTTCACTGGCTCATAAAAAAAACCGTCCGTCATCGGACGGTTTTTTTATGAGCCGTTCGTTCGGGTACTCTTATTTTATAATTTCAACTACGCAGCGGATAGGAACCATAAATAATCCGTTTCATCCGTTAAAATCCGTTAAATCTGTGGTCAAGTTATTGGTTCTTTGTCTGGGCAACATCGGCCCCGAATACGCCGATACCCGGCACAACATCGGCTTTATGGTGGCCGATTATCTGGCGGCCAAATTTGGGGCGCCGCGCTTTGAAGTCAGCCGCCACGCGTTCGTGACCGAATTCAAGCACAAAGGCCACACCTACGCGCTGGTGAAACCCACGACCTACATGAACCTGAGCGGAAAAGCCGCCGCGCACTGGCTGGCTACGCTCAAAATCCCGGTCGAAAACATGATTGTGGTCACCGATGACCTTGCGTTGCCTTTTGGGAAACTGCGTTTAAAAGGCCAGGGCTCGGCGGGCGGGCACAACGGCCTGAAAGACATTCAGGCCACGCTGGGCACCGATGTCTACGCGCGGCTGCGCTTTGGCGTAGACGCTAATTTTCCCAAAGGCCGGCAAGTCGATTACGTGCTGAATCCTTTTTCAGCGGACGAATTAATTGAGTTGCCGACGCGTATTGAGAAAGCTGCCGATGCCGTTTTGGCCTTCGGGGCGCTGGGACTGGAACGCGCCATGAACGTGGTGAACGTGAAGTAATTCACTCGCACTTGCTGGACGCAAAAAACCCCGACTGCTTTGAGCAGCCGGGGTTTTTTGTGTTGAATTGTAATTATTCGGAAGTTACTCAACCCGCCTGTCATGCTGACGAAGGAAGCATCTTATCACGTTTGTACGACTCGTTATTGCGTGATAAGATGCTTCCTTCGTCAGCATGACAGACGGGTCTACTTTAAGCTACTCCGCTGCCGTTGCGGACGGGCGTGCTGGGCTGCATCAGGGCGAGGCTACCGTCGGCGTTTTCGGCCATTAGCAGCATGCCCTGGCTTTGAATTCCTTTGATTTCGCGGGGCGCGAGGTTGAGCAACACCTGCACCTGCTGGCCCAGCAGCGCTTCGGGAATGAAATATTCGGCAATGCCGCTCACGATGGTGCGTTGCTCAAGGCCAAGGTCGACGGTGAGTTTCAGGAGCTTTTTGGTTTTGGCTACTTTTTCGGCGGCTACGATGGTGCCGACGCGCAAATCCATCTGGCCAAAATCGTCGAACGACACGTCGGTTTTGGCGGGCGTTACGGGCGTGCTGGCGAGCTGATTTTCTTTTTTGGTGTCGAGCAATTTCTGCACCTGCGTTTCGACCACGGCATCTTCAATTTTAGCAAATAGCAATTCGGCTTCGCGCAGCTGGTGGCCGGCACCGAGGGCGTCGGGGCGGCCGGCGCTGGCCCAGTTGCCGAGTTCCAGATTGAGCATGGTGGCCAGCTTTTGTGCCGATTCGGGCAGGAAGGGCTCCAAAACGGGGGCCAGGGCGGCGGCGATTTGCAGCGCGACGTGCAGCACGGTGCCGGTGCGCGCCGCATCGGTTTTGATGAGGTGCCAGGGCTGGGTTTCGGCCAGGTATTTATTGCCGAGGCGCGCCAGATTTAATACCTCAGCTAATGCGTCGCGGAAACGGTAATTTTCAATTAGCTCGCCGATTTTGGCGGGAAATTCGGCCAGCTGCGCGAGCGTATCGCTGTCAACGGTCTTTAATTCGCCCAATTCCGGCACTTTGCCTTCGAAGAATTTGTGCGTGAGCACGGCCGCCCGGTTCACGAAATTGCCCAGCGTGGCCACCAGCTCGTTGTTGTTGCGCGCCTGGAAATCCTTCCAGGTGAAGTCGTTGTCTTTGGTTTCGGGGGCGTTGGCGCACAGCACGTAGCGGAGCACGTCGGCCTGGCCGGGAAAATCCTGCAAGTATTCGTGCAGCCACACCGCCCAGTTGCGCGAGGTGCTGATTTT
>CAXTCS010000445.1:0-2331 GCA_964242365.1 uncultured Hymenobacter sp. | reverse complement strand
TTTCGGCGGCGAAAAAGCGCTCGGGCTTGTCGGTCAGCTCGTCTTTGGGGTAGTACGGCGGGTGGATGGGCAGGCGGGCGAGCACCAGGGCCAGCACGCTGTCGGTGCCGAAGGCGTTGAGGGCCGAAATAGGCAGCACTTCGGCGGCATTGGGCAATTGCTCGCGCCAGTAGGCCAGCTTGGCTTCTACCTCGGCCTGGTCGGCCTGGTCGATTTTATTGACCAGCAGGATGATGGGCGTGTCAACCATCTTGCGCAGGCGCTCGACCACGGGCTCTTCGTCGTGCTTTTCGTAGATATCGGTCACGAAGAGCACCACGTCGGCGTCTTCCAGCGAGGAGTACACAAACGACATCATGGCGTTGTGCAGCTCGTATTTGGGCTGGATGATGCCGGGCGTGTCGGAATAAATGAGCTGGAAATCGGCGCCGTTGAGGATGCCCAGGATGCGGTGCCGGGTGGTTTGGGCCTTGCTCGTGACGATGCTGAGCCGCTCGCCCACCAACGCGTTCATGAGCGTGGACTTGCCCACATTGGGCTTGCCGATGATGCTCACGAAGCCGGCGCGGTGGGGTTTAGTTTCGGGGTTCACGAGGGATGGGTTTGATAATCAGGGCCGCAAAGGTACGGCTTTCGCGGCGCAAAAGCTACCCGACAAGTAATCACCCCGCCACCGGCCCCCCAATTACAGCACCGGATTTCCGCCGTTGGCCAGGTGAAGCCGCAAAATATCGTGGGCGACGCGGCGGGACTGCGCGGCCGGCGAAACCATGCCGGGAAGCGGCTGTTTGCTTGGTAGGCTGGCGGGTTGGCCGGGTCGATAATGGGTCCGTTCCCGGCAGTCCGCGCGTTGCTCCTGAACTTTGTGTTAATGAATCCTCCTGCTACTCCCAGCCGCCGCGTCGGCGTTTTACTCGTCAACCTCGGCACGCCCGACTCGCCCAAAACGCCCGACGTGCGGCGCTACCTCAACGAATTTCTGACCGATGGCCGGGTGATTGACATGCCGGCCGCCGTGCGCTACCCCCTGTTTCGGGGCCTCGTGGTGCCGTTGCGGGCCCCAAAATCGGCCAAAATCTACCAGCAGCTCTGGACGGACCGGGGTTCGCCCCTGCTCTTTCACGGGCTCGACTTACAGAAAAAAGTGCAGGCCGAATTGGGGGCCGATTACGTGGTGGCCTTCGGGATGCGCTACCAGAAACCCAGCATCGCCAAGGCGCTGGAGGAGCTGCGCGAGGCCGCCGTGGACCGCATTATCGTGCTGCCGCTGTTTCCGCAGTACGCCTCGGCCAGCACGGGCTCGGTGCAGGAGAAGGTGATGGACATCGTGAAAGACTGGTGGATTGTGCCCAGCATCAGCTTCATCAGCGCATTTAGCAGCGACCCTGGCTTTATCGGCACCATCGTGGCGCTGGGCCAGCGGGAGCTGGCGAAGCGGAAATACGACCACATCGTGTTCAGCTACCACGGCATTCCGGAGCGGCACGTGGCCAAGGGCAGCTTTCACAACTACTGCCAGTTTGGGAGCTGCTGCGACACGCTGAACGAGAAAAACCGCTACTGCTACCGCGCCCAGTGCTTCGAAACCTCGCGCCTTGTGGCGGCCGGCATGGGCCTCGCGCCCGACCAGTACACGGTGGCCTTCCAAAGCCGCCTGCAAAGCCGGCTGCGCGACCCCTGGCTGCAACCGTACACCGACGAAGCCCTGAAAGAATTTCCCGCCAAAGGCATCAAAAACGTGCTGGCCTTCAGCCCGGCTTTCGTGGCCGACTGCCTGGAAACGACCATCGAAGTCGGCGAAGAGTTCAAGGAATTATTCGAACAGGCTGGCGGCGAGCACTGGCAGCTGGTGCCCTCGCTCAACTCGGAGCCGCAGTGGGTGGATGCCGTGGCGGCGATGATTCGACGGAACTAGGGGCGCGCCGGGTTTCGCTTGCCCACCACAAAGTGCACGCCTATTTGCCCAACCACCGGGTTCATGTCGTCGATTCCCGAGGCAGCGCCCAGGAAACCCTGAACCCCGACGCTGCCCGAAAAGGCCAGCCAGGGCAATACCCGGTAGCTGAACTGCACCACGGGCTGCACGAAAGTTGCTTGGTGCCCCGCGTAGCTGGCGGCCTGAATCGGCCCGCCCAACGTATCGGCCCGCAGCCTGGTTAGTCGGTGATAATAGGCCCGGCCCACCCGCAGGCCGAAGCCCCAGCTTTGCTTGCCTTGGGCCAGCAGCGCCGTGGGCTGCACGTAGGCGTAAGTGTAGCGCACGTCGTATTCCGAGCCGGGGCCGCTGCATTCAAAGCAGCTGCTGCTGCCCGAGGTGCCGCCGCCATAGGC
>CAXTCS010000444.1:0-2331 GCA_964242365.1 uncultured Hymenobacter sp. | reverse complement strand
TGAGGTTGTTGCCCTGGTTGGGGCTGAGGCCGCTGGTGTGCTGCACCGAGAAAATAGCCTCCGCGTTGTTTTTGGTCGCGGCCCGGAAATTATCCGCGAACACCGGCAGCAGCTTGTACTGGTTCAGCGCCTCCACGGCTTGCGCGGTTTGGGCCGCCAGCGCCCATTTCTTCTCATACAAATACGTTTTGGCCAGCAGGGCCAGGGCCGCGCCCTGGGTGGCGCGCCCGGCGTCGGTGGTGGGCCAGGTGGCGGGCAGGGCGGCGGCCGCGGCCTGGCAGTCGGCCTCCACCTGCTCGTAGATGCGGGCCTGGGGCACCGCCGGGCTTTGCAGCTCTTCCGGGTTTTCCACTTTCACGCGCAGCGGAATGGCCCCGTAAATCGTCGTGAGCTGGAAGTAGTAGTAGGCCCGCAGAAACCGGGCCTGCCCCACCGCTTGCTTCCGCACGTCGGCGCTCACGCTGGCGTTGGCTTCGGGCAGGCCGTCGAGCACCACGTTGCACTTGAACACCCCGTCGTAGTAGCGCTTCCACTGGGCTTCCACGGCCGCGTTTATCGGCGTGATGTTGAAGTTGTCGATGTTCTCGAAATCGGCCTGGTCGCCGGGGTTGCTGCCTTTCACGGCATCGTCGGACGCCACGTCGCCCAGCACCCAAAGGGTATTGGAGGACGCATCGCGGAACGACAGCGGCACGTAGGCGGCGTTCACGGCGAAAATGGCGTTGGTGTCGGAGGTAAAGAACTGGCCCGCTTCGTACTGCCCCAGCACGGGCTGGTCCAGAAACTTGTCGCAGCCGGCGGCGGCAAACGCCAGGGCGCCGAGCAGGCCGATGGCAAAAGGTCGGAATTTCAGCTTATTCATGGTGCGAAGCGGTTAGAAGCCGGCGTTGATGCCCACCGTGAAAGTGCGGGCCGACGGGTAGGTGCCAAAATCGATGCCCGTGGCCCGCACGCCATCGCCGAGGGAGTTGCTGTTGGTGCCCTGCTCGGGGTCGAGGCCCGTGTATTTGGTGAACGTGAACAGGTTTTGCACGCTGGCGTAGAGGCGCACCGACGCCACGTGCACCGGAGCCAGGATTTTCTCGCCGAAAGTGTAGCCGAGCTGTAAGTTCTTCAGCCGCAGGTACGAGCCGTCTTCCAGGAAGCGGTC
This sequence comes from uncultured Hymenobacter sp., assembly GCA_964242365.1. Classification (GTDB taxonomy): domain Bacteria; phylum Bacteroidota; class Bacteroidia; order Cytophagales; family Hymenobacteraceae; genus Hymenobacter. The sequence continues at coordinate 1,181 of CAXTCS010000444.1, read as the reverse complement.
GGAGGGCTGCTTGTTGTTGGAAGCGCCGGTCCAGGACAGGCGCGGGAATTCGTTGGTGCTGCCCTCGCCGGTCCAGTAGTGGGTGGCCACCCGCTCGGTGATGTTGAAGGCGCGGTAAAAGCCTTCGATGTCGGTATTGACCTGGTTGTAGAGCTTGTTGCCGTGCACGCCCTGGAAAAAGGCGCTCAAGTCGATGCTCTTGTAGCGCACGTTGGCCGTGAAGCCGTAAGTGAGTTTCGGAATCGGGCTGCCCACGTAGGTGCGGTCGTAGCCGTCGACAATGCCGTCGGGCGCCCCATCCGGCCCGCTAACGTCCTTGTATTTTACGTCGCCCGGCTTCACCCCCGGCCCTTGGTAAGCGTGGGTAAAGACTTCCTGGGCGGACTGGAAAATGCCTTCTTTTTGGAGTAGGTAAAACGAGCCGATGGGGTGGCCCACGTCGGTCAGGGTCGCGTAGTAGTTGTTGTCGATGCGGCCGCCCACGATGGGCGCGGCGCTGCCCAGCGACACCACCTCGTTGTGCAGCGTCGCCAAATTGCCGCTGATGCCGTAGCTCCAATCCTTGCCCACCGTGTTGCGGTAAGCCAGCTCCAGCTCCAGCCCTTTGTTGCGAATTTTGCCGGCGTTCACGGCGGGGTTGCCGCCGTTGCCGGCGCTGCTGGGCTGCGGCAGAAACAGCAATACTTTCGACGTATTCTTGATGAAGTAGTCTGCCGTCAGCTGCAAGGCGCCTTTCAGCAGGCCTACGTCGAGGCCCACGTTGGTTTGGGTGCTGGTTTCCCAGCGGATGTTCGGGTTGCCTTTGGTCACCACGCTCAGGCCCTGGGTTGAAACCCCGCCGAACGGGTAGTAGAAACCGCCGCCAATGAGCGAGGCGTAGGGGTAATTGCCAATGGCCGAGTTGCCCAGCTGTCCTACGCTGGCCCGCAGCTTCAGCAGCGAAACGACGTCGATGCCGCGCATGAATTCCTCCTGCGCCAGGTTCCAGCCCACCGAGCCGGAGTAGAAATTCTGCGCCCGTTGGCCGGGTATGAACTGCGACGAGGCGTCGCGCCGGAAGTTGAAGCTGGCCAGGTATTTTCCGGCGTAGTCGTAGCCCAGCCGGCCAAAAGCCGACAGCAGCGACGAGTGCGCCTCGCCGCCGCCGTTTTGCTGCACGCCCGTGCCGCTGTCGAGGTACT
>CAXTCS010000443.1:0-2349 GCA_964242365.1 uncultured Hymenobacter sp. | reverse complement strand
AGTTCATCTTCGGCGGCATTGCCCTCAACAACCCGGTGATGATACTGGCCGGGGCGCTGCCCGCCGCCGGCCTTGCCCTGGCCTTCGATGCGCTGCTGGGCGGCGTGCAAAAGCTGAGCACCCGGCGGTTGGGCCAGGTGGGCGCGGCCCTGCTGGTGGCGCTGCCGCTGCTGGGCGCGCTCTACCTGCTGCCCCGCGCCACGGGCAAGCTGCTGGCGGGCTTCAGCCCCGAGTTTGTGGGGCGGGCCGATGGGCTGCCGGGCCTCACCAAAGCCTACGGCCTGGTGCACTTGCCCAGCGTGGTGCTGGCCCCCGCGCTGGTGTACGAGGCCGCCCGCAACGCGAATGTGGACGTGATTGACGGCTACTCGACCGACGGGCGCATCCGAGCCTACGGCCTGCGCGTGCTGCGCGACGACCGCCGCGCGTTTCCGCCCTACTACGCCGTGCCGGTGGTGCGGCCCGCCGCGCTGCGCGCCCACCCCGAGCTGGCCGCCGTGCTGGCCCGGCTCGACGGGCAGATTTCCGACTCGGTGATGACCGACCTGAACTACCGCGCCGACTACCTGCACCAGGCCCCCAAGGCCATTGCCGAGGCGTTTTTGCGGCGGCGGGGGCTGTGGCGCGCCCCGCGCCCGGCCGTGGCGGGCGCGCCGGTGGTGCGGCTGGGCTCCAAGATTTTTGCCGAGCAATACATCCTGGTTGAGCTGTACGCCGCGCTCATCCGGGGCGAAACCGGCCTGGCGGTGGAAACCAAAACCGGCCTCGGCGGCACCACCATCTGCTTTGAGGCGCTGCGCGGCGGGGCCATCGACATGTACCCCGAATACACCGGCACCGGCCTGCTGGTGCTGCTGCAACCCCGCCCGGCGGTGGTCGACTCGCTGGGCGGGCGGCCGGCGGCGGTGCTGGGCTACGTGCGCGCCGAGTTCCGCCGCCGCTTTGGGCTGGAGTGGCTGGCCCCGCTGGGCTTCAACAACACCTATGCCCTGCTGATGCGGCAGCGGCAGGCGCGGCAGTTGGGCATTGCGAGCGTGTCGGATTTGGGCGGGTATTTGCGGCGCTGAGTTTTTTTCGCACCGAAAAAGTGTTTATAAAGTTATCGGCAAACAAAGGGGCATGCTGAGTTTTTCCTGAATTACTGGACAGCTTCAGCGTTGAAGCAGGGTTTCCGCACCAACCCAACCAACGTCTTCTTTGCCCGGCGCTTGAGCGCCGGGAGCCGGGGCCTGTCCTCTTTTTTGGGCTTTAGCCCTGGCTTGCGTTCGCAACGACCAGGGCTAAAGCCCTCCAATCAGGACAACCACCGCCCCGTATCCCGGCGCTGAAGCGCCGGGCAAAGCAACAGCAAGGCCCCAGCTGATTTTTGGTGCGGAAGCCCTGGAGTTGAAGGCGGAAAAAGCCTCTCTGCGGACGAATGGGTTACTTTTGCCCGATGCTTCTCGCCACTGCCACGCCCGCCGATGTGCCCCGCCTCGCCCGCCTCGTGAACAGCGCCTACCGCGGCGAGGCCTCCCGCCAGGGCTGGACCACCGAGGCCCACCTGCTCGACGGCCAGCGCATCGACGAAGCCGGGCTGCTGGAGATGCTGCAAGCCCCCGATGCCGCCGTGCTGCTGTGCCGGGGCGCCGGCGGCGAGCTGCTGGGCTGCTTCCACGTGCAGGCCAGCGCCGGGCGGCTGCACCTCTCGATGCTGGCCGTGGCGCCGGCCGGGCAGGGCCGGGGCGTGGGCAAGTTCCTGCTGCGGGCGGCCGAAGCCTACGGCCGGCAGCACCACTGCACGGTGAGCCAGATGACCGTAATTTCGGTGCGGCCCGAACTCATTGCCTTTTATGAGCGGCAGGGCTACCGCCCGACCGGCGCCACCGAGCCCTTCCCCACCGACCCGCGCTACGGCATGCCGAAGCAGCCGCTGGTGCTGCTGGTGCTGGAAAAGCCCTTGCCGCCCGCCGACCCGAAATAGGGGCTTTTGAATGAGGGTTGTTTCGAGTACATTCGCCTGGGCTATCTTACTGGCACTGGCATGACTACCACGCAGGAAACTACCGCCGCCCCCGGCCTCAGCAGTCCCGACCTGGCGCCGGTGGCCCTGGCCGACCGCACCTGGGGCACCGGCAACTACGCCGCGCTCTGGATTAGCATGAGCCTGTGCATTCCGACCTACATGCTGGCCAGCTCGCTGATTGAGGGCGGCATGAACTGGTGGGAGGCGCTGCTCACCATCTTCCTGGGCAACAGCATCGTGCTGGTGCCCATGCTGCTCAATGGGCGGGCGGGGGCGCGGTACGGCATCCCGTTTCCGGTGTTTGCGCGGGCCAGCTTTGGGGTGCGCGGGGCCAACGTGCCGGC
>CAXTCS010000442.1:0-2360 GCA_964242365.1 uncultured Hymenobacter sp. | reverse complement strand
TGACGGCGCCGAGCAGGCCGTATCGCACGGCGTCCTCCAGCGCCAGCCACGACGCCTCGATGACGTTGTGGCCGACGCCGACCGTCGTCCATTCGCGGTGGCGGTCGGAGGTGGCGGTGAGCACGCGCGTGGTGGCCGACGGGCGGTTGAGCCAGGTCGACCACCCAATCATGAGGGCCGCCACCAGCTCCGAGCTGGCGCCCTGCGCGTAGCTCAGGTGCTCCTTGCCGATGCGCTCGCCGATGGTTTTCACGATGCGCTGCCAGCCAATCATGGTGCCGCAGGCCAGCGACAGGCTCACCATCAGCAGCACCCACCACGGCGCGTAGTCGGTGAACGTTTTCATGTTGGCCACGGCCGCGTCGTAAATCGCGCGGTCCTGGGTGCTGATGCGGACGTTGGGCGCGCTCAGCAGCTTTTTGGCGCGGTTGGCCAGCAGCAGCACGTCGCGCCGGATTTCGAAGCGCGTTTGCTGGGGCAGCTCCTTGATGGTGGTTTTGCCGGCGAAGATGCGGTCGAGGTCGGCCGTCTGGGCCTGCACGTCGGCCAGGTTCTTCTGGTCGTTGGGGCTCAAATCGGCGCGGTTTACGCGCCCGATGACGTACTCGACCTTGCCCAGCGACTCGCGCAAATCGAGCGGATTTTTGCCTTCGTCGAGGGCAAAGCGGAAGGGCACGATGCCGATGAGAATCAGCATAATCAGCCCCACGCCTTTCTGGCCGTCGTTCGAGCCGTGGAAAAAGCTCACCAGCGTGCAGGTCGTGATGAGCAGCAGCCGAATCCACAGGGGCGGGGGCTTGCGCTTGTGCGGCTCCTTGAAAATGGCCTTGCTCGGCACGAAGCGCTTGAACAAAAACATCATGCCGATGGTGAGCGCAAAGCCCAGCAGCGGCCCCACGAGCAGGGCCACGCCCGCCTCGCCGGCCTTGCTCCAGTTCACGGCCGCGCCCTTCGAGCCGGGCAGCAGCGAAAACGCGATGCCCACGCCCAAAATCGACCCGATGAGCGCGTGCGAGCTCGACGCCGGAATGCCGTAGTACCAGGTGCCCACGTTCCAGATGATGGCCGCCAGAATGAGGGCGCCCACCATCGCGATGCCGTGGTACACGTTGGCGTCCACCAGGCTTTCGACGGGCAGCAGGTACACAATGCCCATGGCCACGCCAATGCCGCCGGCAAACACGCCGATGAAGTTCCAGAACGCCGACCACACCACCGCCACCCAGGGCCGCAGCGTGTTGGTGTAAATAACCGTGGCCACGGCGTTGGCCGTGTCGTGGAAGCCATTGACGAACTCGAACGCGCAGGCGGCCAGCAGGCACACGCCCAGGAGCAGCAGCACGTGGGGTTCTAAACCAAACATAAACAGGGCTTTGGTGGGAATACAGGTTGAATCATGGCTCAAAGGTAGGGAGAGGGCCCGGCGCCGTTATGTTACCGAATTGTGACGGTAAGAGTGTTCAACGGCAAAAAGGCCGTCATGCAGCGCGCAGCGCAGCATCTTGCCCGCTTCGTTGGGCCGATTTGATTAGTTGCGGCGGGCAAGATGCTTCGCTACGCTCTGCATGACCGGTTTATAATGTGACATTCTGAATTCCGTTCTTTATTAGGGATACTTTTCAGCTTCTGCCGCACCGGCCTACTTTTGCGGGCATGAACCCAGCAATCGAAACCACCCAGCTCAAGGACATCGTGGCCCACGCCAAGGAATACGGCTTCGTGTTCCAGTCATCGGAAATCTACGACGGCCTGCAAGCCGTGTACGACTACGGCCCCAACGGCGTGGAGCTGAAAAACAACCTCAAGCGCCTGTGGTGGGAAGCCATGACCCAGCTGCACGACAACGTGGTGGGCCTCGACGCCGCCATTTTCATGGAGCCCCGCACCTGGAAAGCCTCGGGCCACATCGACGGCTTCAACGACCCGATGATTGACAACCTCGACAGCAAAAAGCGCTACCGCGCCGACGTGCTGCTCGAAGAAAAAGCCGCCGAGTACGAAAACGCCGGCGACCCCGCCCGCGGCGCCGCCCTCACCGCCGAAATGGGCCGCCGGCTCACCGCCGCCGACCTGGCCGGCGTGCGCCAGCTCATCATCGACGAAAAAATCAAGTGCCCCGTGTCCGGCACCAGCAACTGGACCGAAGTGCGCCAGTTCAACCTCATGTTCTCGACCCAGGTGGGCTCGGTCGAAGGCGACTCGACCCAGATTTACCTGCGCCCCGAAACCGCCCAGGGCATCTTCGTCAACTTCCTGAACGTGCAGAAATCGGCCCGCATGAAGATTCCCTTCGGCATTGCCCAAATCGGCAAAGCCTTCCGGAACGAGATTGTGGCCCGGCAGTTCATCTTCCGGATGCG
>CAXTCS010000441.1:0-2365 GCA_964242365.1 uncultured Hymenobacter sp. | reverse complement strand
CTACCAGGAGTTCAGCAAGCGCGCCACCAACTGGCAAAACGTGTTCGACCCGCGCACCAACGCCATGCGCCCGCGCCTGGCCAACAGCAGCTTCCGCCCCCAGTTCGACGTGCTGAGCACCAATGGCCAGGGCTTCATCGAAGGCAACGCCTGGAACTACACCCTCGCCGTGCCCCACGACCCCGCCGGCCTCGTTGCCCGCATGGGCGGCAACCGCCGCTTCGTGCCCCACCTCGATTCGCTCTTCACCATGCACCTGCCCGACTCGTTCTTCGCCGAAACCGAGGACATCACCCGCGAGGGCATCATCGGGGGCTACGTGCACGGCAACGAGCCCGCCCACCACGCCGCCTACCTCTACAACTACACCGACCAGCCCTGGAAAACCCAGGCCCAGGTCCGCAACATCCTCGCCCGCCAGTACCACCCCACGCCCGACGGCCTCGGCGGCAACGACGACTGCGGCCAGATGAGCGCCTGGTACATTTTCAGCGCCCTGGGCTTCTACCCCGTCGCCCCGGCCTCGGGCCAATACGCCCTCGGCAGCCCCCTCGTGCACGGGGCCGTCCTGCACCTCGAAAACGGCCAGTCCTTCACCATCCAGGTCAAAAACCAAAGCGCCAAAAACGTCTACGTACAGCAAGTCACCCTCAACGGGCAGAAGCTGACGCAGCCATTTCTGGCGCAGCAGGACGTGGCCAAGGGCGGCACGCTGGTGTTTACGATGGGCGCGCGGCCGGCCCGGAAGTAGTTTGCCACAGAATAGCGAATCCCGCTAATACCAAATCAGAAGGCCGGAGCTGCTTCAGCAGTTCTTCTACAGAGCTGAAGTGACAGCCGTAGCCCCTACCGTCTAACTTAAGGCCCCACTCGCGCGCTCATACATGCTCAGAATCCTCTGCCTGCTTCTCCTGTCCTTTCTCAGCTTCTCCCCTGCTTTCGCCCAGCAGCCCACCCAGAAAGTCTTTTTCTCCGACATCGACCATTTCTGGGTGGCCTACGACAGCATCCGCACCACTCCGGACAGCCTTCGGCAGCTCCAGTACCTCAAAAAGCTCTACCTCGGCAAAGGCACGCCGGGCCTGAAGAGCATGATGCAAGCCCGCAGCTACACGGCCGAGGAATACGTCGGCGCCATCCGGCGCTATCCCAAATTCTGGAATTCCATCCGGCCCTTTACCCTGCGGGCCCAGACCGCAGCCGCAGGCATCGAGCCCTACCTGAAAAAGCTGAAGCAGCTATACCCCGCCCTGCACCCAGCCAGCATCTACTTCACCATGGGGCTGTTTCGCTCCGGCGGCACCATCAAAGACGGCGCCGTGCTCATCGGCAGCGAACTGACCCTGGGCGGGCCGGGGGTCGACGTGTCGGAGTTCCCCCCCAGCACTCGCGCCTCCCTCAACCGCAGCTACCAAGGCGACCCTGTCAAAAAAGCCGTGCTCACCAACGTGCACGAATACGTGCACACCCAGCAAAAAGAGCCCGGCAACCCGCTCCTGAGCCTGGCCCTCTACGAAGGCACCTGCGACATGATTGCCGAAGTGATAACCGGCCGGGTCCCGTCCCTGCCCTACATGACCTACGGCCCCGCCCACGAGGCCGATCTTAAGGAAAAGTTCAAGGCCGAGATGTTCTCGCCCTCCACCAAAAACTGGTTCTACAATCAAACATCCGACGACCCCAATCACGTCTCCGACCTGGGCTACTTCATGGGTTACGCCATCTGCAAAGCCTATTACCAGCAGGCCAAAAACAAGCCTGCCGCCATCAAGCGCCTCATTGAGCTCGATTATGGCAACGACAGCGCCGTGGAAGCCCTGCTGCGCGAAACCCACTACTACCCCGAACCCCTTGACCGCGCCCAACTGCTGCGCGCCTACGCCGCCCACAACCCCGTGGTCACGAGCATGACGCCCCCCCTCTCACCCGACGGCCTGCTCGATGCCTCCGTGAGAGAACTGCGCTTCACCTTCTCTGCCGCCATGGGCACCAACGTTTCTACCAACTACGGCCCCGGCGGCAAAGAGCAGTGGCCCATGGCGGCCCAAAGGGGGGCCTTCTCGGCGGACCGAAAATCCTTCACCTACAAGGTCGACTTAAAGCCCGGCCACACCTACAATTTCATCCTTGTAGGTGGTGGATTTGAGTCAATGGACGGCCATCCTCTAACAGACTACGAAGTAAAATTCAAGACGAAAGAATAGCGGGCAGCCGCTCCCGCAGCCGTTTCTGGCGCAGCAGGACGTGGCGAAGGGCGGCGTGTTGGTGTTTGTGATGGGGGCGAAGCCGGCAAAATAATACGTATAATATCTATGAGTTACGCAGTTGCCGGATGCAAAATGTAGACAGGATTGGCCAGATAGGT
>CAXTCS010000440.1:0-2386 GCA_964242365.1 uncultured Hymenobacter sp. | reverse complement strand
TCATCGACAAGCTCGAAGAAGACGAGGACGTGCAGGCCGTGTACCACACCATGGGGTAAGGCGCCACCTGCCACTCAGTTGTCATTGCGAGCGGAGCAGCGCGGAGCGCGGCAATCTTTCCTGCGCGTTAGGATGACTAATCCAACGAGCAGGAAAGATTGCCGCGCTTTCCTGCATTGCGGGCGCAACGACCAACGATTTTAAGCCTCCAGTACAGCCCCGTATGCCCGCCAAAACCTCCCTTGCCACGGCCCCTAGCTACGCCTGGGGCGATGCTTGCACCGGTTGGCACCTGGTCAATAACCCGCAGCTGGGCGTTATCCAGGAAACTATGCCGCCGGGCACGGCCGAGGTGCGCCACTACCACGCGGTGGCCCAGCAGTTTTTCTACGTGCTGCGCGGCCGGGCCACGTTTGAGCTGCTGGGCCAGGTGCTGCACCTGGGGCCCGGCGAAGGCGTGCACGTAGCGCCGGGGCAGGCCCACCAGCTGCGCAACGAAGCCAGCGAAGCGCTCGATTTTCTGGTAGTTTCTACGCCCCACGCCCACGGTGACCGGGTGGCGGCGCCCGCACCAGCTGGGTAGCTGCGGCGCACTCGGAATCGGCATGTGTAATCGCCCTTTGCGGCGGACCCCACCCCCGGCCCCTCCCCGATGGGGAGGGGAGGGGCCGGGGGTGGGGTCCGCCACGGAGGGCGAGCTAGCCTATTTCTGGCTTCTGCGCTACTTTAGCAGTGTAGTGCCACGCCTGTAAAGCTCCTCTACGTATGGCAGCCAACTTTCTGGAACCCAGTGCCAATGCCGCGCTCGTCAGCCGGCTTTTCCAGCTGATGCCCGACGCCCAGCGCCGCTGGGGCACCCTGACGGCCGGCCAGATGCTGGTGCACTGCGCCGACCAGCTGCGCGTGAGCCGCGGCGACAAACCCGTGACCTCCCTGCGCGTACCCGGCCTGCTGAAGCCGCTGCTAAAATGGTATTTCGTCACGCGCTTCAAGCAGTTTAAGCCCAACATGAAAACGCTGTACGAGCTGGATGCCAACGGCGGCATGACCCCACCCGTGAGCTTTGCCACCGACCACGCCGCCTTGCTCGACCTGCTGCAGCCCAGCCGCTACTCGCCGGCCGGCCTCGACCACCCGTTGTTTGGCCACTTATCGGCGCAGGAGTTTGGGGAAATCACCTGGAAGCACCTCGACCATCACCTGCGGCAGTTTGGGGTTTGAAGCGCGTTGGGGCCGGCCGCTGGCGGCCGGTGGCCGTGCGTTGCCGCGCCGCTCGTCTTGCCGACGAGCGGCGTTTGTCGTTTCTTGCGACTGCTTATGAAAATTCTCTACTTCCTCCCCAGCCTGTTGCCCTTCGCGGCCCTGGCCCAAACATCCAACCCGCAGCCCGCGCCCGACCCCGCCATCCAGCGCCTGGTGAGTGAGGTATCGGCCAAAACCCTCGAAGCCGACGTGCGCAAGCTGGTGAGCTACGGCACCCGCCACACCCTGAGCGACACCAAAAGCAAGACCCGCGGCATTGGCGCGGCCCGCCAATACGTGTTCAACGAGTTTAAGAAATACAGCAAAGCCGGCGGCGGCCGCATGACCGTGGAGATGGATACCTTCACGCTAAAGGCTGATGGCAAGCGAGTTGACCAAACCACGCTCATGGCCAACGTGCTGGCCACCATCCCCGGCACCGACCCCACCGACAAGCGCGTGCTGCTGATGAGCGGCCACATCGACTCGCGCGTAACCGACGTGATGAACCGCACCGCCGACGCGCCCGGCGCCAACGACGATGCCAGCGGCGTGGCCGCCGTGATGGAAGTGGCCCGCGTGCTGGCCGGCCAGAAATTTCCGTGCACCATCAAGCTGGTGGCCGTGCAGGGCGAAGAGCAGGGCCTGCTCGGCGCGGCCCACCTGGCCGAGCGCGCCAAAAAAGAGGGCTGGAACCTGGTGGCCATGCTCAACAACGACATCGTGGGCAACTCGCACGGCCACGACCCCGAACTAACTGACAGCCTGCACCTGCGCGTGTTCAGCGAGGGCGTGCCGGCCACTGAAACCCCTGAACAGGCACGTACCCGCCGCCAGCTCAGCTCCGAGAACGACGCACCCAGCCGCCAGCTGGCCCGCTACGCCCAGGCCGCCGCCCGCCAGTATGTAAATGATGGCGGCTACGCGGTGCTGCTCGAGTACCGGCCCGACCGCTTTTTGCGCGGCGGCGACCACACGCCCTTCAACCAGCAGGGCTACGCCGCCGTGCGCTTCACCGAAACCAACGAGGACTTCCGCCACCAGCACCAGGACCTGCGCACTGAGAATGGCACCGTCTTCGGCGACCGCCCCGAGTTTGTGGACTACCGCTACCTGCGCCGCACCACCCAGGTAAACCTGGCTA
>CAXTCS010000439.1:0-2395 GCA_964242365.1 uncultured Hymenobacter sp. | reverse complement strand
TGCAGCGCGGCATCGACGAGAAAATTGCCAACGCCATCCTCATCAAGGTAAACCAGATTGGGACGCTGACCGAAACCATCGCGGCCGTGAACCTGGGCCGGCGCAACGGCTACAAGAGCATCATGAGCCACCGCTCGGGCGAGACGGAGGACAGCACGATTGCCGATTTGGCCGTGGCCCTAAATACCGGCCAGATTAAGACGGGCTCGGCCTCGCGCTCCGACCGGATGGCCAAGTACAACCAGCTGCTCCGCATTGAAGAGGAATTAGGCGAAGTGGCCTACTTTCCTGGGAAGAAAATGTAACTATCTTCGTAAGGAAGAGCATAAACGGCCGGTTTTGCGTGAGCAAAGCTGGCCGTTTTTATTACCTTTACCCTGATGCAACTTCCTTCGTTTATTAGCCCAATACTGCGCGTGATTCGCAGCTTTTACTTTCTCACCGGCGTAGGCTTTCTGGTCTGGATGCTGGTGTTTGACGCCAACGACTTGGGCAAGCAATTCGATATTTACCGCAAGTGGCAGGACTTGCGCAGCGAGAAGCAATACTACCTCGACAATATTGAAGTGGTGAAGAAAGAGCGTGCCGAGCTGATGAGCTCGCCGGCACTGCTGGAGAAGTTCGCACGGGAAAAATACCTGATGAAGCGCCCCGGTGAGGACGTGTTTGTGCTGGTGCCCGCAGGTGCTCAGTAATGCTTCATGACCGTGCTTAAGTAGACATTCCAAAGTGAGTGGGCTGTTGGCTGGTTGTTGTTAATCAGTGAGTTTGAATACAGATTGCAACGAGCAACTGACTGCAAACACCCGGCGGTGTGACGGGTCGTTGCTGCCTTATTTATTCGCTAAAGTCTATTTTTCTTTCGTTTTTTCCTTCGTTTATGAAGCAAAGCTACCCTGTCGCTTCGCGGCTGTTTACCGGGCTTTTGAGCCTGTTTTTGTTTGTGGCAATGGCCTGGCCGGCTGCCCTGCGGGCCCAGACGTATTTGCTGCCCGCTACGGGCACGACCAGCATTACCACGTGCTCGGGCACGCTGTATGACAACGGGGGGCTGAGCGGCGCGTACTCGGCCCACGCCAACGGCGGGCTGACGATTATGCCGGCCACGCCCGGTAATAAAGTCCGGCTGCAATTCACGTCGTTTTCGGTAGAATCGGGCTACGACGCGGTTTATATCTACGACGGCACCAGCGTCAACGCGCCGCTCATTGGGACGTTCGATTCGGGTAACCAGCCGGGCACGGTGTACGGCTCCACGGCCTCGGGGGCGCTCACGGTGCGTTTGACCTCGGATGCGGTGGTGCAGTACAACGGGTTTGCGGCCACGATTGGCTGCGTGGCCACGGTGCCGCCCCAGGCCAAAGCCGATTTGGTGGTGCAGGGCGCGACGCTCTCGCCGCTGAGTGTGTTGCCTGGCGGCTACCTCTCGACGAGCTACACCTTGCGCAACCTCACGGCGACCACGGCCGGCAGCAGCGCGGTGGGCTATTACCTCTCAACCGATGCCGTGCTGGACGCGGCCGACCAGCTGCTGGGCAATTCCTTTGGGGCTGCGCTGCCCGGCGGCCAGCTTTCGGCGCGCTACGAAAGCATCGCGGTGCCGGCCGCCACGGCGCCGGGCAGCTACTACGTGCTGTTCGTGGCCGATTACCTCAACCAGGTCAGCGAAGCCAACGAAACCAACAACGTGTCGGCGGTGGGCATTGACGTGATGCCGCCCGGCGTCGACCTGACCATTCAGCAGGCCACGGTGAACCCGCTGAACACGGCCCCGGGCAACCCCGTTTTTTTTGATTGCTCCATTGTTAACCAAGGCAATGGCCTGGCCAATAGCAGCAGCGTGGGTTTTTATTTCTCGACCAATGCCACTCTGGACGCGGCCGACCAGCTGCTGACTTCGCAGTACGGCTCGTCGCTGTCGCCGCCGTACTACGCGTCGCGAAGCGGCACGGCCGCGATTCCTGCCAATGTGGTGCCGGGCACTTATTACATCCTGTTCGTGGCCGATTTTCAGAACCAGGTCAGCGAGACGAACGAAACAAATAACGTGACGGCCGTCAGCTTTACGGTGTTGCCGCCGGGGGTCGACCTGGTTATTCAGCAAGAGCAGCTTAGCTCGGGCACGGCGGTGGCTGGCAATCCGGTGCAGGTCAGCGCGTCGGTTGTTAACCAGGGCAACACCACCGCCAGCAGCAGTACGGCCGGGTTTTACCTGTCCACGAACCAGGTATTTGATGCTGGCGATAAGCTATTGAACACTTCCCCAGGCGGCGCGCTGGCCGCTACGAACAGCGGGTACCATTATGAATACCTGACAATTCCGGCCGGCACGGTGCCGGGCAATTACTATGTGCTGTTTGTGGCCGACCCGCAAAACGCCGTGGCGGAAACCAAC
>CAXTCS010000438.1:0-2404 GCA_964242365.1 uncultured Hymenobacter sp. | reverse complement strand
CCTGCTCCTTGAGCTTGGTCACGGCGGCGCGCACTTCCTTGCCCGCGTCCACGGTGAAGCCGCCAAGCTGAAAATAGCCCACTTCGCTGGAAATCATGCCGGTGTAAGGCACATTTTCCACTTGAATCTTGTCGCGGGTGATGTTGATTTCGACGGGTTTTTCCTGGCCGTAGCGCGTCACCATGAGCTTCACCACCGAGTTGGCCTGGCCCTTGAGGAGCTTGCTGATGTCGGAGTTGCTCTTCTTGTCAACTACTACACCGTTGATGTCCAGGATTTCATCGCCGGGCAGCAGGCCGGCTTTTTGGGCCGGGTAGCCTTCGTAGGCACTTTGCACCACGGTTTTGCCGTTACGCTTCACCACCGACGCCCCGATGCCGCCGTACTGCCCGGTGGTCATGGTGCGGAAATCCTCGATGTCGTCCTCCGGAATGTAGTTGGTGTAGGGGTCGAGCGAGCGCAGCATGGCGTCGATGCCCGTTTTCACCAGTTTGGCGGGCGTGATTTCGTCGACGTAATAGGTATTGACTTCCTTGAAGAGGGTGGCGAAGATGTCCAGATTCTTGGCAATTTCGAAGTACCGCTCGTTGTCGGAAGCGGCGCGAAAAGAAACCAAACCCAACGTGCTCAAGGCCAGCGCGGCGAGTAGTTTTTTACGAATGTTCATAAATAACGGGTGGCAAGTAGGCAAAATCTACGCGGCGGGCGGCGAGGCAGGAGCCTCGGCCGATGTACCCAGCAAACGATGGAAGGCGGAAATTAATTTTTTCTCCACCAACGTCAGCGGGCTTTTTTCCTTGCCCGTGAAGATAATACCAAGAAGAGCGATTGGGTGCCCGCCCGGTTGCTCTATTAGCCGATATTTATTGAGCCGGTAAGCCTCGCGGATGAGCCGCTTGAGCCGGTTGCGGTCGACGGCCCGCTTGAAGGTGCGCTTGCTCACGCTGATGAGCACCTGCGGCGGGGCCGTGGTGAGCACGGCGCTTTTTATCCAGACGATGCGCAGCGGGTAAACGCCAAAAGAGGAACCCTGCTTGCCGAACAGCTCGTCGATGAGCTTCTTGCGGCACAGGTGTTCCTCTTTCGGGAAGGTATGGCGCCGGGTGGGCGCGGTTCCGGGAACCTCACCCCCCGGCCCCCTTTCCCGTGGAGAGGGGGAGCCAGGTGGTTGTGGTTCTTGCATTGGGTAGCGGTTGGCTGACAGCTATTAGCTACCAGCTAACAGCTTAATGGACTAGCGCTTGTGCTTGCCTTCGTCGGATACGGTGAGGCGCTTGCGGCCTTTGGCACGGCGGCGGGCCAGCACGTTGCGGCCGTTGGCGGTTTCCATGCGGAGACGGAAGCCGTGCTTGTTAACACGCTTGCGCTTCGAGGGTTGGTATGTGCGTTTCATTGGAATGTCTGGTTTCGAGTTGGGCCGGCAAAGGTACGGGCTTTGCTTGGAAAAGGCAAGGCATTCAACCACTTTTACGTGCGGCACGAACTACGGCAGTAGCTTTAGCTGCTTTTAACCCGTTTTGACGATGATTCACTACCGCGTTTCCTACGAAAATCCGCTCACGTTTTACCTGCAAATCCGGTTGACGCTGGACGTGGCCGCCGATGCGGCCGCGCCGCTGGAGCTGCAATTGCCCGCGTGGCGGCCGGGCCGCTACGAGCTGCAAAACTTCGCGCAGAAGATTCAGAAAGTGGCGGTTGAAGATGCCAAGACCGGCCAGCCCCTCTCCTACCGCAAGCTGACCAAGGACCGGTGGGAAGTGGCCGACGCGGCCGGGCGCACCGTGCAAGTGCGCTACAACTTCTACGCCCACCAAATGGACGCCGGCGGTTCCTGGCTCGACGAATCGCAGCTGTACCTGAACCCCGTGCAGGCCCTGATGTACGCCGAAGGCCGCCAGCACGAAGCCTGCGAGCTGACGCTGGCGCTGCCCGACGGCTGGCAAATTGCCTGCGGCCTGCCCCAAACCGCCCCGAATGTGCTGGCCGCCGCCGATTTCGACCACCTGGCCGACTCGCCGCTCATTGCCAGCCCCACGCTGGTGCACCAGGAATACGAAGCCGGCGGGCGGCCCTTCCACGTGTGGGTACAGGGCGAGGCGCTGGTGAACTGGCCGCAGCTACTAGCCGATTTCAAGGCCTTTTCGGAGGAGCAGCTGAAGCTGTTTGGCGGCTTGCCGGTGGCCGATTATCATTTCCTAAACCAGTTCCTTCCTTACAAGCACTACCACGGCGTGGAGCACCACAACTCGACGGTGATTGTGCTGGGGCCGGCCGAGCTGATTATGAGCGACGGCCTGTACAAGGAATTGCTGGGCGTGAGCTGCCACGAGCTGTTTCACGCCTGGAACATCAAGAGCATCCGGCCGGCCGAGATGCAGCCCTACGACTACAGCCGCGAGAACTA
>CAXTCS010000437.1:0-2409 GCA_964242365.1 uncultured Hymenobacter sp. | reverse complement strand
TGGTGATGCCGCCCAACAACCTGTTCTTCAGCTACGCCGACCTCACCGAAGGCGACTTCAACGACCTGCGCGAGGGCGATTGGGTCGAGTTCACCGTCGGCCGCAACCACCGCGACGAAGACTGCGCCCGCAACGTGCGCAAAGTGCCCGCCCCGCAGCTGGCCGATGGCGAAGACGAGTACGAGCCCGTAGACGAGCACGCTGCCACAGCCGAGCTGTAAAATTCACTTTGTCATTGCGAGGACGAAGGACATTCCGCGCATCAAGCGGCGTCAATCCGTCCTGGCAAGGCGACCAACTTTCTAATGTGAAAAGCCCTGGTTCTACTCAGAACCGGGGCTTTTTGCCGTTTAAAAAGGCTACTCTCGTCCAAGCGCTGTTGCTTCAAGAATAGGGATTCGCTGTTCACTAGGGGCCAACGCTCCACCTGCCCCGACAATTACGGCATCAGCAGCTGCGCGAAGTCGCGCTTATTGGCCGGGTAGCGGTTGAACGTGCCCAGGCCGCGCGCCACGGCCACATCTTCCCGGCCTTCGGCCACCCGGTAAATCACGCAGCTGCTTACCACCAGCGTATTGCCGGCGTGGTCGACCACGCCCTTGGCCACCAGCACGTCGTGCAGCTGCACGGCGTGCAGGTAGTTCATCTTGAACTCGACCGTCGAAACAAATTCCAGGCTGGTGAAGGCCAGGGAAAGCGCGGCGGCGCCCAGGGCCGCGTCCATCAACCCGGCGAGCACGCCGCCGTGGCAGGTATTGGGCGAAGACAGGTGCTCGTCGCGCACGGTCATGCGGTACTCGGCCTGGCCGGGCACGGGCACGGCGAGGGCCATGCCGTTGGCGCGGCCGTAGTGGTTCATGTGGTTGTAGGCGGCCACCATCGTGGCGAGGTCGGGAAGCGCGCGGGCAGCAGCAGGAGGGTTGTCGGGCACGGAGTGGGAGTAAGGGTTGGAAGTGAACAGCGGGAGGGCAAGCAGATTCGAAGCGGCAAGTTTGAGGAAAAATTTGCTTCATTTGCCAGCGTGGGGCGGGCAATGGCGAAGGAAGGTACTTATTTCCACTCTTTTTGCTGATAATCTCATGTCTGCATTGCCTTTCACCTTCGCCGAATTTTACCCGCGCTACCTGCGCGAGCACAGCCGGCGCGGCACGCGGGTGCTGCATTTTGTGGGCACTACGCTGTTTTTGGCTTGTTTGGTGATGCTGTTTATTACCGGGCGCTGGGAGTGGCTGCCGGCGGGCATCGTGGCGGCGTACGGCTTTGCCTGGGTGGGCCACTTTTTTGTGGAGCACAACCGGCCGGCCACGTTTCAGCACCCGTGGTTTTCGCTGCTGGGCGACTTCCGGCTGTACGCCGACTTGTGGCGCGGCCGGGAAAAATTCTAAAAGCTGTTTGAGGTAGTTAGCACGGGGTAGAGACGCATACTTGCCCGCGCCGCCTGTCATGCTGACGCAGGAAGCATCTTATCCCCGCTGAACGAATCGCTGCGGCGTGATAGGATGCTTCGCTTCCCTCAGCATGACAGGCGATTGAGTCACTATTGCGAGCGAGATGCCTCGGCTGCGCTCGGCATGACGTTCTGTTTTTTATTCGGGAACAAGTCCAGTTGCTAAAGCTGCTTGCGCATCAGCCAGTGCGGAATCGCCCCGAACAGCGTGTGCGACGGCCCCACCACCGCGTAGCCGAGCCGCTGGTAGAAACCCATCGCCGCCTCGCGCGAGTGCAGAATGATTTCGGTGAGGCCCGCCGCCTGGGCCTGGGTTTCCAGGTACGCCATCACCTGCCGGCCCAGGCCCGTGCCCGCCACCTCCGGCGCCACCGCCATGAACCGAACCTGGCCCTGCTGCGCCGCCGTGGGTTGCAGCATGCCCACGGCCAGGGCCACGGGCGGGAGGCCTATTTCGGCCCCGGCGAGCAGCAGGGCGTGGATGGTGCCGGGCGCGTCGTCGGCGGGCACGCGCTCCGAGCCGGGGGGCTGCTGCCAGGGCTGGCGCAGCACGGCGTAGCGCAGCTGGAAATAGGCGGCCCACTCGGCGGGCGTGCGGGGCGGCTGAACGGGGGCGGGCGTGGGCATAAGCAGAACGATGGGCGGGGCAACGCAACGACGGCCGGCGCGGGTTGTTACCTTTACACTTCGGCCCCGGCCGCTTTCGCTTTTCAAAACTACGCCCCACCCGCTATGGCATCCTTCGACATCGTGAGCAAAGTAGACCCGCAAACCCTGGAAAACGCGGTGAACACGGCCCAAAAAGAGCTGCAAACCCGCTACGACCTGCGCGACACCAAGGGCGGCATCGAGCTGAATAAAAAGGAAAACACCATCCTGCTGTCCTCCGAAAACTCCATGCGCGTGAAGGCGCTCGAAGACATCCTGCTGGGCCGCGTGGTGAAGCAGGGCATCGACGGCAC
>CAXTCS010000436.1:0-2412 GCA_964242365.1 uncultured Hymenobacter sp. | reverse complement strand
GCTTCTGCATGGTTTGCATGGCGTCGAGCAGGGCAAATACGCCCACGCGGTTGGCAATAAAGCCGGGCGTGTCCTTGGCCAAAACCACCGTTTTACCCAGGTACAAGTCGCCGTAATGCAGCAGAAAATCAAGTACTTCCGGCTTGGTATCGGGCGTCGGAATAATTTCGAGCAGCTTCAGGTAGCGCGGCGGGTTGAAGAAGTGCGTACCCGCAAAATTCTCCTTGAAATCTGGCGTGCGGCCCTCAGCCAGCAGGTGAATCGGGATGCCGCTGGTGTTGCTCGTAATGAGCGTGCCCTTCTTGCGAAACTGCTCTACGCGCTCATATAGCCCCTTTTTAATGTCGAGCCGCTCTACCACGACCTCAATTACCCAGTCGCAGGACGCGATTTCCTGGAGGTTATCGTCAAAGTTGCCGGTCTTGATGCGGCTGGCCTCACTCTTGCGGTACAGCGGCGACGGGTTGGCCACCACGGCGGCCTGCAAGGCGCTGTTTACGATGCGGTTACGCACGGCGGGCGCGTCCAGCTTCAGGCCTTTCTTCTCTTCATCGGCCGTCAATTCCTTGGGTGCAATGTCGAGCAGCAGCACCGGCACGCCGATGTTGGCAAAGTGGCAGGCAATGCGCGAACCCATCACGCCCGAGCCCAGCACGGCAACTTTCTTGATTATGCGTTTCATATAAAAGTAGCGCGGACTCTGTAGTCCACGTTGGGTGGGAATCTAATTATCAATAACTTAGCTTTAGTCGAAGGCAGCGCGCTACGCAGATGCCTCCTTGCGCAGCGGCCGCAGCTCGAAGTCGTCAAAAAGCGTTTTGCCCTCAATCATGCTCGTAATCTGGCTGGCCACTTTAAAAAAGGTATCGAACTGGCTTTGCGAGATTTTATCGCGCACCTTCAAATTGAAGTGCCGCACCGTTTGGCGCGAAACCTCCTTTTTTTCCAGCCCCAGCTCCGTCAGGAAAATGCGCACCGAGCGCTTGTCTTGGGTGTCGGCCTGCTTATAAATGAGGCCTTTTTCCTCCATGCTGCGCAAAATGCGCGTGAGCGAGCGGGTTTCGAGGCCCAGCAGCGGCGCTATCTTGGTGGCCGGCGTTCCCAGCTCCTGGTCGATATTCAGCAGCACAAACCCGATGCTCGTGGTGATGTCGTAGCGGGCGGCCTGCGTGTTGTACATGCGCGAAATGGCGTGCCAGGCTACTTTAATGTTATAATCGACAGTTTCTTCGGGTTTCATGGCGCAGTGAAAGTGCGGTAAACATACGAAGAAATTTGTTAGGCTTGCATACTACTTGGGGGCAATGTGCGGTACGCTTTCGCTTGCCGTGATAACACGCCACGGCAAGCGAAAGCGTACCGCACATTACTTATACAGCCCCTCAATCAGGTCCTTGTTGTTTTCCGTTATCACCTTGCGCTTCACCTTCATGGTGGGCGTCATCTCACCTGTTTCGACGGTCCATTGCTCGGGCAGGAGCACGATTTTCTTCACCTGCTCCCACTTGGCAAAATCGTTGTTGTACTTCTGGGTCAAGTCGTTATAAAACTTGACAACCTTCTCGTCCTTCACCAGGTCGGCATTCGACTTGGCGGCGACGCCGTTTTTGCCGGCCCATTTCTTCAGCTCGTCGAAGGCCGGGATAATGAGCGCGCCCGGAAATTTCTGGTCGGCCCCCACCACCATCATCTGCTCGATGAAGGGGTCTTCTTTCATCTTATTCTCAATGACTTGCGGGGCAATGTACTTGCCGCCGCTGGTCTTGAACATCTCCTTTTTGCGGTCGGTAATCTTGAGGAAGCGGCCATCGATAAACTCGCCGATATCGCCGGTGTGAAACCAGCCGTCCTGGTCGATGGCTTCGGCCGTCAGCTCGGGCTTGTTGTAGTAGCCTTTCATCACGGACGCCGATTTGGTCAGAATCTCGCCGTCTTCGGCGATTTTCACCTCCATATTTTTGATGAGCGGGCCCACCGCGCCAATCATATTGTTTTCGCGCTCGTAGCCATTTACGGCAATTACGGGCGAGGTTTCGGTGAGGCCGTAGCCCTCCATCACCCGGATGCCCGCTGCCCAAAATACCCGCGCCAGGCGCGGCTGCAGTGCCCCGCCGCCGCTCACAATGCAGCGCAGGCTGCCGCCCAGGGCTTCGCGCCACTTGTTGAAAATGAGCTTGTTAGCCAGCGCCAATTCGGTGTTATAGATAAAGCCCTGGTCTTTCTGCGTATCGTATTTCAGGCCCAAATCCAGGGCCCAGAAAAAGAGCTTGTGCTTGATGCCGGTTTGCTCGTGGCCCTTGGCCACAATCTTATCATACACCTTCTCTAACAGGCGCGGTACGGTGGTAAAAATGCTGGGGTGCACCTCGCGCAGGTTGTCGGCGATGGTTTCCATGCTCTCGGCGTAGTAGA
>CAXTCS010000435.1:0-2500 GCA_964242365.1 uncultured Hymenobacter sp. | reverse complement strand
AACACGTCGACGCCGTAGAGCGTGTCGCCGTCCGGGTCGTGGGTATCGAACTTGCCGTTGCCCGTGATTTTGGAATAGGTGTGCTTGTCGCCAAACTTGCTGTAATCCACGATGATGGCCAGCGCGGCGGCCACCAGCCGGCCGTTGTCCTCGATGCCAATCTGCCCGTCGGGAAACTTGCGAATCAGCGCGCTGAACTCGTCGGCCGACCACGCGCCTTCCATGTTCGAGTACACCTGGTCCATGATGTCCTTGATGGCCTTGAAATCGGAGCGGCGCAGGGTGCGCAGCACCAGCTTGTGGGCCGGCACGGCCGTGGGCGTGAGGCGCTCGACGAG
This sequence comes from uncultured Hymenobacter sp., assembly GCA_964242365.1. Lineage (GTDB taxonomy): Bacteria > Bacteroidota > Bacteroidia > Cytophagales > Hymenobacteraceae > Hymenobacter. The sequence goes on along the minus strand of CAXTCS010000435.1, from coordinate 2,162 downwards.
CGCCGGCTTGCCCCCTTTTTTGGCGTGGGCGCCGCCGGGCACGACCTTGCCGTTGGCGGAAGCGGGAGAAGATTTGCCGTTAGAAGAAGTGGCCATATTATTGAAAACGAAATTGCTGTAAAAACCAGATAGCGTGCGGCATCAAGGCCAAAGGTTGGAAGCCAACCCCGCAAATTTACCCGTAAAAAAACCCGTTGGCGGCATTCGCCAACGGGTAGTCAAACGAAAAGCCCGCCGGAACGGTGCCGAAACCAGCACAAATTACTCCCGCACCACCCGCCGCGTGGCCGTGCCGCGGCTCGTGGTCACCGTCAGCAAGGCCACGCCCCGGAAGGTGCCGAAGGCCTCGGCGCCAACGCTGACCGTGCCCGCGCTGCCCGCAAAGCCGCGCCGAAACAGCGGCCGCCCCACCAAATCGGTGGCCGACACTGTGAGCGGGCCGCCGCCCGCCGGCACGGCCAGCGCCAGCGCGCTGCCCACCGCCGAGGGGTTGGGGTAAGCCGTCAGCGCGGCAGCGGTGGCCGCGTCGCGAGCCGCGAGGGCCACGATGCGCCGGTAAATGTCGCGGTACTCCACGCCGGTCACCACTTCGCGCCCCGCCAGCTGCTGGGTCGTGATGGTGAGCAGCGGCACGTGCTGGGCCTTGGCCAGCCACTTGTATTCGCGGGTGAGGGGCAGCGTAGCGCCCTGGCCGGGCGCGCCGCCGACGGCAACGCTGTCGTGGTCGAGCAGCGTCGTGACCACCCGCAAAGTCTGAAACGTGCCGTAGGGCGTGGTCAGCGTGCCCCAGGCGTCGGGCTGGTTGGTGCGCTTGCGCTTCCGGCTCAGAAAACCCGTGCCCGGCACCGACGCTTCAAAGTAGGAGTTGCTCAAATCAGAACCCGTGTAAGCCTGCGGGAAGTGGTATATCACATCCTGGGCGACGTACGGGATTGCCAGCGCCACGCCGTTGAGCGTGACCCCAAAGCCGACCGAGCGGAATTCGGAGGTCGAGAGATTGAAAAATTCCTTTCCGTCGCCGGCCGGCAAGGCCGCGCCGCCAATCGCCAGGTTGCGCGGCGTGGCCAGGTTGGCGCGGTTGGCCGTGCTCAGCGGCCCAAACACCACCAGCTGCAAGCCCGAAGCCGACGAAGCAAACGAGTTGTAGCGCTCCACGCGCTGCGTCACGGGCACCAGGCCGGCGTAGTTCCAGGTGCGGTTGGCCCCGTTGAGGGCGAGGGCCGGGGCATTGGCCGGCAGCGTGGCGGCCAGGCTCAGGCGCAGCGAATCGCCGGGAACCGGCATGTCGTCGGCCGTGATGACGGGCGCGGTCTGGGCCAGGGCCGTCGCGGCAGCAAACACAAACGGCAGGAGTAGCGGGTAGCGAACCATCGGGCAGCAGGCTAAAGGGTGATTTTCAGCCCAAAGTTAAAACAAAGCCGTTGGTGTAACCACCTACACGCCAAGCATCTCCGGCACGTCCGCATCGGCGCCGTGCACCACCAGCTTGCCCGCGGTCGCGGCCCGAATCTGGGCCACGCTCACGCCCGGCGCCCGCTCGCGCAGCACGAAGCCGTCGGGCGTGACGTCGAGCACGGCCAGCTCGGTCACGATTTTCTTCACGCAGCGCAAGCCCGTGATGGGCAGCGTGCAGTCGGTCAGGAGCTTAGAAGAGCCGTCTTTGGCCACGTGCTGCATGGCCACGATGATGTTTTTGGCCGAAGCCACCAGGTCCATCGCGCCGCCCATGCCCTTCACCATCTTGCCGGGGATTTTCCAGTTGGCGATGTCGCCGCGCTCCGACACTTCCATCGCGCCGAGGATGGTCAAATCGACGTGCTCGCCGCGAATCATGCCGAACGAATCGGCCGAGGAGAAGAGGCTGGAGCCGGGCAATGTGGTCACGGTCTGCTTGCCGGCGTTGATGAGGTCGGGGTCGACCTGGTCTTCGGTGGGGAAGGGGCCCATGCCCAGCAAGCCGTTTTCGGACTGCAACTCCACGTCGATGCCGGCCGGAATGTAGTTGGCCACCAGCGTGGGAATGCCAATGCCGAGGTTGACGTAGGAGCCGTCTTTCACTTCTTGCGCAATGCGCCGGGCGATGCCGTGTTTGTCTAACATTTGAGGTGATGAAGTAAGGAGGTGAGGGGGGGAGAAGGGAAGAAGGTATTGAGGTGAGGGGG
>CAXTCS010000434.1:0-2513 GCA_964242365.1 uncultured Hymenobacter sp. | reverse complement strand
TTTAGCGCAGCGTAACTCGTGCCCAACATTCGGGCGAGGCTGTGCCTCGCAACAGAACGACCCGCGCAAACAACCCAAACGGCGCGGTACCAGTTTGCCGCTGGCGCGGCAGGGGAGGCGCAGCCTCCCCGTCATAATCGGCACGAGTTACGCTGCGCTAAACGCGCGCCAGCGCCAAAACCCGCCGCCCGTGCCGTAATTTGGCCCCATGATGAAAGTCGTCCCTGCTTCCGAACCCCTCGTGCTGCTCGAATGCCTCGTGGCCGGCACTTCGCACCGCCGCCCCCAAATCGATGAGGTAGAGCCTTCGCTGAAAATCGGGCAGGCCCTGCTGCTCACCCGCGAACCCGACAGCCACTACGACGACTGGGCCGTGCAGGTGCATACTCATCCCACCACCCACCCGGCCAACGTCTGGCTCGGCTACTTGCCCGAAGGCCACAACGAAACGGTGGCCCGTCTGCTCGACGCCGGCTTCGACATCGGGGCCCGCCTCAACCACAAGTCCTGGGAATCGGATTGGCTCCACCTCGACATTGAGGTGCTAATGAATCGTTAGCAAGGCCCCTGTTTTTGCCAAATACGACGCAGATTTTGCTAAAAATTCGGGAGCTTTTTCGCAGCGGTTGGGGTTGGGGAATTGGTCACCAGCGGCTACCAGCCGGCCACTAACAACGACCCGATAATATTATGCGCGAAGCTTATCTCACCGGTGGCGACGAAAACCTCGACCCCACCGACAAGGACATCGACAAGGCCCTGCGGCCGCTGTCGTTCGACGACTTCACGGGCCAGGAGAAAATCCTGGAAAACCTGAAGGTGTTCGTGGCTGCCGCTAAGCAGCGCGGCGATGCCCTCGACCACGTGCTGCTGCACGGCCCCCCCGGCCTGGGCAAAACCACGCTCTCGCACATCATCGCCAACGAGCTGGGCGCGGGCATCAAAATGACCAGCGGCCCGGTGCTCGACAAGCCCAGCGACCTCGCCGGCCTGCTCACCAACCTGGAGCCGCACGACGTGCTGTTCATCGACGAAATCCACCGCCTCAACCCCGTGGTGGAAGAGTACCTGTACTCGGCGATGGAGGACTACCGCATCGACATCATGCTCGACTCGGGCCCCAACGCCCGCTCGGTGCAGATTTCGCTCTCGCCTTTCACGCTGGTGGGCGCCACCACGCGCTCGGGCATGCTCACGGCGCCGCTGCGGGCGCGGTTCGGCATTTCGGCCCGGCTCGAATATTACGACTCGAAGCTGCTGACCACCATCGTGCTGCGCTCGGCCGAGATTCTGGGCACGCCCATTCACGAGGACGCGGCGTTTGAAATTGCCCGCCGCTCGCGCGGCACCCCGCGCATCGCCAACAACCTGCTGCGCCGCACCCGCGACTTTGCCCAAATCAAGGGCAACGGCACCATCACGGTCGAAATCGCGCAGTTTGCCCTGAACGCGCTCGACGTGGACGCCCGTGGCCTCGATGACATGGACAAGCGCATTCTCACCACCATCATCGACAAGTTTAAGGGTGGCCCGGTGGGTATCAGCACTATTGCCACGGCCTGCGGCGAAGAAGGCGAAACCATTGAGGAAGTGTACGAGCCTTTTCTCATCCAGGAAGGCTACATCAAGCGCACGGCGCGGGGCCGCGAGGCTACCGAAGCGGCGTATCAGCACTTGGGGCGGCTGCTGCCCAATCACTTGCGGGGGAATAACGGCGATTTATTCGCTGAGATTACGCAGTAAGGAAACTCTACTAATAAGACATGCACCGCCCCAAGCGGTGCATTTCTTGTTTATTCGTTGTCATGTACACCTTCACGGCCCCGCTTGAGTTGATTGGCGTCAATCCGTTTGTGCAACTGCCAGATGAAGTGTTGGCGGGTATTTGCCTGCGCGCCGGGCGGGACAAAGGCCCTATTCGAGTGTGCGGAGAGGTCAAGGGGCGGCCATATAAACAGACGCTGGTGCGCTACCTGGGCCTGTGGCGGCTGTACATCAACCTCACGATGCTCGACCACTCCCCGCGGCGGATTGGCGAGGTGCTGACTATCACCATAGACTTCGACCCGGCGAAGCCGCTCGTGCCAGCCTGCCCAGCCCTGGAACAAGCATTGGCCGAAACTCCCGAGGCCCGGCGCGTGTTCGAAGCACTACCGCCTTCGCGGCAGTTGGAAATAGTGCGTTATCTAGCCCGGTTGAAGGCAGAAGCCAGCCTAAGCCGCAACATCGACCGCGCTGTCGGATTTTTGCTGGGTAAAAACCGTTTTGTGGGTCGCGACCGGCCATAAGTTATTCCCTTATCTATGCTGCTGCACGCCGAATGGACGCCCTACATCAAGCGCCGCGCCGCCGAGCTGGGGTTTATGGCCTGCGGTATATCCAAAGCTGAGTTTTTGGAAGAAGAAGCGCCGCGCCTCGAGAACTGGCTTAAAAAAGGCATGCACGGCAAAATGGCTTGGATGGAAAACCACTTCGACAAGCGCCTCGACCCGCGCTTGCTCGTGGACGGGGCC
>CAXTCS010000433.1:0-2522 GCA_964242365.1 uncultured Hymenobacter sp. | reverse complement strand
GGGCACGCGCTTCCTGCGCCACATCGAGCGCAACTCCATGCTGCTCTTTATGATAGCCTGCGATAGCCCCGACATTGCCGCCGAATACAATGTGCTGCTGGGCGAGCTGGAACAATTCAACCCCGAGCTATTGGACAAGCAGCGCCTGCTGGCCATCACCAAATCCGACATGATTGACGAGGAGTTGGAGGCCGAAATGCGGCAGTCGCTCCCGGAAGGGGTGCAGGGTATTTTCATTTCCAGCCTGGCAAATAAGAACATCGTGCAGCTGAAGGATATGATTTGGAAGGCGCTAGAAGAAACTCGTCGTGACGCTGCCCCAACTAAACGTCAAGGGCTTGGCGAAGAGGAAGACAACGAAGAATGGCCTTCCTAACGCGCTGAATTCGGCAGGCAGTTCTGGCCGAGGTACCTGCCATCTTTATTTCCAGTCTCGCGAGCAAGAGCATTCAGCTGCTGAATGACATGATTTGGGGGGCGTTGCACGAGTAATTAATTCAACTTGTATTGCAATGCTTTGCCTTCGTCGGGGTCGCCGATACCAATGTGCAATTTATAAGGGGTTTGCTGTCCAATCAGCATTATAGGCATTAGCGTTTTGCGACGTGTCCAAATACCGCGTGCGTCTCTTGTTGAGTCAATAGATAATTCTATACCCCACCAATCTTGGTGTATAGCTAATTTCCAATGGCCGTACACTTGCTCAAATCCATCCGCCTGCGCAAAGGGAGACCAGATGGCTGCTGCATTTTCAATGTAAAAGCTACTGTCGGTTCTTATATAGAAGCGCGAAGGCTTTACATTTTTGTACATGCTTTCAAGCCAAATTTGCGTGGATTTGGTTGGCACATACGTACCGGCAATTGATTGGCTTGGCTTATTTCTAGCGTATTGAAAGGCCCAAGGGTCAGATTGGCAACCGCTCAAGCAAAAGATTGCCAGCAACGAAAAACGCAGATGTTTTTTCATAAGATGCGAAGTTAAATCCCTCGTGCCACTATGGCAGCCCGCGCCCCTTTGGCAAGTGAATTGCGCCCGCAGCTTGACTAACCGGCTAACCCCGTGAAAAACCCTTTCCGACGAATATTTCCGCAAATGGCTAACGATAATAACCTGCCCCAGGACGACAACCTGACCGCTGACCCCGCCCACGTAGCTGGCGAAATGGCCGATGCCGACGGCGAAAGCACCGACCCCGACATGACCGCGACCGGTGCGCCGCAGCCCGAAGCTTCCCGCACCGATGCCGAGCTGGCCGACCTCAAAGACAAGTACCTGCGCCTGGCGGCCGAGTTTGAAAACTACAAGCGCCGCACCACCAAGGAGCGGATTGACCTGTTCAAAACCGCCAACCAGGAGCTGATGACGGCCTTGCTGCCCGTGCTTGACGACTTCGAGCGCGCCGGCAACGCCACCCGCGACACCACCGACGCCAACGCCGTGCGCGAAAGCATCGGCATCATCCAGAACAAGTTGAACAAAACGCTTCAGCAAAAGGGTTTGACCGCTATGGAAGCCAAAGGCGGCGACTTCGATGCCGAACTGCACGAGGCCATTACCCAGATTCCGGCGCCGAGCGACGACCTGAAAGGGAAAATCGTGGACGAAGTGGAAAAGGGCTATTATTTAGGTGACAAAGTAATTCGCCACGCCAAAGTGGTGCTGGGACAATAAGTTACCCGGTAAAACAACCAAAAAGAACGTCATGCAGAGCGCAGCGAAGCATCTCGCATGAGTTACCAACCCAATCGTTTTAACAACAGGATTGCTACCCCATGCGAGATGCTGCGCTGCGCTCTGCATGACGCTTAAATTAGAAAAAATGGCCACCAAACGCGATTATTACGAAATACTAGGCATTGCCAAAAACGCGGAGGGCGACGTCATCAAGTCGGCTTACCGGAAGATGGCCATCAAGTACCATCCCGATAAAAACCCCGACGACCCGACGGCGGAAGACAAATTCAAGGAAGCGGCCGAAGCCTACGAAGTGCTCAGCAACGCCGATAAGCGGGCCCGCTACGACCGTTACGGCCACCAGGGCATGGGCGGCGGGGGCGGCGGCCCGCAGAACATGGAGGACATCTTCTCGCAGTTCGGCGATATTTTCGGCGGAGGTGGCGGGTTTGAAGGCTTTTTTGGGGGCGGACGCGGGCAGGGCGGCCGGCGCCAGCGCAAAGGCTCGAACCTGCGCATCAAGCTGAAGCTCGACTTGGAGGAAATCGCCAACGGCGTCGAGAAGAAAATCAAGGTGAAGCGCTACGTGGCCTGCCCGCCGTGCAGCGGCACCGGAGCCAAAAACGGCACCGAACTGAAGACCTGCCCCACCTGCCAGGGCCAGGGCCAGACCAAGCGCGTGGTGAACACCATGCTCGGCCAGATGGTGAGCAGCAGCACCTGCCCCACCTGCAACGGCGAGGGCAAAACCATCACGGCGACCTGCGACGTGTGCAAGGGCGAAGGCCGGCAGCTGCACGAGGAAGTGATTCCCATCAACATTCCGGCCGGCGTGGCCAACGACA
>CAXTCS010000432.1:0-2529 GCA_964242365.1 uncultured Hymenobacter sp. | reverse complement strand
CATCGTGCGCATGGTGCACGCCGTGAACTCGGGCCACCCCGGCGGCTCGCTCGGCATCACCGATTTGCTGGTGGCGCTCTACTTCAAGGTGATGAAGCACCACCCCGAGCCCTTCGACATGGACGGCAAGGACCAGGACCTGTTTTTCCTGTCCAACGGCCACACGTCGGCCACCATGTACTCCTGTTTGGCGCGCTCGGGCTACTTCCCCATCAGTGAGTTGGGCACGTTCCGCAAACTCAACTCGCGCCTCCAAGGCCACCCCACCACGCACGAAGGCTTGCCCGGCGTGCGCGTGGCCTCCGGCTCCTTGGGCCAGGGCCTGAGCGTGGCCTGCGGCGCGGCCCAGGCCAAAAAGCTGAACGGCGACAAGCAGCGCGTGTTCGTGCTCATGGGCGACGGCGAGCTCGAAGAAGGCCAGAACTGGGAGGCCGCCCTCTACGCCGGCCACCAGAAAATCGACAACCTGGTGGCCATCGTCGACCGCAACGGCCAGCAGATTGACGGCTCGACCGACGAAATCGGCGGCCTCGGCAGCGTGCGCGCCAAGTTCGAAGCCTTCGGCTGGCACGTCATCGAAGGCGACGGCAACCACTTCGACGCCCTGCTGCCCTGCCTCGAAAACGCCGTGGCCGCCACCGGCAAAGCCCGCCCCATCATGTTCGTGATGGACACGAAAATGGGTTTCGGCGTCGATTTCATGATGGACGGCCACAAGTGGCACGGCATCGCCCCCAACGACGCCCAGCTCGCCACCGCCCTCGACGAGCTGAAAACCGGCACCGAAGGCGACTACTAAAGCAGCGATGACGCGGTTGGGCCTTTCACGTCAACCTCACCCCCCAGCCCCCTCTCCCGTGGAGAGGGGGCTGGGGGGTGAGGTTAGCCGCGTGGGCATCATTGTTATCCCTGGGATTTGCCGCGCAGGCCCAAAACGCCCCCTCCGAGAAGCCCAAAGTCACCCGCATTCTTTTCCTGCTCGATGCCTCGGGCTCGATGCTGGCGCCCTGGGAAGGCCAGTCGCGCTGGAACGTGGCCAAGCACATGCTGGGCAAAATGGTCGATTCGCTCAACGCCTACCCCAACCTGGAGCTGGGCCTGCGCGTGTACGGCCACCAGTTCGCCAACGCCGACAAGAACTGCGAAGACTCGCGCCTCGAAGTGCCGTTTGCCCCGCGCAACGCCAAGGCCATCAAGGCCCGGCTCACCACGCTCAAGGCCCAGGGCAACACGCCCATCACGTACGCGCTCGAGCAATCGGCCAACGACTTCCCCACCGATAAATCGTCGCGCAACGTGCTGCTATTGATTACCGACGGCCTCGAATCGTGCAACCGCGACCCCTGCGCGGCCTCCGTGGCCTTGCAGCGCAAGCGCGTGTTTTTGAAGCCCTTCGTCATCGGCATCGGCGCCGAGCGCGACTTCGGCAAGCAGCTCGACTGCCTGGGCCAGTACTACAACGCCGCCGAAGTAAAAACCTTCCGCACGGTGATGGACGACGTCATTGCCCAAACCCTGAGCAAAACCACCGTCAGCATCAACCTGACCGATGCCGACGGCCGCCCCGTGGAAAGCAACGTGAACATGACGCTCGTCAACAACGTAACCGGGCAGCCCGAGTACAACTACGTGCACTACCGCGACGCCCAGGGCCGGGCCGACGTGCTCGACATCGACGCCCTCCAAAGCTACGATTTGGTGATAAACACCGTTCCGCCCGTGCGCCAGGCCAACCTCGTCATCCGGCCCGGCAAGGCCAACGTGCTCACCTACAAAACCCCGCAGGGCCAGCTCTGGCTCCAAAACCCGCCCCTCACCCCCAACCCCTACGGCACCGTGCAGGCCGTGGTGCGCACCCCCGCCGGCGCCACGGTGGCCGCCTACCCGTTTGGCACCCGGCAAAAGCTGCTGGCCGGCAGCTACGAAGTCGAGGTGCTCACGCTGCCGCGCATCACCCGCCGCCTCGCCCTCCGGCAAGGGCAGGAAATCGCCGTCACCTACCCCGCCCCCGGCACCCTCAACATCACCACCGATTTGAAAGGCTACGGCAGCATCTATCAACTGAACAACGACGAGTCCCAAACCTGGATTTACACCCTGCCCGAAGGCACCGGCAGCAAGCTAAACCTGCCCATGCAGCCGGGCGCCTATCGCCTGGTTTTCCGCACCAAAAGCAGCACGGCCAGCAAGTTTACCGACGTGCGCAATTTCAGCATTCGGCCGGGCCAAACAACTTCGGTGGCTATTTTCGGGAAGTAGTGATGGAAATGACCGAACCCAAGAAGAGCTTCCTGTACGACATAATGCTGCCGAAAATCGAGAAGGTGTACGGCATTGTTAGTGTGCTGGGCTTCGTATTGTTCTTGAACCACCTGAAGGGCGGCAACATCCTTTGCATTGTTGGGCTGGGTGGTTTGGCAGTAGTATATTATTTGCTGGCATTTAAACCGCGTGAATCTCAAGATGAAGTAAACTTTCCGCAGCAGTACTTTAATAGGGAGGAAAATGCATTTCAAATCACAACAAATC
>CAXTCS010000431.1:0-2548 GCA_964242365.1 uncultured Hymenobacter sp. | reverse complement strand
CTCAAGTTCGGCGCGGAGTATCGACGGATTGCGGCGGACGTGCTGCAGTACGGCGCCTCGGCCGGTACGTTCGCCTTCACCCAGGGCTACACCCAGGCCGGACCGACGACCGCCGGCACCACGGCGGCCCGAAATCCCTTGCTTTTGAAGAAGGGCTTCCGGTTGGCCGTGGGCACCCCGCTGGGGTTTTCGTACTTGTGGGTAGTGTCGGCCGCTGGGGGAGTGGCCACCGGGGTTTGGGCGGCGACCAGCTGGGGCGTGGCGGCCAGCGGCAGGAGCAGCGAAAAAACGAGAAGGTGGCGGGAAATTATGGATTTCATAGCAAGCAATAAAACGCGAAGAAACGGCCTGGGGCGGTCACGAAGGGCAGCACGGCAGGTTATTGACTGCGAAAATAAACCCCTGCGGTGGGCTCACGGGCCGTTGAGGCGGCTAAATTGCGGGTCCATTCTGAGTTATTTTGGGTTTTTAGGGCTCAGCGGTGCTGTCTGGCTGGTTGCCAACGGCGGCTCGTGAGGTTTTTTATTCCCGTTTGCCTGCGTCAACGAATTTAAATTTACTTAATCCGCTGCTTGTTTTGGACCTGATTACCGCGACCGCCCGCTTTATTGAAGAAAAATTTGCCGGTGAGGGCAGTGGCCACGACTGGGCCCACATCCGCCGGGTGTGGCTGATGGCCCGCCGCCTCGCCCTGGCCGCGCCCGAAGCCGACCGCGAAACCACCGAGCTGGGCGCCTTGCTGCACGACATCGCCGACTGGAAATTTCACGGCGGCGACTACGAAGCCGGCCCCCGCGCGGCGCGGGCGTGGCTGCGCAGCCAGCACGCGGCGGAAGCGCTGATTGCCCGCGTCGAAACCATTATTCGTGAGGTGTCTTTTAAGGGTCTGGGCGTGGAAACGCCGGTTTCCTCCCTTGAGGCCGCGCTGGTGCAGGATGCCGACCGGCTCGACGCCATCGGCGCCATCGGCATTGCCCGTGCGTTTGCCTACGGCGGGCACAAAGGCCGGCCGCTGCACGACCCCGCCATCGCGCCCGTGGCCCACGCCAGCTTCGCCAGCTACCAGCAGAATACCGCGCCCACGCTCAACCATTTTTACGAAAAGCTCCTGCACCTCAAAGACCGGCTGCACACCGCCGCCGCCCACCAGGTAGCCGAGCAACGCCACGCGTACATGGAAGGGTACGTGGCGCGCTTCCTGGCCGAGTGGGACGGAAATGACTGACGCTGCGCTCTTTAAACTATTAATGTCAGATTCTGGGAGCAAATTCCTCGCCTACAGGCGAAGGCTTTCGCTCAATCTGAAAAAAGAACGTTCCACAAGTCGAAGCGTCTGTTGTTTCTTTGCAACTTCAGTTGGCTTTAGCCGAAGCTAAATCCACCGGCTTATAGCCGGTAGTCGTTTAATCACTCGTATGAAAAAGTCCGCTGAGGTTACTGTGAAGATTGTTTCTGTTGTGTTAGGGCATATCAGCAAAAAGCTCAATTTGGTAGGGGAGTTGGAAGAGGACGGTGAAGCAGCGGAGAAAATTGGGCGCGAGCTGAAAGAGTTGGAGAGTGTCGTCAGGGGCTTGCAGAAAGTGGTGAAGGACCTGAAAGGGCCGTTCTGACGGCGCGGACCAGTTTCCTCAGATACAGCCGATTCCGTGGGGGTACTCACCGCTTTCAATATTTAATGAGGAATGAGGAATTGTCGTTGCGGGGCCGCTGACCTTCGGGTGCCCCGGCCTGCGGGCCTGCAACGACAATTCCTCATTCCCCATAAAGCACAGCGTTACCTTTGCTTCATGAAGCCGTTTCTCCGCCTGATTCCGTGTTTGCTGCTGCTCGCCGTGGCCAGTTGCCGCACTTGCCCCATTGAGTCGTGCCACGTGCGCAAGGTGCACCTGCACAGCGGCGTGAAATACCGCGGCCAGCCGTGGTACAAAAAGCAAAATCCGGCCATTGGCGAGAAAATCAAGACCTATAATTCGAAGTCCGGCACCAACGCCAGCGACCGCAGCAAGCCGTTGCGCTAGCCCGGCCAAAACCCTCAAAAAAGGCCGCAGCGCTTGCCGTTGCGGCCTTTTTGTTGTATCTTCGCACGCACAATAAGAACTATTCACCCTGCGGCTTAAACCTCCCTTTTTCGAGGGGTTTTTGGGTCGCCTATCAACCCCCTCAATGGCGGAAGGCGAAAAAATCATTCCGATAAACATCGAAGACGAGATGCGGGGCGCGTACATCGACTACTCGATGTCGGTCATCATCTCCCGGGCCCTGCCGGATGTGCGCGACGGCCTGAAGCCCGTGCACCGGCGCGTGCTCTACGGCATGAGCGAGCTGGGCGTGGGCTACAACAAATCCTACAAAAAATCGGCCCGTATCGTGGGCGAGGTGCTGGGCAAGTACCACCCGCACGGCGACAGCAGCGTGTACGACACCATGGTGCGCATGGCCCAGGACTGGAGCCTGCGCTACCCGCTGGTGGACGGCCAGGGCAACTTTGGCTCGGTCGACGGCGACTCGCCGGCCGCCATGCGCTACACCGAGGCCCGCCTCAAGCGCA
>CAXTCS010000430.1:0-2551 GCA_964242365.1 uncultured Hymenobacter sp. | reverse complement strand
GGTCGGAGGAAATGCTCGCCCGTTTCGACCTGGCCCCGCACCGCCGCAAGTACCCCGCGCAGCTCTCGGGCGGGCAGCGCCAGCGGGCGGCCATTGCCCAGCAGCTGCTCTGCTCCGAGCACCTCATCATTCTGGACGAGCCTTTTTCCGGCCTCGACATTGCGATGATTGACGAGGTTAAAAAAATCATTCTGGAAGTAACCTCGTCCGACGAGTTGAACACCGTCGTTATCGTGTCGCACGACCTGGCCACCACCACCGCCCTTTCGGATACGCTCTGGCTGCTGGCCCCGGAACGCGATGCCGCCGGCCAGTGCCTGGCGGGCGCTACCGTCAACAAAAAGCACCAGTACAACCTCGCTGAGATGGGTTTGGCCTGGCAGCCGGGCATCCAGGCCAAGCCGGAGTTCGTGCAGCTGATTGAGCACCTGAAAGACGAAATCCGGCGCAGCTAACGCGGGGGCGTCAATTAAAAATGGAAAATTAAAAGTTAAAAATCAGGGCAGGCAGCTTTTGATTATCGCCATTTTTTAATTTTTCATTTTTGATTATCCCGATGGCCCAACGCATTTCCTACCTCCGCAACGACGCCTTGCCCACCGTGCGGCCGGGCTACCCCGGCAACAAGCTCGTTGGCAGTGAGTTTGCCAACGGCGAGGAGCTGTTTGAGCCCGGCTTTGCGACGCTGCTGAAATGGCAGCTCTCGGCCAACCCGCAGAAGGAAGAGAAAAAGCGCGATACCTGGGTGCCGGCCGTGGTGGACTGCACGGCAGCCTTCGCGGCCACCGAAGACATGCTGGTGTGGCTGGGGCACGCCAGCTTTTTGTTGCGCGTGGCCGGCGTGTCGCTGCTGTTTGACCCCGTGTTGTTTTCGTCGTTCGGGCTGCGGCGTCGCCACGCCCTCCCCTGCCCGCCCGAAGCCATTCGGAGCATCGATTACCTGCTGCTCTCGCACGGCCACCGCGACCACCTGGACGAAAAATCCATCCAGCTGCTGGCCGCGCAAAACCCGCACATGCGGGTGCTCTCGTCGCTGCGCATGGCGCCGCTGCTGCGCGGCATGGCGCCGGGCCTGCCGGTGCAGGAAGCAGGCTGGTGGCAACGGTACGATTTAGGGCCCGAAAACCCCCTCGAAATCACCTACCTGCCCGCTTCGCACTGGCACCGCCGGGGCCTTAGCGACCTAAACAAAGTGCTCTGGGGCAGCTTCCTGATTAAAGCGGCCGATAAGCTGATTTACTTCGCCGGCGACACTTCCTACGCCGACCATTTCGAGGCCATCGAGCAGCGCTTCGGCCCCCTCGACATCGTGCTGGTGCCCATCGGCGCTTATAAACCGGCCTATATGATGGCCCAAAGCCACGTGAACCCGCACGAAGCCGCCAAGGCCGCCAACGTGCTGCGGGCCGGCCACGTGGTGCCGATGCACTACGGCACCTTCGATTTGTCGGACGAGCCGGCCTCGGAACCCCTGCGCCAACTGAGCGAAGTGGCGGCCGGCGGCATGCTGCGCGGCGAGCTGCACGCGCCCGCCGTGGGCGAGGTGCTGCGCTGGCGCGACTGGGCATAGGGCTTTCTTTTGAGCCGTTAGCTGGTAGCTTCTTGTAGCGCCGGCCACGGCAGGGCCCATACCAGGCAACTGACGCGCGGGCAGCTTCCTGTTAGCTTTGTGCCTTATGCTGAGTTGTAGCAAAAAAAGCTAACGGCTAACAGCTTGTGGCTAATAGCTAATTAACATGTCGCCAACATTAGTGCTGAGCCTGGTTGCGGGCTATTTTGTCGTTCTCATCATCATTGCCATCCTCACCTCGCGGGGGGCCACGAGCGAGAGTTTTTTTGTTGCCAACCGCAACGCGCCGTGGTACATGGTGGCCTTTGCCATGATTGGCACCTCGCTCTCGGGCGTCACCTTCATCTCGGTGCCGGGCAACGTGTACGGCAAAAGCTGGAGCTACCTGGCCGTGGTGCTGGGCTTTGTGGCGGGCTACGTGGTGATTGGCACCGTGCTGCTGCCGCTGTACTACCGGCTGCGGCTGGTGAGCATCTACTCGTATCTGGAGCAGCGGTTTGGCTACTGGAGCTACAAAACCGGGGCGTTGTTTTTCCTGATTTCGCGGTCGCTGGGCTCGGCCCTGCGGCTGTACCTGGTGGCGGGCGTGTTGCAGCTGGCGGTGTTCGACAAGATGGGCGTGCCGTTTGCCGTCACGGTGGTGGTCAGCATCTTGTTCATCTACCTCTACACGTTTCGGGGCGGGCTCAAAACCATCCTCTGGACCGACACCTTCCAGACGCTGGCCATGCTGAGCTGCGTGGGGCTGAGCATCTACTTCATGGCCGACGCGCTGAACTACTCGTTCAAGCAGCTCGTCAGCACGGTGCGCGAAAGCCCGATGTCGCAGGTGTATTTCTCGGATTTTCGGGACGATAAATTCTTCTGGAAGCAGTTTGCCTCGGGCATGTTCATCACCATCGTGATGACCGGGCTCGACCAGGACCTGATGCAGAAAAACCTGAGCTGCCGCAGCCTCGGCGAGGCCCAGAAAAACCTGTT
>CAXTCS010000429.1:0-2568 GCA_964242365.1 uncultured Hymenobacter sp. | reverse complement strand
CTTTGGCTTGCATGTGGTGGCCTTCGTTGTCGGCCATGGGCAGGTAGTTGCCCACTTGCAGCATCTCGCCGTCAATCTGGCCGTCGATTTCGAATACCTGCTTCGGGATATCTACTACGGCTTGCTGGTCGTAGTCGCCGTAGCCCTGCTCGGGCGTGAGCGAGAAGTTGAAGGCATCGCCTGGGTTTTTGCCATTCAGCTGCTGCTCAAACTCTTCGGGCAGGCCACTGTGGCCAAAGAGGAAAACCATCGGCTCATCGGCCTCGGCTTGCTCAACTAATACTTTCTGCTGATTTTCGTCGGTTACGGAAAGGTCGTAGGTCAGGGTTACGACGGAATTCTGGGCAATGGCGGCCATGCGGAAGAGGTGGGTTAGTGGAGCCGCAAAGGTAACAGGCGCGCCCATGTGCGCCCCAGGGGGCTGCGCTAAAAATAGATAACCTCCAGCTTGGTAAGCCGTAAACCCCAGCCTGCACAGCGCTGACAGTCAGCCTAAACAAATGAAAGTTTCATGAAAAATCAAGCATTCGCGCTCGCGGCGGTGCTGGCGGGCGGCAGCCTGCTGGCCAGCTGCGGCCCCCAGCAGTCGGCCGAGCAAAAGGCGGCCAAAGCCACCGACGCGGCGGCTACCACCGCCGACACCACGGCCCAAGGCGCCACGCCGCGCCTGCTGGCTACCTTCCCCGACTCGCTCAACACCCCCGACGGCCTGGTTCTGGCTCCCGATGGCCGCGTGTTTTTGTCGGTGCCCAACCTAGCCGATAACAAGTATCCGGCCCAGATAGTGGAGCTGACGGCTACTGGCTACAAGCCCTTTATCCGGCGCTTGCCGCCCGAGCCCACCACCAAGAAAGCCACGCCGATGGACCTGGCTTTTGGGCCCGACGGCAACCTGTATTACGCTGAAAATCAATACGAAAACAGTAAAGATTTCAAATCGCGCCTGATGCGGGTGCGCATGACGGGCGGCAAGCCCGGCGCCATCGAAACGGTGGTCGACAACTTCGCCCTGGCCAATGCCGTGGTGTGGAAGGGCAACACTATCTACGTGACCGACAGCCAGTGGGACCTGCCCAACAACGACAAGGGCAGCGCTATTTTCCACTTCACCCTGGCCGAGCTGAGTAAAGGGCCCGTGCACCTCAAGCCCAAAACCAAGGACCCGCACGTGCTGGCCATGTTCACAACGACCGTGAACGAAACGGGCGTCGACAACGGGGCCGATGGGCTCGACTACGATAGCCAGGGCCGCTTCTACACCGGTTCCTTCGGCGATGGCAGCTTCTACCGCGTCACCCTCAAGCCCGATGGTAGCCTCGCCAAGCAGGAGGTAGTGCCGGTGCCGGGCGCTAAAATCCCGTGCATCGACGGCCTCATCGTCGACCGCGCCACCGACAAGGCCTACCTCTGCAACTCGCGCCAAAACGCCATCGAAATCGTTGACCTCAAAACCAACGCCCACACGACGCTAGCCCGCAATGGCGACACCGACGGCGCCAACGGCCGCCTCGACCAGCCCGCCGAAGTGCTGCTCAAAGGCAAGCAGCTCATCATCTCGGACTTCGACAAGCCCGAAAAACACTTCGTGAATACCAAGTCGGACGCCCCGCACACCGAGTCGGTGATTGACCTGCCATAGGCTGGAAAGAAAAATACAGTATAAAAAGAACGTCATGCTGAACGCAGGGAAGCATTTCTACCACCTCGTTGGAGGAAGCAGTAGAGATGCTTCCCTGCGTTCAGCATGACGTTCTTTTTTAGCTCAGGAAAAACCTAATCCTGCAGCTCCCAGGCGGTGCGGTAGCCGCCCACGCGCTCCACGTATTCCAAAAAAGCTTTGTAAAAGGGGTGCGAGCCCAGCGTGGACGAGTCGCCCACGAGCAGCAGCTTTTTGCGGGCCCGCGTCATGCCCACGTTCATGCGCCGGATGTCGGAGAGGAAGCCGATTTCGCCGTGCGAATTGCTGCGCGTCAGGGAGATAGCAATAATATCGCGCTCCTGGCCCTGAAACGAGTCCACGGTGCCCACGCTCAGCTGGCGGTGCAGCAGGAGGCCGCTTAGCTCGTCATTTTCCTCCACCGCATCCTTCAAGTAGTTGATTTGGGCGCGGTAGGGGGCAATCACGCCGATGCTGAGCGGGTCGCTTTCGTGGTCGGGCGCGTCGTAGGGCTCCAGCAATTGGGCCAGGCGCTTGAGCAGCAGGTCGGCCTCCTCGGGGTTGGCCGTGGAGCGGCTCTCCGGGATGGTAATCTCCTGAAAGCCAAAGCCGGCCGTGTCCAGAAACTCGACTGGCAAATCGGGGGTAAAGCGTAAGTCGTAGGCCTCCAGGCCGTTGTGGGCCACGGTGGGCGCGGCCACCAGCCGGCCCTCGTAAAACTGCTCGGAGCTGAACTGCATAATCTGCTCGTGCATGCGGTACTGCACCTGCAGCATGCGGCTGGCCTCAGGCTGGCGCTTGATGCCTTTCTCAAACAGCGTTTCGCGCAGGCCGTCGCGGGCGGCTTTTTCGCTTTTCACGGTGGGCGGCAGCTGCTGGTGGTCGCCGGCCAGCACCACGCGCTGGGCCTT
>CAXTCS010000428.1:0-2575 GCA_964242365.1 uncultured Hymenobacter sp. | reverse complement strand
GGCTTATCTGGTTTATATGACGTGCGACGCGGATGCTATCAAGATGTACAAGCTCATTGGTTCCTGGCCTCGGACGCATTGGTACAAACACAAGATACTGAAAGCCATTGCGAAAGCGCCGAAGGAATTGCCGCCGCCCGTATAAACCGCTATATACTGGCATGGTGTTTGGATACGTGAATTAATCCAAGAATCTTTTTGATTCTTGGATTTTTTTATAATCGGCTGTTTGGAAATTCAATAACTCCGGTAACTTTGTATCGCTGCAACGAAAAAACGGCCGGTTTTTCGTTGCTTACAGTTACCCTGAAATACGCTTCTTTGGTGTCCTATAATTTATATTATGTTAAATTGTAAAGCGAAATTATCTTGGCTCCACCAAAAAAGCCCATCCGCAAATGCGGATGGGCCCTTCTATTCTCACTGGGAAGCATCAAATAAAACGGCGCTCTATTTTTTATTGAGTGACTGAAGCTTGGCGTTCAAGCGCTCAGAATCTGCGGTACGACCAAGCCGGAAGTAGACTTTCTGCAACGAAACAAGCGAGTTACGGTCTTCCGGCTGAAGCTGGAGTGCTTTTTCGAAATACGGCACTGAGGCTTCAAAATACTTCTTGCCTTCGACCTCAAACTTCTTGCCCGAAGTTTGATACGTCTTCAGGTCCATTTTGCTGGCCTTAGTGTAAGCATCGGCTGCCTTGTTATAGTTGTAAACGCCCAGGTTGAACTGCGCGTCAAAATTATTCGGGTCCAACTCCACAGCTTTGCGGTAATCAGCAACAGCTAGGTCGGACTTTTTTTGCTGGTCATACATCGAACCTCGAACTGCGTACAGGTTGGAGTTGCTGGGGTCGGCGGCAATCGATTTATTGATTTTCTCCAGTGCGTCCCCCCCTTTGCCACTGGCCAATGACAGGTTCAGGTCTTCGAGCATAAACATTTTATTGGTTGGATAAGCAACCAACGCTTCTTTCAGGACTTTTGCGGCTTCGGCATCGTCCTTTTGCTGTTTGGCCATTTGGAGCAGCCGCGAGTACAGCGTCACCGACTTATAGTTCATGCCCAGCAACTGATTGTAGCTGGCTTTGGCGCCTGCAAAATCCTGTTTGGCTTCGGAAGCATAAGCCGAGTACAGGACGGCTGTGGTATCCTGGGGCTTAATCTGCGAAGCTAGTTTGTAGCTGGCAATGGCCTTGTCGTACTCCTTGGCATTGTAGCTATTTACGGCATCGTTGAAAGCGCGGCCGTACAAATTGTCCATCTTCGGAACGGCCTGCTTGCCAAATTCGCCGTCTTTGGTGTCCAGCTCAATCGTCTTGGCGTACGATTCGTAGGCTTTTTGCAGGCCCTCGCCGGGCTGAAGCTGCTTGCTGTAGATGGGGCTCTCCAGCATGCCTTGGTAAACTTCGCCACGGGTGTACCAGGTTTTTGCTTTCCCACTGGTTTTTTCGTTCACAATGGCCTTGTCGATATCCGCCCGGGCCTTGTCGAGCAAACCGGTGCGCTGATTCAGAATGGCGTTGGTGACGGCCGAGGTCTGGGCCGAAACCACCGTAGGCAAGCCCGCGGCGAATACAGCGGCGGCGGCAAGCGTCAAAAAAGTCTTCTTCATAAGTTCGGGAATATGCCTTGAACGGGGGGTTTAGAAAATAACCGCCGCACCCAAGGCGAAGAGATGGAAAAGTGGTGGAAACAAAAAAGGTGCCGTAACAAAAACGGGCGGTTCCCGAATTGGTTTCGTCAAAACTAAGCGGGGCGGCCCAAATGGACCGCCCCGCTCCTATTCAGCAATTATGCCAAGTCGGCTTCTTCCGCTTCATCTTCTGTGCCACCGGCCCCGGCGACAAGGTTTTCGGGCCCGCCCCCGGCGGCGAGACTGTGGGCTTCCAAGCCGTCCGGACTGCCGTTGCTAGTAAGCATCGCTTCAACGCCAGCGTCGTCTTTCTCCTCTTCGGCCGCCACTTTGGCCACGGAGGAAATTTCGTCGTTGCCACCGATTTTTATCAGGCGCACGCCCTGGGTGGCGCGGCCGATGGTGCGCAAGTCGCTCATGCGCAGGCGAATGGTGATGCCCGATTTGTTGATAATCATCAGGTCATCGGTGTCGTTCACGTCCTTGATGGCCACCAGGTTGCCGGTTTTGTCGGTCAGCTTCATGGCGCGTACGCCCTTGCCGCCCCGGTTGGTCACCCGGTACTCGTCCAGGGCGCTGCGCTTGCCGTAGCCGTTCTCGCTCACCACGAGCAGCTCCTGCGCCGGGTCGGCGAGGCAAACCATGCCCACCACCCGGTCGCCGGGGGTTTCGGAAAGGCTGATGCCGCGCACCCCGGCGGCGGCCCGGCCCATCGAACGCACTTTCGACTCGTTGAAGCGTACCGCGCGCCCAAACCGCGACGCCAGCACCACTTCCGAATTGGGAGCGAGCAATTGCACGTCGAGAATCCGGTCGCCTTCGTTGATGGTGATGGCGTTGATGCCCGCGGTACGGGGACGCGAATAGGCCTCCAACGGCGTCTTTTTCACGGTGCCCTGCTCGGTGCAGAACATCAGGAAGGTGTTTTCGAGGTAGTCCGGGT
>CAXTCS010000427.1:0-2587 GCA_964242365.1 uncultured Hymenobacter sp. | reverse complement strand
GCCAGCTACCACCGCGGCCAGGTGGCCACCAAAATGCGCGAAGGCGGCCTGGAGCCCGTCAACACCGACTTCATCACCTACTGCCGCGAGATGAGCGGCCAGGTGCAGCCCCAGCTATAAGCCCTTCTTTGCATATGCTATTCATCGTCATGGGCGTGTCGGGCTGCGGCAAAACCACCGTGGACCAGCAGTTGGCCCAGCAGCTCAAGCTGCCGTTCTACGATGCCGATGACCTTCACTCGAAAGCCAACATTGAGCAGATGAGCCGCGGCACCCCGCTCACCGACGAGGACCGGCGCGGCTGGCTGGCCACGCTGGCCACGAAGCTGCACGAGTGGGCGCTAGCCGGTGGGGCCGTGCTGGCGGCGTGCTCGGCTCGGCCCTGAAAGAAGCCTACCGCACCACCCTGCAAAGTGAATCCGCGAAACCCTTGCACTGGTTTTTCCCGACGGCCCCAAAGAGCTGCTGCTGGCACGCATGGGCGGGCGCAAGGGCCATTATATGCACTCGAATATGCTTGAATCGCAACTGGCAACGCTGGAGCAGCCGGTTTATGCGTTGCGCTTGTCCATCACCAACACGCCGGCCGAACTGGCCAGCCAGCTACTGGCCGCGCTGGCGAAAAACCGGCCGTCGGCACCAAAGAGCCGCTGAGCTAGCCGGCCTGGCCCGCGTTGAACGATTGACGTTCGAGCGGGCCGAAGTAAAACTTCGGGGTACTCGTTTACTGTCCCACCGCCCGCGTGCCGGCGTAGTAGTACAGCTCGGCCCGCGCCTTTTCGTAGCTGGCGCGGAGACTTTCCTGCTTGAGGCGCAGGTCGGTGAGCTTGGTTTCGCGGGCGTTGATGAGGAAAATGGTGCTTTCGCCCAGCTCAAATTTTTGCAGCTCGGCCTGGAGCAAAACGCGCTGGTTGGCAATGGTTTGGGCTTGTAGCAGGAGCTGGCGCGCGTAGGCTTGCAGCGTATTGTACACGGCGTTGACCTGTGTGACGATGGTGCGCTGGCTTTGCTGGCGCTCCAGCCGGGTTTCCTGCTGCTGAATGCGGGTGTATTGCAGCTTGCCGCGTTCGGCGCGCAGAAACAGCGGAAAGGCAAAATCGACGCCCAGCTTGTAGTTGTCCATGCCAAAATTGTAGGAGGCCGGCACTTCGGGCCGGTAGAAATTGCCTTGGCTGAGCAGCACGCCGCTCACGTTGAGCTTGGGCTTGAGCAACTCGCGGCGGTAGCGCTCCTCAATGCCGAGCTGGCTGATTTTGGCTTCCAGCTTGCGCAGGGTGGGGTGCTGGGTGGCGGCCAGGTCAGCGAGGCGGGCCAGCTCGGCCCGGCTCACGGTGTCGAGGGCGGGGGCTTGCGGCACGGCGTAGGCGGGCAGCTCGGCGGGCTGGCCGCCGGGAGTCCAGAGGTGGTTGGAGAGCAGCAGGCGGGCGTTTTGCAGGTCTACCTCCAGCTGTTCGGCCTGCACCTGGCGGTCCTGCACCGTGATTTGGGCCTCCACCGAGTCGATGGGGGCCTGGTCGCCCAGCCGGGCGCGGCGGGCCGTGCCCCGAAAGCGCCGGTCGGCCAGGGCCACGCCCTCCCGGATGAGGGCCACCTGCCGGGAGGTGTAGTACCAGGTCCAGTAGTCTTTGGCGGCTTGCAGCCACACCTCGTTTATTTGCTTCACGCGGTCGGCCTCGGCGGCGGTTTGCAGCACGCGGGCCTGGCGCAGGGTGCTGCGGCGGGCGTCGATGAGCAGGCCCTGGCCGATGGGCACCGACAAGCCCACGCCGGCCAGGCCGTTGAGCGGGGTGCGGCTTTCGGGGTTCACGTAGGTGCCCACGGAGCGGTTGTAACTGGCTTTGAGGTCGATGCCGCCGGGCCAGAGCGGAATTTTCAGCTCGTTGCCCCAGTTGTTGTAGTAGCCGGTGCCGCCAAACAGCTTGCGGTCGAACCCGGCGGCCAGCTTGGGGTCGAAGCCGCCGCGGGCTTGCAGCACCTGGCTGCGGGCCTCGTCGCTGAGCAGGGCAGCCTGTTTCACGATGGGATGGTTGGCCAACACCAAATCGGCCAGGTGTTGCAGCGAAAACACCTTGGCGGTGTCGCCAGGCCGGGTTACGGCTAATTGCGTGGTTTGCCGCGGCGCTTTTTCCAGGCCCGCGCGGCGGGCGGGCAGGGCCGGGCTCTGGGCCAGTGCCGGGCACGCCAGGGCCACAAGCAGTAGCCCTGGCAGCGGCCAGCGGCGGCAGGAAATACGGTGGCGGGTGGGGAGCATCTTAATTTATGGAATTGCGGGGCAGTTGTTCAGGGGTGAGGCAACCCGCTGAACAACCTCACTTCGCCTTCACCGGGGCCTCGTCCGGCTCGGTTTGCAGGGTGGGCGGAAAGCCGTTGAGCTGCCGCCAGATTTCGTACCACACCGGCACCGAATCCAGAATCACCCAGCCCTGCACGCCCGAGCCCAGGCGGAGTTGCCGGGGCCAGCGCTTGTCCTGGGCGTGGGGCTGGGCGGGGCGCACCAGCAGGCGGTACTTGCCGCCGGTGCTGCTCACCACGTCAATCACCGACACGAAGCCGCCGAACGTGCCCACGGCCGCCGAGGGCCAGCCCG
>CAXTCS010000426.1:0-2625 GCA_964242365.1 uncultured Hymenobacter sp. | reverse complement strand
CTCCTCCTTAGCCACTGTGCCCCAGGCCTTGCCCACGACACCGATGTTTACAAACGGCAATGCCTCGTGGGTTTTGGCGTTCGTAATGTGGCCGCTGATTGGCTGAGCCACTGCCGCGGCCGCAAATAGCACCAAGAAAGCGAATAGCAGGACGAGTCTCAAACGCAGGAAGGGTAAGGCGCCACAGGCAGAATGCCAGTCGGTTAGCTGCTTAGATGAGGAAGCGGGGAATTTGGTTGCCTAACCGCCCGGGTGGTAAGCTGGTCTATACTTCTTACTCCTCCTCCAGCACCGTGAACTCCAGCGCCAGCGGCTCAAAGGCCTCCAGCAGTTGCTGAATGAATTCCGGGTTGTTAATCAGCACGCTTAGCACGTTTTCGCTGCGCTCCTGCAAGCCGCCGTTGGGGAAGAGCTTTTCCTTGAGGGCGGCGAGCTGCGCGTAGGCGGTTTCGTGCTTGGTTTCGGCGGCTTTGCTGAGGCGCTTTTCGAGACCGGCGAGGCCGGCGGCGGCTTTTTGGGCTTCGGCGGCCACGGTTTTCACCAGGGTGGGGTCGAGGCGCTGGGCCACGTCCTGCACTTGCTGGAAGGCGGCGGCCAGGGCTTGCTGCTGGGCGTGCAGGCTGATTTCTTCCTGGCCTAGGGCGGCGCCCACCTGCTTTTTCAGCTCGGGCAGCGGGCGGAATATTTCGAGCGAAGTCAGGCCCAGCTTCTTCAGCTTGCCGGCGATGGCGCGGCTGATGTACTCGGCCGAGTTGCGCGGCAACACGATGGGGTAGGGCACGCCGAAGGCCGCAAATACGTCCTTCAGCTGGAACCAGTAAGCCACTTCGGCCCCGCCGCCGATGTACACCAGGTTGGGCAGCAGCAGTTCCTGGTACACCGGCCGCAGCACCACGTTGGGGCTGAACTGCTCGGGGTGCTGCCGGGCCAGGGCCAGCAATTCGGCCTGGCTGTGGCATTTGGCCGTGTTGCGGATGGTGACTTCCACGCAGTCGGCGCCGCTGGCGTCGGGCTCCAGGCGCTCGCGCTGGCCTTCGGCGGTGATGAAAAACAGGTTGATGGGCCGCGAGTACACCTGCGGCTTGTAGCCGGCGGCCGTGAGGCGGGCGTTGGCGGCCTGCACGGCGGCGTTGGACGCCTGCTCGCGGATTTCCCGCTCCAGCAGCGGCACCAGGGCCTGTTTCAGCGCCGGCCGGTCGGCGTCGAGCGTCACCAGCCCGAACTCGCCAAACAGCGCATCGGCCAGGCGGCGGGTGGCTTCGGCCAGGGTTTTGGACCCCAAATAGGCCTCGTGGAAGGCAGCCGGCACCTCGGGCGGCAGCTGGCTGAGCAGCTGCTCGGCGAGGCCGTCGAGCGGGAGCCGGCCCACCGGGCCGCCGGTGTGGGCGGCGTCCCAGGCGTAGGTTTTGCCGAACAGCGAGAAGTGGTTGATTTCGGCGAAATCGTGGTCTTCGGTGGCCATCCAGTACACCGGCACGAAATCGTGTTGCGGGTACGCGGCCTTCAATTGCCGGCTCAACTTGATGGCCGACACGATTTTGTAGATGAAATACAACGGCCCGGTGAGCAGGTTGAGCTGGTGGCCGGTGGTCACGGTGAAGGTGGTTTCCTTCTCCAGCAATTGGATGCTGGCCTCGATGGCCGGAGCGGGCGCGGCGCCGTACTGCGCGCGCAGGGCGGCCACCAGGCGCTGGCGGGCTTCGGGCGGGTAAGCGGCCTTTTTCTCTTCGATTTGGGCGGCGAAGTTTTCCAGCGCGGGCCAGCGGTTGTAGAAGGGAGCGAGCGCGGGCTTCTGGGAAATGTAGTCGGTCAGCAGACCGGAAAAGGCGCCGGTGGCGGCGTAGGAAATCGTGGTGCTGGGCATTGGGCGTGCGTGGGTGCCGAAGCAAACCGCTTCGCGTCGCAAAAGTCTAAAAAAATGGGCGCACAGAGTTCACAGAGTTGCGCAGAGGTTTAAAACTCCTTTAACTCTGTGAACTCTGTGCGAAAAATCAGACCAGCGTGCCGTACAAATCGAAGTCCGTGGCCGAGGTGATTTTCACGTTTGCGAAATCGCCCAGGCGCACAAACGTGTCTTTTTCCACCGGCACCAGCACTTCGTTGTCCACTTCGGGCGAGTCGAACTCGGTGCGGCCCACAAAATGGCCGCTTTCCTTGCGGTCGAACAGCACCTTGTAGGTCTGGCCGACGCGGGCTTCGTTGAGCTCCATCGAAATGCCCTGCTGCAACTCCATGATGGCGTCGGCGCGCTCCTGCTTCAACTCGGCGGGCACGTCGTCGATGAGGGTGTGCGAGTGCGTGTTTTCCTCGTGCGAATAGGTGAAAATGCCCAGCCGCTCGAAGCGCGTCTGCTCCACGAAATCGTACATTTCCCGGAAATCCTGCTCCGTCTCGCCGGGGTGGCCCGAAATAAGCGTGGTGCGCAGGGCAATGCCCGGCACGCGCTGCCGGATGGTGTCGACCAGCTCAATCGTGCGGCGCTTGGTGATGCCGCGGCGCATGGATTTCAGCATGGCATCGGAGCCGTGCTGCAAGGGCATGTCGAGGTACTTGCAGATGTTTTCGCGCTCGGCCATCACGTCCAGCGCGTCGAGCGGGAACTGCGACGGGTAGGCGTATTGCAGG
>CAXTCS010000425.1:1087-2663 GCA_964242365.1 uncultured Hymenobacter sp. | reverse complement strand
ATGGGCGTAGTTGGAGTAATGGGCGTAAGGAGGGTACTAAACAGAACGGTCATGCTCATCTGGCGTCCGCTTGTCGAAGCATCTTTACTGCATCGTTACAACAATTGGTTTACTCTCGTGGTAGAGATGCTTCGACAAGCGGACGCCAGATGAGCATGACGGGCCATTTTACCCAAAAGCTTATTTCCCTCCTTACCCCCATTACTCACCCGCGGGCGACGTAGCCGATGCCGCGGATGGTTTGCAGATAGTCTTCTTCTTTGCTGAGCTTGAGCTTTTTGCGCAGCGCGTTCATGTACACGTCAATTACGCCGGTGTTGTATTCGAAGTGAATATCCCACACGTGCTCGATGATTTTTTGGCGGCGGCAGACCTTGCCCTTGTGGCGCAGCAGGTATTCGAGCAGCGCAAATTCCTTCTGCGTGAGTCCGATTTCCTCGTCGTGCTTAAACACCTGGTGGGTGCTCACGTCCAGCACGATGGGGCCCACCGCAAACCGCTCGGGCGGCTCCGCGCCCGGCCGCAGCTGCACCCGGATGCGCTCGAGCAGCTCCGCGAAGTGAAACGGCTTTTTGATGTAGTCATTGGCCCCGGCCTGCAAGCCCGCCACGGTGTCGGCCACCGTGTCTTTGGCGGTGAGGAAAATGAGGGGGGTAGTAATTTGTTGCGCGCGCAGCTGCCGGCACACTTCCAGGCCGGTGAGGCCGGGCAGCATCCAGTCGACGAGCAGCAGGTCGTAGGGCTGCGCCTGGGCCAGGGCCAGCCCCGTCGGGCCGGTGCTGGCCACCTCCACCCGGAAAGCCTCTTCCTCCAGGCCCTGCTTCAAGAACCGGGCAATGCCCGGCTCGTCTTCCATCACCAATAGCTGCATAAAGAAAAAATAGTAGCGGGAGGGGGGTAGGAAAGGCGCTCAGCAGCAAGCCGGCCTGGGCAATTTTCCTACTCCCCTTACCACCAGCTTAACGGCTATTCGCGCCCCGCGAACGTGGAATTTCCCGCCGAACTCGCCATTTTAAGCTGATTTTAAGCTGGCGCCAAGGCCAGTCCACGGAATGTTCCGTTAAGGGAGTGCCGGGCCGGGGCGGGTTTCCGGGCAAATTCCTCACCTAGTTCCGGCCCGCCCGCGGGCGGGCTCGTTCAGCAACTAATGCTCGAAAAAATCATCGCCGCCAGCGTGCGCAACAAGCTGCTCGTGGCCCTGCTCGTGGCGGGGCTGGTGGCCTGGGGCGGCTTTTCGGCGGCCAATCTGCCGCTCGACGCCATTCCTGACGTGACCAACAACCAGGTGCAGGTCATCACCCAGAGCCCCGCGCTGGCCGCCCAGGAGGTCGAGCAGCTCATCACGGTGCCGCTGGAGTTGCAGCTGCGCACGGTGCCCGGCGTCACGGAAATCCGCTCCATCTCCCGCTTCGGGCTCTCGGTGATTACCGTCGTGTTTCCCGACGGCATGAGCACCTACCAAACCCGGCAGCTGGTGGCCGAAAAGCTGAAGGCCGCCGAGCCCGACCTCGCCGCCGGGGCCGGCACGCCCGGCATGGCCCCCATCACCACCGGCCTGGGCGAGATTTACCAGTAC
>CAXTCS010000425.1:0-1077 GCA_964242365.1 uncultured Hymenobacter sp. | reverse complement strand
CCGGGCCACGAACAGCAGTTTTCGCTGGCCCGGCTGCGCGACGTGCAGGACTGGATTGTGAAGCGCCGCCTGGCCGGCGTGGCCGGCGTGGTGGACGTGAGCAGCTTCGGGGGCTACCTGCGCCAGTACGAGGTGGCCGTGGACCCCGCCCGCCTGGCCGCCAACGGCGTGACGATGGCCGAGCTGTACGCCGCCCTCCAGGACAACAACGCCAACACCGGCGGGGCCTACATCGAGCGGGGCCCCAACGCCTACTTCATCCGGGGCGAGGGCCGGGCCACTTCGCTCGACGATTTGGGCGCAACCGTCATCAAGCAGGCCGCCGCCGGGGCCCCGCTGCTGGTGCGCGACGTGGCCACCCTGCGCATGGGCCACGCCGTGCGCTACGGCGCCATGACGCGCAACGGCCAGGGCGAAACCGTGGGCGCCGTGGTGCTGATGCTGAAGGGCGCCAGCTCCGAAAACACCATCAAAAACGTGAAAGTGCGGGTGGCCGAAATCCAGAAAACCCTACCCCCCGGCCTGGCCATCACCCCGTTTCTGGACCGCACCAAGCTCATCGACCGCGCCATCGCCACCGTGGAGCACAACCTCGTGGAGGGCGGGGTAATCGTGCTGGTGGTGCTACTCCTGCTGCTCGGCAACTGGCGGGCCGGTGTAGTCGTGGCCACCATGATTCCATTGTGTATGCTCTTCGCGCTGGGCATGATGAGCATCTTCGGCGTGTCAGCTAACTTGATGAGCCTTGGGGCATTGGACTTCGGCCTCATCGTGGACGGGGCCGTGATTATCGTGGAGGCCGTCATCTTTCACCTTGTACACCAGCGCGAGCAGGCCGCCCACGAAACGATGGACGCTATGACTGAAAGCGCCGCCACGCGGCTTATGTCGTCGGCCTTGTTTGGGCAGCTGATTATCCTCATCGTGTACTTCCCCATTTTGTCGCTCACCGGCATCGAGGGCAAAATGTTTCGGCCGATGGCACTCACGGTGAGCTTCGCCATCATCGGAGCCATGTTGTTGTGCCTGACGTATGTGCCGGCCGTCACGGCCTGGGCCTTGAAGAAGGATATTAAG
>CAXTCS010000424.1:0-2666 GCA_964242365.1 uncultured Hymenobacter sp. | reverse complement strand
GAAGCTGAGGAACAGGTAGAGCAGGGCCGTCCAGCCGAAGAAGTAGACGATGGCCGCGTCGAAGGCAATTTGGGCGGCGATGTTGGCGAATACGTAGCGGTCGACGGTCGCGATTTCGCGGCAGCGGATGGTGCGAATGAGCTGAAACACGGGAAAGAAAAACAGCCACACGGCCTTGCCGACGCTGTAATTGTTAATCAGCTTGGCCTCGTACCAGTCGGGCAGGTCGGCGTCGAGCTCGTGCACGCCCTGAAAAACGTGGTGCTTGATGTGGAAATTCTTGAAGCTGATGGCCGTGGGGAAAATCGACGGGAAGTTGGCCAGAATGCCGGTGGCCACGTTCTGCCACAGCTTGCGGAAGACCAGGTTGTGAGCCGCTTCGTGGATGACGACGAAGAGCGTGTGCGAGAAAAACGCGCCCACCAGGTAGGCCACCGGGATGGTCCAGTACCAGGCCTGGCTGCGCAGCAGGTAGGCCAGCGCCACCTGGGCGGCCACGCAGCCGGCCCCGATGAGAAACGTGGTGGGGTTGCGGGTCATCAGCTGCTTCACCTCGGGGTGGGCCTTGATGATTTGGCGGGTGCGCACGCGGTGCGGCTCGGGGGCCGTGGCAACGGTGAAAGCGGTGGGAGCTAGGGCCATAGAAAGCGGAAAACAGACGCGGCTAATAAAGAGCGCGTCTGTGGTTCAGACAAAAATACGGCAAATAGGTTCAGCTTCAAGCACGGCGCGGCGCTACATCTGCTTCAGCCAGGATTTGGCGATTTCGAGGTCGTCGAAGGTGGCGACCACCGGGTTGCCGACCGTGAATTGCAGGGTGAGGTCGGTCGACAAGCGGCTGTAGAGGTTGGCGGAATACACCCAGGCGAAGTACCGCAGGCCCGCCGCCGTCATGGCCGGAAACCATTCTTTGCCGCCCCATTCGGCGGCTTCGCTCCACATGCTGGTTACGCGGGTGTTGTC
Organism: uncultured Hymenobacter sp.; assembly: GCA_964242365.1. Lineage (GTDB taxonomy): Bacteria > Bacteroidota > Bacteroidia > Cytophagales > Hymenobacteraceae > Hymenobacter. The sequence goes on along the minus strand of CAXTCS010000424.1, from coordinate 1,703 downwards.
GTTTAGCACTTTATGGCAGCGCTGGACCTGCATGAGCCGCAACATTTCCAGGGCGCCGTGCTGCACGCTGGCCAGGTCCTGGTCGCCGTGCCAGTCGGCGTACAGCCACTCGTTCAGGTGGTCGTAGGAAATGGTAATGTGGGGTTCTTCGAGGAGCGTTTGGAGGGGCATGGGTCGGGTTGCAGGGCAGTGCGGCCTGCTACGGCAAATACGTAGCAAAGGATGCAAAGCGGACCCTAAATAGGCTTAGAATTTGGAGGCTTCTGCTTACTGACTGCACTATTTCCCTCAAGCGAAGAATTTGTTGGAATAAATACTTATCCTGGTAATTTAGAACAGTTTTCAGGTTTATGTACGCGGCGCGACCGGGGAACCTCACGGGACCCCTGCGGGGCGGACCCCTCTCCAAAAGAGAGGGAAGCCAGATGAAAGAAGAAAGGGCTAGCGAAAACAGCTCTTCGGGGGTGTTTTGCTACGGGCCGCAAGCCAGACCGGGGCTGGGTTTCGTATAGCATGGCGGCGGGGCGGGCGCGGGTGTAAGGCCAGCGGCCGGGCCGCGTCTGACCGGGCAAAGCTGCCGGTTCCGGCACCATTTATGTTTTATTATTCCCATGAAAAACCGATTGAAATCCTTTGCTGGTCTGAGTGTTTTGGCCCTCACGGTTGCCTGCGGCTCGCGGCAGCCGGCCGAGGCCCAAAACCCGCCGCGCTCCACGGCCGGCTTTGCGCCGGCCAACTTGTCGGGCCTGGCCACGGCCACGTTTGCCGGCGGCTGCTTCTGGGCGCAGGAAGAAGCGTTTGAAGAAATAAAGGGCGTGAAGCAAGTGGTGAGCGGCTACGCCGGCGGCACCAAAGCCAACCCGACCTACGAGGAAGTGGCGGACAAAAACACGGGCCACACCGAGACGGTGCAGATTTACTACGACCCCAAAGTCATCAGCTACCAGACGCTGGCCGACATTTTCTTCACCGCCTCGCACGACCCCACGCAGCTGAACCGCCAGGGCCCCGACTCGGGCCCGGAGTACCGCTCGGCCGCGTTTTACCGCACGCCGGAGGAGAAGAAAATCCTGGAAACGACCATCGCCAAAGTCAACGCTTCGAAGGAATACGACGGCAAAATCGTGACCCAGGTGGTGCCGTTTCAGAAGTTCTGGCCTGCCGAGGACTACCACCAGGGCTACTACCGCCTGCACTCCGACGAACCGTACATCACCAACGTGTCGCAACACAAGGTGGAGCACGTGCGCAAGGTTTTCGCCCAAGAGCTGAAAAGCCCGCTGTAAGCGCTAAGCCACCCAGCACGTCGGGCGCTGCGCATTCTTTTTTAAAGCCCCGGCCGCATTGGCCGGGGCTTTTTGTTGTGGGTGTCTCCGGCGCCCAAGCCGCGGGCCTATCTTTGAAAATACAAGCCGTTTGCGGACGGCCGCGTTCCGTTGCCCTTGCCGCTTATGCCCACTCCTCTCCCGCTTGCCCTGGATTTTGAACTGCTGTTTGCCGCGCTGCCCGCGCCCCACGCGGTGCTGGCGCCGGATGGCACCGTTCTGATGCTGAACGCGGCGATGGCCGACTTGCTGGGGCCGGCCCCGGCGGCGGCCGTAGCGGGCCAGTCGCTGGCTGATTTCCGGGCGGCGATGGCGGCCGCGGGCCACGCCCTGGCGCCCGCCGGGGCCTGGGCGGCCGGGCTGCCGGCGGCCCAGGGC
>CAXTCS010000423.1:0-2673 GCA_964242365.1 uncultured Hymenobacter sp. | reverse complement strand
CTGCGCGGCAAAGTTGTTGTTACCGACAAGCCCGTAACGGCCGAAGAATTCCGGACGCTGCACAGCTAAGCATAGCTGCGCAGCCTCCAGGTTTTTGGAAAAGCCCTTACTTTGACGAGTAGGGGCTTTTTTGTTGGGCACCAGCTTGCACGGCCGATGTAGAGACGCATATTTGCGTCTCGTCGTTAAACGAAGCAACCGGGTTGTTCAACGACGAGACGCAAGTACGCGTCTCTACAACATTCGTCGGTATTACGCGTCTTTCTAACCTCACCCGCGCACGCTGAAGTGTGCGCTACATTTCTCTCCCAATGAACCCATTACTGAATAGACAAGAATTTCGCAAGTTTGCCGTGAAAGGCCAGGGACTCAGCGGCCTGGGCGTGGACCAGTACCTGAACCACATGGAAGGCCAGGTGCGCAACGGCATGATACTGCCCACCAACATGACCCGCTCGGTGATTGAGGAGCGGCCCCAGAACTTCCGCGAAATCGACGTGTTTTCGCGCCTGATTATGGACCGCATCGTGTTTCTGGGCACGGCCGTCGACGACTACATTGCCAACATCCTGACGGCGCAGATGCTGTTTCTGGAGTCGGCCGATGCCAAGAAGGACATTCTGCTGTACATCAACTCGCCCGGCGGCTCGGTGTATGCCGGCTTGGGCATTTACGATACCATGCAGTACGTGAACCCCGACGTGGCCACGATTTGCACCGGCCTGGCGGCTTCGATGGGCGCGGTGCTGCTGGCTGGCGGCGCGGCCAACAAGCGCTCGGCCCTCCCCCACGCCCGCGTAATGATTCACCAGCCGAGCGGCGGCGCGCAGGGGCAGTCGTCGGACATTGAGATTACGGCCCGCGAAATCCTCAAGCTGAAGAAGGAGCTGTATGACATTCTGGCGCAGCACACCGGCAAAACCTACCAGGAAATCCACGACAACTCGGACCGCGACTACTGGATGCGGGCCGATGAGGCCAAAGAATACGGCCTGATTGACGAGGTGCTGGAAAAGAAGAAAGCCTAAATCACGGATTTTTCGGATTTTGTAGACGATGGGAAAGGCCTCTGCTGGTTCGGTAGGGGCCTTTTTCTTGCCGTCGCTTTTAGCCCTCAATTGGTAGTCTGTTTGGGTGCAGCGGCACGCAATTCAATGAACTTTGTGCGGCGTTTCGGCTTTTAAGCGGGCGGCAGCCACGAAATACCCGGTTTCGGCTTTTGCCGGGCAGCACCATTTTTCCGTCCGCAGGCGTTAGCGTTGTTGTACCTTTGAACCCGCTTGCCCAACCGCCAGCCCTCCCACCCTATTCTATTCCTCCCTCCGTGGCCGAAATATCCTGTTCCTTTTGCAATAAGAGCAAGCGCGAAGTTGCCGTTATGATTTCGGGCATCAACGCCCACATCTGCGAGAAATGCGTGGGCCAGGCCCAGCACATCCTCGATGAAGAAGCCAAGGCCCAGGACGCCGGCAAGCAGCCCAAGTTCAACCTCATCAAGCCCCGCGCCATCAAGGAGCACCTCGACCAGTACGTGGTGGGCCAGGACGAGGCCAAGCGCGTGATGGCCGTGGCCGTGTACAACCACTACAAGCGCCTGATGCAGAAGCCCACCGAGGACGAGGTGCAGATTGAAAAGTCGAACATCATCATGGTGGGCGAAACGGGCACCGGCAAGACTTTCCTGGCGCGGATGCTGGCCAAAATCCTGCAAGTGCCCTTTTGCATTGCCGACGCCACGGTGCTGACCGAGGCCGGCTACGTGGGCGAAGACGTGGAAAGCATCCTCACCCGCCTGCTGCAAGCCGCTGATTACAACCTCGAAGCGGCCGAGCGCGGCATCGTGTACATCGACGAAATCGACAAAATTGCCCGCAAGAGCGACAACCCCAGCATCACGCGCGACGTGAGCGGCGAGGGCGTGCAGCAGGCCTTGCTGAAGCTGCTCGAAGGCACGGCCATCAACGTGCCGCCGCAAGGCGGCCGCAAGCACCCCGAGCAAAAGATGATTTCGGTGAACACCGAGAACATTCTCTTCATCTGCGGAGGCGCTTTTTCGGGTCTTGACCGCATCATCAAAAGCCGCCTGAATACCAAGCCGATGGGCTTTGCCAAAACGAACCTCGACGAGCAGGTGGATACCGAGAACTTCCTGCGCTACGTATCAGCCCAGGACATCAAGAGCTTCGGCCTTATTCCCGAGCTTATCGGCCGCCTGCCGGTGCTCACCCACCTCAACCCGCTGGACCGCAGCACCCTGCGCCTGATTCTGACCGAGCCCAAAAACTCGCTCGTTCGCCAGTACAAGCGCTTGTTTGGCATGGAAAACATCGACCTCGACTTCACCGAAGACGCCCTCGAATACATCGTGGAGAAGGCCGACGAATACCGCCTCGGCGCGCGCGGCCTGCGCTCCATCTGCGAGAGCATTATGACCGATGCCATGTTTGAAATGCCCTCCGAGGAAGGCTCCGACGAGCTGCTGATTAACCTGAGCTACTGCCGCAGCAAGTTCGAGAAATCGCCGCTGCGGCATATGCGGGCCGCTTAATAGCCGTTTGGTTTTGTCCAAATGACTGCGTTTTCCTGGAACGGAAAAAGGGCTGCCAATCAGCAGGCCTTTTTCCGTTCCAAGAAACCGCAGCCGTCGAACTTAGACGAGGTAGGGTGCGGGGC
>CAXTCS010000422.1:0-2677 GCA_964242365.1 uncultured Hymenobacter sp. | reverse complement strand
GCCACGGCGTGCGCGTGGACACGCACGTGTACGCCGGCTACCAGATTCCGCCCAATTACGACTCGATGATTGCCAAGCTCATCACCGTGGCCCAGACCCGGGAGGAGTGCATCGTGAAAATGAAGCGCGCCCTGAGCGAGTTTGTGGTGGAAGGCGTGAAAACAACCATTCCCTTCCACCTGGCGCTGATGGATAACGAGCAGTTCCGGGAGGGGAATTTTACGACGGCGTTTTTGGAGCAGTCGTTTGATTTCTCGACGATATAAACCCGATTGCGCGTTGGCTATGCCTCATTTGCGTCCTTTTTTGCTTTCGGCTTTATCTTTTGCACTGGTTGCAATCCTCGCCGGCTGCGCCGACCAGTGCACCGGCAACATCGAAACCCTGGTGCTCTACGCCAAGCCGGGGCCGAAAGGCGTGGGCCGGGCCATCTACGTCGATGTGGTGAACCAGCCGGGTTTGGGCATCAAAAAGGCCCTGCTTTACGAGGGCAAGGAGTTTGGCACGTTCGAGCACGTTGTCATCATCAGCGACCCGCAGAGCCGGTTTGCCAAGAACCGAAAAATCTGTTTTACGAACTACCGCGCTTTAGCGGCGGAAACGGGTGGCGACCTGACGGAGGAAGGTATTCCTGAAATCACGGTGGAATAACGCAGAGGCTCCGCCGCTGTTTTACCGTGGTCCGGCGAAGCGGAGTGGCTACTTTTGTGCATAGTCAATTGTCGCGTTATGGAGCCCATTGAATCAATTTACCGGCGCCGCTACACCGTGGAGGAATACTTCGCCCTGGAGGAACAGTCCGACATCCGGCACGAGTACTACCACGGCGAGATTTTCCCGATGGATGGGGCGGCCTCGCCGGAAGGCATGGCCGGTGGCACGAAACGTCACAATCGCCTCATCCAGAATTGCGCCTTCGCCCTGCGCACTGGCTTGCTGGGCGGGCACTGCGAAGTCTTCGCGGAAAACGTAAAGCTGGCGTTGGCCGACGACCAGCACTTCAACTACCCGGATGTGGTAGTCAGCTGCGACCCCGCCGACGATGACCCTCGCACCGTGCATGCCCCGGTCCTAATCATCGAGGTGCTGTCTAAGAGCACCGAAGCCCGCGACCGGGGCTGGAAGTTTGAGCAATACCAAGCGCTGCCCTCGCTTCAGCAGTATGTGCTGGTTTCGCAGTACCGGATGCTGGTCGATAGCTTCGTGCGTACCGACCACGGTACCTGGGAGCTGACTCCGTTGCGGCAGCCCGACGATGTTTTGCAGGTGCCTTCGCTGGGGCTGGTCATCTCGCTAGCGGCTATTTATGAGCGTATTCCCTTCGACCCAATCCGACTGGCCTACGAATAATTCGTGAGATGCCCCCAAAGCCGAACGCCCCCGCCGCCCTGCGTGCCGGGGGCGTTCGGCTTTCTGGCTACCTTTGCGCCACCAACCGCAAGGTCAGCGCTAGCTAAACTCCCACCCCACCTTAAATTCCCAAATACCCCTCCTACTATGGCACGAGTGGAAATGACCATGCCCAAGATGGGCGAAAGCATCATGGAAGGCACCGTCCTGAAATGGCTCAAGCAAGTTGGCGACACGATTGAGCAGGACGAATCGGTGCTGGAAGTGGCCACCGACAAAGTGGATACCGAAGTGCCCGCCATCTACGCGGGCGTGTTGCAGGAAATTCTGGTGCAGGAAGGCCAGGTGGTGGCCGTGGGCGCGCCCATCGCCGTGATGGAAACCAACGTGGCGGCCGCGGGCGCGCCCGCTCCGGTGGCCCCGCAAGTCGCCGCGCCTTCCAGCAACGGCAGCGCCGTGCCGTACTTGCACGAGCCCGGCGCTCCGGACGCCGGGCTGCAAGCTGCCGGCGCGGTGCACCAACCCGGCCGTTTCCTCTCGCCGCTGGTGCTGAGCATTGCCCGCGAGGAGGGCGTGAGCATGGCGGACCTGGAGTACCTGCCCGGCACGGGCAAGGAAAACCGCGTTACCAAGAAGGACATCCTTGATTATGTGGCCAGCGGCAAGCCGCCGCTGACGTCGGTAGCTGGTGCTACGGCTTCGCTCGAAGCACCGGAAGCCGCTGCCCCATTGCCGCCGGCAGTTCCGGCCGCGCAACCCCCAAAGCCAACTCCTGGCAGTCCGCAGCCCACAACGGCTGCCAAGCCCGCGCCGAGCGTGAGCGGCGGGCAGGAGCTGATTGAGATGGACCGGATGCGCAAGATGATTGCCCAGCGCATGGTGGATTCGGTGCGGATTTCGCCCCACGTCACCAGCTTCGTGGAGGCTGATGTGACGGAGCTGGTGAACTGGCGCAACAAGCACAAAGACGCTTACAAGAAGCGTGAGGGCGAAAACCTCACCTTCACGCCCATCTTTATCCAGGCCGTGGCCCGCGCCATCCAGGATTTCCCGATGATAAACGTGTCGATTGACGGCGACTACATCATTAAGAAGCGCGACATCAACATCGGCGTGGCCGTGGCCCTGCCCAGCGGCAACCTCATCGTGCCGGTCATTCACAACGCCGACCAACTGAACCTGAACGGCTTAAGCAAGAAGGTGAACGACCTGGCCAACCGCGCCCGCGCCAACAAGCTCAAGCCCGAAGACCTCGAAGGCGGCACCTACACGCTGAGCAACGTGGGCTCGTTTGGCAACGTGATGGGCACGCCCATCATCATGCAGC
>CAXTCS010000421.1:0-2684 GCA_964242365.1 uncultured Hymenobacter sp. | reverse complement strand
GGGCGGCGTTATCAGTAGCGGCCCCCGTGAGCACGAGGCCCGGCAGGTAGGCATCAAACGCATCCTGGGTGGTGAGCTGGCCCGTTTGGCCCGCGGCCAACAGCTGGCGCCCAAACGCATCGGCGAGGCGCACGCGCAGGGTCGTGGTGTTGGGCCGCGCCCGGCCGGCCGGCGCTACCCCACCCTGGTTGAGCAGGGTGGTCGAATCATAATTCAGCTTCGTGAGCTTCGTGGACGCGAACGAGGGCTTGGTGGCCGAGATAGGGTCGATAAGCCGGTGCACTTCCACCAGGGCCTGGGTTTTAGTGGTGTCGCCGTAGCGATAGGCATCGGGCTTGAGCACCAGCGTAATGGAGTCGTACACGAAGCTGCGGTCGGGCGTAAAGGCCGCGTCGAGGCCCAGCCGGCAGTAGCTCTTGGCCGTGAGCGTACCCAGCAGCGGGTCGGTGGTGCGGCCCACCAGTAAATAACCCGAGTTGGAGGTGATAACGGAGTCGCGCAGCACCGTGGAGGCCCGCACCGTGAGCGTATCAATGAGGTAAGCCCCGGTATTGGTTTGGGCGCTGGGCAGGCCCACGCCAATGTCGCTGGTGCCTTTAGAGCAGGCACTAGCCGCCAGGGCGAGCCCTACCACCAGGGCGGCCAGCAGGGCGCGCCAGCCGGCCGCCGGGCGGGGCCTGCGCCGGAGCTTACTCTTGGGTAGCATCGGGCGCAAACTTCCAGAAGTCATCGAAGTTCGTGCTGCCCGAACTGCCCAGCCCCACGTAGCCCGTGTCGTTGATGCCAAAGGCTACGCCATAGTTGCGGCCCGAGCCCAGGAAGGGGTTTTTCAGCGTCCAGGTATCGGCCGCCGGGTCATACACGAAGCAATCGGTGCGCACCGAGCTATTGCTGCCCACCGTTACGAAAGCCAAGTTATTGACCACGAAAGCCCCGGCGTAGGCGCGGGCCACGGCGCTGTAGTCGTAGGTATCGGAGCCGGTGGTTACGTTGGCCAGCTTGCGGTACACGGTCCAGGTATCGCCCACGGGGTTGTAGCAAGACACGTCCGTGTTGTACAGGTTGTTGTTGATGCCCGTGCACACGTACAATTGGCCGTTGATGGTGAAGGTGAGGCCGCCCATGCGCTTGTCGCCGGGGAAATTGTTTATCACGCTCCACTTATTGGCCGTGGGGTCGTATTTGTAGAAGTCTTTTTCGTAGTTGCCGTCGTAGCCGCAGCCCACGTAGCCCATATCGCTCACGCTGCCGGCCACGGCAAAGTAGCGCGCCGTGCCGCCCGTGGCGGTTGTGAGGTCGGCTACTTGCTTCCAGCTGCCGCTAGTGGTGGTAGCTACGCCGTTGGTAGTGGTGGTGGTAGTGCCGGCGGGGTCAAACTGCCAAAAATCGCTGAGCATTTTGCTGCCGTTGTAGCCCGTGCCCACGTAGCCCTTACCCCCCGCCACAAAGGCTACCGCGCGGTAGCGCACGCCGGCGGCGGCGGGCATGGGCGTTAGCTTGCTCCAGCCGCCCGTGGCAGGGTTAAACGAATACAAGTCGTTGTAAATGTTGCTCGATGCGTCGATGCCCGTGCCCACGTAGGCAATGCCGTTGATAACGAAGCTGACCGAATTGTTGCGGGCCGTGCCCGAAAACGAGTTGCCGGTAGTCCAGTCGCCGACTACGGTGGTAGTGTCGTCTTTCTTGCAGCTGCTGAGGCTGAGGCCACCCAGCGCCAGCAGCAAAGCCAGCAAGCGAACGGCCAGCCGAGGAGAGTTTTTCATGTAAAAAAGTGGTTGGTTTGGCCAATGGAGCCCGCCGACTGGCGAACTGGTTGCACCGGGCTGCAATGGCCCAAATGCCCTTATTGGCCCCACAAAGCACGTTTTTACCCTTCCCTACCCCAACTTCCATCGCCCAACGCCCACTTTTTATCGAGCAAAAGGCCCGAACCTTCGCCTCAATTATTTCCGTTTTTTAGGCCTTCATTCTGGCCTCACTACCCCTTCACCCGGCTCTCATTTAGTCGAAGCGGATGGCCACCATCGGCTTGATGCGGGCAATCATGTAGGTGGGGATGAGCACGGCCAGCAGCGCCGCCAGCAGCGTGGCGGCGTTCAGCAGCAGCATCACGGTGGGGTCCCAAGCAATCGGCACCCGGTCCATGTAGTAGTTCTCGGGGTCGAGCGGAATAATGCGGAAGTAAAACTGCAACGCATTGAAACCCAAACCTACCACGTTGCCAATTACCAAGCCTTTGAGCGTAATGGACAGGCCCCGGAAAAAGAACATTTCCCGAATTTGGTTGTCGGTGGCGCCCACGGCTTTCAGGATGCCAATCATCTTGGTGCGCTCCAAAATCATGATGAAAATGGTGGCTACCATGTTGAACGTCGCCACGAAAATTATCAGAATCAGGAAGATGATAACGTTGCGGTTCAGCAGTTGCAGCCAGTCGAAGAGTTGGGCGTACTGGTCGGTGATTTTTTCGACGCGCACCTCGTAGGGCAGTTGCTCATAAAACTGGTCGAAGGTGGCATTGAGGCGGTTAAAGTCGCGCAGGCGCACTTCGAGGCCCCCCACCAACGAGTCGGGCCAGGCATTGAGCTGCTGAAGCTGGCGCAAGTCGCCGAGCACGTACACTTCGTCGAACTCATCGAGGCCCGTTTGGTAAATGCCCGACACCCGAAACTTGCGCACCCGCG
>CAXTCS010000420.1:0-2692 GCA_964242365.1 uncultured Hymenobacter sp. | reverse complement strand
AGCTACGACTACACCTCCTGCCGCTACTTTTACGGCATGCCTTCTGACATTATGCTCTGGCCGCGCCTGCTCTCGCAGCGCCGCTTCCCCGACCAGCAACTACCGCTCACTACCACCGCCCCCGTACGTGGGGCCTTCGTGCAGGACTACGACCGGGTGGTGTTCAGTTCCGCATTCCGCCGACTCCAGCGCAAAACCAAGGCGATGCCCCTGCCCGAACCTGATTTTGTGCACACCCGCCTCACCCACTCGCTCGAAACCGCCGTGGTGGGCCGCTCCCTGGGCCGCCTTGCCGCCCGCCACCTGCTCGAAAATGACGGTATTTTGGCCCGGCAGCTGCCCAACCTCGACCAGGACTGCGGCGACATCGTGGCCGCCGCCTGCCTGGCCCACGACATCGGCAACCCGCCCTTCGGCCACTCCGGCGAAGACGCCATCAGCAGCTACTTTCTCAGCGCGGCGGCCGCGCCCTACCTCGCCCGGCTCACGGACGCGGAAATGCCGATTTGCAGCACTTTGAGGGCAATGCGGCCGGTTTTCGCATCCTCACGCACACCTACGCCGCCCACAGCACCGGCACCGCCGGCCTGGGCCTTACCTACGCCACGCTGGGCGCCTTCACCAAATACCCCAAGCCCAGCCTCGTGCCCGCCGGCGCCAAAACCGGCGGCGCTTCCGAAAAGAAGTACGGGCATTTTCAGACCGAAAGCGCCCGTTTTCAGCACGTTGCCGCCGAGCTGGGCCTGCTGCCCAAAGACGCGGCCCACGGCTTCTACCACCGCCACCCGCTCGCCTTCCTGGTCGAAGCCGCCGACGACCTCTGCTACCGCATCATCGACTTCGAAGACGGCCTGAAGCTGGGCCTCATCGAGCCGCAAGCCGGCCTGGGCCTGCTGAAAAAGATGCTCGACGACCCCGCCGGCCGCGTGGGCAGCGTGCAGTGGCACGACTGGCGCGAGGAGCTGGGCTACGTCCGCGCCCGCCTCATTGGCAAGCTGGTGGCCGAAGCGGCGACCTTGTTTGCCGGGCACGCCCCCGCCATTTTGCGGGGTGAGTACGACCAGCCCCTCATCAAAGAGCTTGCCTGCTGGGCCGACTTGCAGGAAGTGCAGCGCCTGAGCATCGCGAAGCTCTACCGCAGCCGCCCCGTGCTCGAAATCGAGGCCGCCGGCTTCGAAGTCCTCGGCGGCCTGCTCGACGCCTTCCTCGGCGCCGTATTCGACGAAAGCCAGGGCCACCGCAGCCGCAAATTGCTGCTCCTGCTGCCCGAGCAGTTCCGCGCCGAAGGCCAGCAGGCCGGCGTGTCGGCCTACGAAAAAATCCTGCTGCTCACCGATTTCGTGGCCGGCATGACCGACCAGAACGCGCTGAGTCTGTACAAGACGATAAAAGGAATTGAGTTGCCGAAAGGGTTTTAGCGGGCCTGCCGTGAACCTCACCCCCTGACCCCCGGTTCGCTTGAAGCGCGAAGTCCAAAAAGAGGGGGCACCGGTTATGCGCAAAACCAATCAGGTTGCGACCAAAAAAAGCCTGCTAAAAAGCAGGCTTTTTTGGCCCTGAATGAATCGTTGAAGCAAGTCCGGTGCCCCCTCTCCGCAGGAGAGGGGGCCAGGGAGTGAGGTTACGCCTCGTGCACCGCCACCAGATTTGCCAGCAGCGACTCCAGCAGCTTGCGCCCCTTCCAGACCGATTTCAGCCTGGCCCGAATCTGTTCCTCCGTCTGCACGAACTCCTGTTCTTCGGCATTTTCGTGGCCTTCAAATTTCATTAATTTTTCCACCATCGCCACGGTCATCTCGGGGTGAAATTGCAGGCCGATAACCCCGTCGCCCCACACAAAGCCCTGCGTGGCGCACCCCGCCGACATGCCCACCCGCACCGCCCCCGGCGGCACCGTGAACGTATCGACGTGCCAGTGCAGCACGGCCGCCTTTTCGGGCCAGCCGCGCAGCAGCGGGTGTTCCAGCGCCTTGGCCGAGAAGCGCACCGTCCAGAAGCCGATTTCCGGCTCCGGGTTGGGGCGCACCTCGGCGCCCAGCGCCTGCGCCACCAGCTGCGCGCCCAGGCAAATGGCCAGCGTCACCTTGCCCGCCCGCAGCACGTCCCGAATGAAGGCTTTTTCGGCTCGCAGCCACGGCAGCCCGCCCTCGTCGTGCACGCTCATCGCCCCGCCCAAAATCAGCAAGCCATCAAATTCGGCAACCGCCGGAAATACCGGATTCGGCTCGAACAACCGCGTGAAAGTGAGCGCATGACCGTGCGCCGCCAGCCATTCAGCGGCATGGCCGGGGCCTTCGTCGGGCATGTGTTGGAGGCAATGCCAAATCACTGATTTTTCGGATTTAAACGGATTTCACGGATTTTGTGAACGATTGATGCTACGGCTTGAAAAGCGCGATAACCACAGTAATCAAATCCTGACGATGTAACAAAAGCCGTCCACAAAATCCGTGAAATCCGCTAAAATCCGAAAAATCAGTGATTTATTCCCATTCAATCGTGGCCGGCGGCTTGCTGCTGATATCGTACACCACGCGGTTAATCCCCCGCACCTGGTTGATGATTTTATTGCTCACCTCGGCCAGAAACTCGTAGGGCAAATGCGCCCAATCGGCGGTCATGCCGTCTACGCTGGTCACGGCGCGCAGGGCCACCACGCGCTCGTAGGTGCGCTCGTCGCCCATCACGCCCA
>CAXTCS010000419.1:0-2698 GCA_964242365.1 uncultured Hymenobacter sp. | reverse complement strand
CCTTGATGGCTTCGTGGCCGAAGGCGATGGCGGCCACCATTTCCTCCTCGCTCACTTCTTTCATGGCGCCTTCCACCATGGCCACCGAGTCGGCGGTCGCGCCCACCATCAGGTCCATGTCGGCACGGGCCAGGTCGGAAGTCCTGGGGTTAATCTGGAACTGGCCGTCGATGCGCGCCACGCGCACTTCCGAAATCGGGCCGGCAAACGGAATGTCGGAAATCGACAAAGCCGCCGAAGCAGCCAAAGCGGCGAGGGCGTCGGGCTGCACTTCTTTATCGGCCGAGATGAGGGTAATCATCACCTGCACCTCGTAGTGGTAGTCTTTGGGGAACATCGGCCGCAGGATGCGGTCGACAAGACGACAAATCAGGATTTCGTAGTCGCTCAGGCGGCCTTCGCGGCGCTGAAACGAGCCGGGAATCTTGCCGGCCGAGCCGAATTTTTCCTGGTAATCAACCGATAGCGGCAGGAAATCGACGCCGTCGCGCTGGCTCGGGGCCGAGACCACGGTGGCGAGCAGCATGGTGTCGCCGAGGCGAACCACGACCGCGCCGTCGGCGAATTTGGCCAGCTTGCCGGTTTCGATGGTGATAACGCGGCCGTCGGGCAGCGCCAGGAATTTGGTAATGGCGTGGGGTTGGGACATCAGCGGGATTTGCTTGGAAAAGCGACAGCGGGCGAGCAGCCAAAAACGAGCGCCGCCAGCGGCCCTCGCTACTCAATGTAAACTCAACAACAGTGCGGCGCGATAAAACAGTGCCACGGGCCGGCCTCAGCGCCAAACCAACCCGAACAAAAAAAGAGTAGGGAACCTTCGTTGGAAGGCTCCCTACTCTTAGGTTCCGGGCTTACTTGCGGATGCCCAGCTCTTTGATGATGGCGCGGTAGCGGTTGATTTCGCGGTGCTGGAGGTAATCCAACATGCGGCGGCGCTTGCCTACCAGCTTCAGCAGGCCCAGGCGGGTGCTGTGGTCCTTTTTGTTGGCCTTGAGGTGCTCGGTCAGGTGGTTGATGCGGTGGGTGAAGAGGCCAATCTGGGCCTCGGCCGAACCGGTATCGGTTTTCACTTTCTGGAGGCTGTTCTTCTCAAAGATGCCCTGCTTTACTTCGGTGGTTAGTTTCATCGGCTGATAGGTGTTACCCCGTCTTGGATTTAAGGATTAAAAAAGATGAGTGTTACCCCACACAATGGGGTGCCGCAAAGGTACGGAATTTAAAAACAGGATAAAAGCAGTGAGATGAGATTTGTAGCGTAGGCTTTAGCTTGCGACGAGCGGAGCGAGTATGGATGCGCGACGCAAGCTAAAGCTTACGCTACGTCTTCGGCGGGCTCGGTGATTTTGCGCAGCACCGGAATGCCGAGCCGCTGCGGTAGTCGCCGCCAGAAATCCATTTCCAGCAAGCCCGAGTCGTTGTAGGCCTGGTACAGGAAAAACAACCCGACCGGCAGCAGCACCAGGTTCGACATCCACATGCCCAAGCCCACGGGCATTACAAACTCGCGGCCGTATTTCTCGCCCATGATGCTGAGTACGTAGTAAATGATGAAGAAGAGAATGGACACCAAAATGGGTACTCCCAGGCCACCCTTCTTAATAATAGAGCCCAAGGGCGCCCCAATCAGGAACATGAGCAGCACGGCCACCGACTGCGAATACTTGCGGTAAACCTCAATCCGAAACAAGGCCGCGTTCTTGGCCATGTCCGTCATTTTCTCGGCGGTCGAATTGGCCAGGGCCTTCAGGTTGTTGGCGCGGTTGATGGCCTGCTGCATGATGGGACCCGTTGGAGCGGCCAGCCGCGCGGCCGGCACCTGCAATCGCTCGGCTTTGCGGGTCGCCGCGCGGCCGGTGGTGTCGAAGCGCAGGAAAGTGAAGTACGAATTCATTTGGACCGGCAGCAGGTGCTGCTCGCTCCGAATTTTTCGCTGCATCGAATCGGTGGCTACGTGCAGCTGCGGAATGTTGAGCATCATCCGGTTTTCTTTAAACAGCTGCTCGGGCGTGCGGTTGGTTCCGAACGAGGCCAATGAAAAAGTAACCAGATTGTGGTCGAACCCCTGCCGGATAAAGCTGGCCCCGGCGCGGTCCTGGGCGTCGGGCTGCTCGACGTAGCTGTGGCCATGAAACAGCTCCAGGCCCAAATACCCTCCGTTGAAGCGGGTGAACATGCGGCCGGAATCGGCCAGCATCACCGTGGCATTGCCCGATTTTTGGGTGTGGTCGTAAATCATCACCCCGTGCAAACGGTCGCCGTTTTCCCCCGTTTTCTTGTCCACTTTGATGGTATAGCCGGGAATGCCGTTGTAGAACACGCCTTCGCGGATATCGAGGGCCAGCTTTTGCTGCCGCACGTCCCACAGCAAGCTGTACGCTTTGAGGTTGGCACGGGGCACAATGGTTTCGTTGAACCAGAACGCGCCCACGGCCAGCGCGGTCGTGAGCAGCAGCACCGGCCGCAAAATCCGCGTCAGGGCAATGCCCGAGGCTTTGATGGCCGTCAGCTCGTGGTGCTCGCCCAGGTTGCCGTAGGTCATGAGCGAAGAAAGCAGCACGGCCAGCGGCAGCGAAACGGGCACAATGAGCACACTGAAATAGAACAGCAGCTGCAAAAGCACCGCGGTGCCCAGGTCCTTGCCGATGATATCGTCGAGGTACTTGAGCAGCGTGTGCGTGAGCAGAATGAACTGGACCAC
>CAXTCS010000418.1:0-2725 GCA_964242365.1 uncultured Hymenobacter sp. | reverse complement strand
GTCTGTGACTCGTTGTCCGAACGACTGGTGCGGGCTTTGTTCAACGAGCGAGTCACAGACTCGAACCCAGTCGGCAGGGCGTCGCAGACGCGCGCCAGCGGAAGGCGCGCCAGCGAAAAGCCAGCCGCCCACGGACCCGAAAACTACCCTTTTAGCCGAGGGCCGGCGTGGGCTTGGCGGCCGGGGCGGCGTGGCTGGCAGGGTTGCGCACAAAGAGCTGGGCTTTCTGCTGGTCGATTTCGACGAAGTGGTCGTAGCCGCGGGCGCACAGGTCGCTGCACTGGGCGTTGAGGGCGTTGTAGGCCAGCACGCGGGCGCGGGTGGCGGCGGTGCGGGCGGTGGCGGCGGCGTGCAGCTTGCCTTCCCAGTCAAACAAAGCGGCGTGCAGGGGGGCCAGGGCGGCGAGGCGGGCGGCCGAAAAGCCCTGGTCGACGGCTTTGGGGTCGGCGACGTAGGCAGCGCCCACGGCGGGCACCGTGAGCAGGGCCTGGAGGGTTTCGGGCACCGACTTGCGGGTCACTTCGCCAATGGCCAGGCTGCGGTATTCGGGCGATTGGTCGCCGAAGGCCCGCCCGATGGGCTGCGCCACCTGCCGCAGGCCGGTGCGGGCCGCTTCGAGGGCCGCGTCGCGCTTCGTGGTGTTGGTGCCGATGGCGTAGAGCAGGTTTTCGTCGGTGGGCAGGGCCTGAAAGGCGGCAATGAGCTGCTCAAAAGCCGTGAGCATGGCCGGGGTGAGGCCTTCGTCGGCCAGCGCCGCGAGGTTGGCGGTGAGGGCGGCGAGCTTTTCGGCGCATTCGGTGGCGAGGTCGGCGTCGGCGAAGCTGCCGTTGCGCTGCGATTCCTGGTCTTTCATCAAGGGGGTAGAAAAAGGGGGGGATTTTGGGTCGTAGGCAGTACCCGCGCCGCACCCCAGGGGGCCGGCCGGACCTACGCCGGCCGGAAGATAGGCGAATAAGTTGGGCCGTAGGGCCGGGCTTTTCCGCTGCGGCCCGCCGATGCGGCGGCCGCGCCCACCGCAAGCCGGCCGCCGCCGGCCGCAAGCCGCGCGTAGCCGGCCGAGGGTCGGGCATTGCGCACCGACGGTCGTCTGGGGGCTGCCGATGGTCGTCTGGGGGGCTGCCGACGGTCGTCTGGGGGGCTACGGGCGGGCAACGGCGGCCGTTGCGCGAACAAGGCCAACGCCCGCTTCTATGCGGTTGGCCCCGCCGCGGCTGCCGGCCGCCCCGCCGCCGCCTTAGCGCCCCACGTAGCTGTGCGGGGTGATGCCGCGCAACTCCGCTTTCACCGACTCATTCACCTCCAGCCCGTCGATGAACGCGCCGATGCTGGCGGCCGAAATGGCCTCGCCCGTGCGGGTGAGGGCTTTGAGGGCGTTGTAGGGGTCGGGGTAGGCTTCGCGGCGGAGGATGGTTTGGATGCCTTCGGCCACCACGGCCCAGTTGGCGTCGAGGTCTTTCTGCAACGCCGATTCATCGAGCGCCAGCTTGCCCAGGCCGCGTTGCAGGGCGCCGAGGGCGATGAGAATGTGGCCGAGCGGCACGCCCAGGTTGCGCAGCACGGTCGAGTCGGTGAGGTCGCGCTGGAGGCGGGAAATGGGCAGCTTGGCGGCGAAGTGTTCGAGCAGGGCGTTGGCCACGCCCAGGTTGCCCTCGGCGTTTTCGAAGTCGATGGGGTTCACCTTGTGCGGCATGGCCGACGAGCCCACCTCGCCCGCCTTGATGGTTTGCTTGAAGTAGCCGAGCGAAATGTACTGCCACACGTCGCGGGCCAGGTCGAGCAGGATGGTGTTGAGGCGCTTGAGCGCGTCGCAATGCGCCGCCAGGTGGTCGTAGTGCTCAATCTGGGTGGTGGGAAACGAGCGGGCGAGGCCCAGCCGGTCGTTCACGAAGGTGGCCGCGAAGCCGTGCCAGTCGGTGGCCGGGTACGCCACGTAGTGCGCGTTGAAGTTGCCGGTGGCCCCGCCGAACTTGGCCCCAAACGGCACCTGGGCCAGCAGGGCCACCTGGGCATCGAGCCGGGCCACAAACACCTCGATTTCCTTGCCCAAACGGGTGGGCGAGGCCGGCTGGCCATGGGTGCGGGCCAGCATGGGCACGGCCTGCCACTGCTGGGCGCGGGCGGCCAGCTGGTTGCGCACCTCGGCGTAGGCCGGCAGCAGCACGCCCACCAGCGCATCGCGGAAACTGAGCGGAATGGCGGTGTTATTAATGTCCTGCGAGGTGAGGCCGAAGTGAATGAACTCGACAAACGCCCCCAGGCCGAGGCCCGCAAACTGGTCGCGCAGCCAGTATTCCACCGCTTTCACGTCGTGGTTCGTCACCGCTTCGTGGGCCTTCACCGCCTCGGCGTCGGCCTCCGAAAAGCCTTCGTAGAGCTGGCGCAGCCCCGCAAACGCGTCGGGCGCCACGCCGTGCAGCTGGGGCAGCGGCAGCTCGGCCAGGGCAATGAAGTACTCGACTTCCACCAGCACGCGGTAGCGAATGAGGGCCATTTCGGAAAAGCGCGCGGCGAGGGGTGCGGTGGCGCGGGCGTAGCGCCCGTCGAGGGGCGAGAGGGCGGTGAGGGGGCTGGGCATGGGGCAAAAGTACGGGCGCCGGCCAGGAACGGAAAAAGGGGAGTTGGGGAGAGGGGTAGGGGGGGCGGCTGGGGCGCGGGGGAGCAGAGGCGGGCAACTCCCCTCCTTTTCAAGGAGGGGACATTTCAGCAAAGCTGAAATTGGGGTGGT
>CAXTCS010000417.1:0-2737 GCA_964242365.1 uncultured Hymenobacter sp. | reverse complement strand
CATCAACCGCGCCCACGCGCCGGCCCTGGACGCGGTGATGGTTTTTGCATCTAACCGCACGGTGTGGTTTCCGGCTTACGCGCTGCTTATTCTGTGGCTGGGTTATTATTTCCGGCGACGCGCGCTGCTTCTGGTGCCGCTTGTGGTGCTGGCCGTGGCCTTGGCCGACAGCATCACCAGTCGCTTATTTAAGCCTTTTTTTGCCCGGCCCCGCCCCTGCCACGACGCTTCGCTGGCGCACGCGCTGCACCTGCCCGACGGCTGCGGCGGGCAGTTCGGCTTTCTCTCGTCGCACGCGGCCAACTCGGTGGCGCTGGCGGTTTTTCTGCTGCTGGTGCTGCCCGCCGGCCAGTTTCGCGGGCTCAAAATCGGGGTGTTTTGCTGGGCCATCCTGCTCTCCTACAGCCGCATCTACCTCGGCGCCCACTACCCGACCGACGTGCTGGGCGGGGCCGCCGTGGGCGCCCTGCTGGGCTGGGGTGCCGCCGCCGCTTACCAGCAGCTAGCTTTGCGTTGGTGACTTTCCCCGCCTAGCACGATTCTACTATGAACACCGCGACTCGTCGCTTTCTTTTCCTGCTATCCAGCACGCGCCGCCGGGGCAACAGCGAGCAGCTGGCCTATTATGCCGGGCATTTCCGGCCCGCGCCCAGCGAGCAGGAATGGCTGCACCTGCTCGACTACCCGCTGCCCAACTTCATGGACCTGCGCCACAGCGGCTCCTATCCCGCGCCCATCGGCAACGTCAAAATATTGTTTGAGGCAACCATCAAGGCCACTGATATCGTGCTGGTTGCGCCCTTGTACTGGTACAACCTGCCCGTTCCCGCCAAGCAATACTTAGACCATTGGAGTGCCTGGCTGCGGACCCCACACCTGGCATTTCGCGAACGGATGGAAGGTAAAACGCTCTGGCTCATTACGGCCGGCAGCGGGTCACAAACCGATGCCCAGCCCCTGGCGGCTTCCCTGCAACTCAGTGCCCAGTACATGCGGATGCGCTGGGGCGGCATGCTTTTCGGCACCGGCTCCCGCCCCAATGACATTCAGGACGATGCCCCGGCCTTGCGGCAGGCGCAGTCGTTTTTCACCGGAGCAGTTGGCCACTAGAGCCGTTTCAGCTTTGGTGAACGAAATTAAAAATGAATAATTAAAAATTAAAAATCTAACCATCAGGATTTTAATTTTTAATTATTCATTTTTAATTTCGTTCACCAAAGCTGTACACTAAATATGAAACTGCTGTAATCAGGAACCGGCTACCTGGTGGGCTGCTTGTTCAGCCCCAAAAAAAGGCCCCGCTGGCTAGTCAGCGAGGCCTTTTTTGGGGCTTGCAGATGGGTTACTTAGCCGGTTTGCGTTTGCCGGAATGGCCGTCGCCCTTGTCGCCCTGGCCGGGCTTGCTGGTGGTTTTGGCGTTTTGCCGGTCGTCTTGCGACAGGGAGCGGTGCTGGTCGTCCGATTCGGCAAACTGGCCGTCTTCGTCGCGGCGGACGTAGCGTTTGTCGCCTTTGTTGGGCTCAATTAATTCGCGCTTGGGCATGGCTGGCAATGGGTTACGTGGAAAGAAAAGGAATATGATTCTAACGCACGGGCCCCAGCGGGGTTGCGGCTTATTGCCTGCCCAGCAGCTTGGCCACGTATTTCCCCACGATGTCGAACTCCAGGTTCACGGTTTCGCCGGCTTGCAGCTGCTGGAAGCTGGTGTGCGCGTAGGTGTAGGGAATGATGGCGACCGTGAAGCCTTCGTCGGTGCTGTCGAAGCAAGTGAGGCTGGTGCCGTTGACGCAGATGGAGCCTTTTTCGACGGTGAGGCGGCCGGGGCCCGGCGCGTGCCCAAAGCGGAACAGCCACGAGCCCTGCTGGTCGCTCACGCTCAGGCACGTCGCCGTGGCGTCGACGTGGCCCTGCACGATGTGGCCGTCGAAACGGCCGTTGGCGGCCAGGCAGCGCTCCAGGTTGACGTGGCGGCCGGGTTGCCACTGGCTCAGGTTGGTCACGCGCATGGTTTCGTCGATGGCCGTGACGACGTGCGTGCCCGCCGCCGCGTCCACGGCCACCACGGTGAGGCACACGCCGTCGTGGGCCACGCTTTGGTCAATTTTCAGCTCGGCGGCGAAGGGCGAGGCAACGGTGAAATGCCGGTTGCTGCCCTGGGTTTCGACGGCGACGATGGTGCCCAAGGCTTCAATAATTCCAGTAAACATGAATCGAGAATTAAAAAATCTGAATTGCGCTGCGCTGTTTAGTTGTCCGTTGTTCGTTGTCCGTTGTCAGGTCGTTCATTGCTGATTCCGAAAACGACCTGACAACGGACAACTAAACAGCGAATGGCTTGCTTCCGAACGCAAAGAACGGCACCCTGGGCTCAGGGTGCCGTTCGCGGGCTACAACCGATGGGGCGACCAAAAGATTATTTTTCGGCTTTTTCGAGGGCTTTCCAGTCGAGCTCGCCGTTTTCGCGGCGGCGCAGAAACACGGTTTGGTCGTCTTTTTGGGTTTTGCCGAAGGTGAGGTCGCCCCGGCAATCGCCGCATTTCACCGACGTGTACTTGAATTTATCCTGCGCCACGCGGCTGGTCAGGTCCAGGTTATCGGAGCCGCACAGGCCGCAAGCCGCCACGTCGGGGAAGCTGAGCCGGTCGTATTCGGCCACGGTTTCGTGGAAGTTATTACCCTGTACGGTGAAGTGAAACTGGCGGCGCCCGATGCGCTTGGTAATCATCATTTGCAACAT
>CAXTCS010000416.1:0-2745 GCA_964242365.1 uncultured Hymenobacter sp. | reverse complement strand
TGTCGTTGAACACCTTCAGCATGGGCACCAGGCCGTTGGAGTTGCCGTTGGTGCCTTTGATGTAGGAGCCCGTGGCCCGCACGTTGCTCACCGACAGGCCGATGCCGCCGGCCGACTGCGAAATCAGCGCGCAGTTTTTCAGCGTGTCGTAAATGCCGTCGATGGAGTCGTCCTTCATCGTGAGCAGGAAGCAGCTCGACATCTGCGGCTTGGGCGTGCCGGCGTTGAAGAGCGTGGGCGTGGCGTGGGTAAACCAGCGCTCCGACATCAGGTTGTAGGTTTTGATGGCCGAGTCGATATCGTCCTTGTGGATGCCCACCGACACGCGCATGAGCATGTGCTGGGGCCGCTCCACCACCTTGCCTTCGAGGCGCAGCAGGTAGCTCCGCTCCAGGGTTTTGAAGCCGAAGAAGTCGTAGTTGTAGTCGCGGTCGTAGATGATGGCCGAGTCCAGCGTAGCGGCGTGCTTGTGGATGACTTCCCACACGTCTTTGGCCAGCAGCGAGGCATTTTCGCCGTTTTTGGGGTCTTCGTACGTGTAGAGCCGTTTCATGGTGCTCGAAAACGATTTCGAGGTCACCTTGTGCAGGTTGCTCACCGCGATGCGGGCGGCCAGAATGGCGTAGTCGGGGTGCTTGGTGGTGAGCGAGGCGGCGGTTTCGGCGGCGAGGTTGTCGAGCTCTATGGTCGTCACGCCGTCGTAGATGCCGTCAATCACCTTCTTGGCCACCTCAATCGGCGACACGAAATCCATGTGCAAGCCGTAGCAGAGCTTCTCGATGCGGGCCGTGACTTTGTCGAACTTCACGGATTCGCGGCGGCCGTCGCGTTTAATTACTAGCATACCAGTCGTGTTTTGGTGTGGGTTTTTGCTTATGAAAAGCCGCCGGGCAGTGGGGTGCGCGGCGGCAAATGATTCGTACAGTTGTGGAAGAGTAGCGTCGAACGGTCCAGCTTGTGGAAGTCCTTCAGGTATTCAATCCCGGAAATTAGCGCTTCTGTTTTGGGAGGGCAAGCAAAAGTTCCGGAAGTTTTCCACAAAGGGCCTAAAACGGGATGCCCGGCCACTTTTTGGAAGGAGTGGCGAACGATAAACCAAGTATAGGTCAGAGCAAGTATTCTGGCTTGACTTTGACGGCGTGTTTTTCCGGCCTCAAAGCAACATCTATGCTGCCCGAATATTTTTGCGCCACTCAGAAAAAGCCCGCCACTGCAAGCGCAGGGCGGGCTTTTATTCTTACCACAACAGTCGGGCTGGCTACCGGCTGGCTGTCACCGCCGGCCGCGGCGGGCAGGTCAGCACCACGCTGATGTCGATGGACTTGGCAATGTTGTTCCGCACCAGGGCCGGGATTTTAATCTTGTAATCGGCCGGCGCCACGGCAAACTTGGACGTCACCACCAGGTCGTTGCCGCGCAGCTGCAACGTGCCCGGCACCCGCACCTTCCGCCGCACGTTGTGGATGGTGAGGAAGCCCTGCACCAGCACCGGCTGCGGCCCGTCGCGCAGCTGGCCTTCGGTGGGCATGGTCAGGAGCTTGCCGGTGAAGCGGGCCCGGGGGTACCGCTCCGACTCGGCGTAGTTCTCGTTGAAGTGCTCCTGCATCAGCGCGTTTTTGAACTGGAAATCGCGCATCAGCATCGAAAACGCCAATTGGCCGGTGTTCAAATCGAAGATGGCCGCCACCCGCGAGTTCAGGGCCTCAATGTCTTCGATGGGGGCCGAGGAAAAGAAAGTGGTTTGCCCACTGGCCGTGGTGTAGCGCGGCGCGGCCGGATTTTGCGCACGGGCGGCGGGCACGGCAACTATAAGGCTCAGCAGCAGGAGCAGGCGGTGTTTCATTGAACAACAGACTATAGAAGGACTGATGAGCCGGCAGGCTGCCGGGCCGCACCGCTGCTTACTCGTTAGTTTGTTGTTCGATGGTTGCCTGAATTGATTTCACGAATCATGTACGGGCCGTCTTCCGCGTCAACCTCACCCCCCGGCCCCCTCTCCAAAAAAGAGGGGAAGCCAAACGTATATTGTTTGTGAAACCGCTCTGAAAATTAGCCTTTTTGCTGGGGCTGGCTCTTGTGCCTGTCATGCTTCGCTCAGCATGACAGGCAATTGTATAGAGCCCTAGAAATCCTCGTCGAGCGAGAACATGTTTTCGGTGCGCTCGCTCATCACGCCGGCTTTTTGGTACTCGGCGACGCGCTTTTCGAAGAAGTTGGTTTTGCCCTGCACCGAAATCATTTCCATGAAGTCGAAGGGGTTGGCGGTGTTGTAGATTTTGGCGCAGCCCAGGGCGACGAGCAGGCGGTCGGCCACGAACTCGATGTACTGGGCCATGGTCTTGGCGTTCATGCCGATGAGGCTCACGGGTAAGGCGTCGGTCACGAATTCCTGCTCGATGCGCACGGCGTCGGCGATGATGCCTTGGACGCGGGCTTCGGGGAGCTTGTTTTGGAGGTAGCCGTAGAGCAGGCAGGCGAAGTCGCAGTGCAGGCCTTCGTCGCGCGAAATCAGCTCGTTGGAGAAGGTGAGGCCGGGCATGAGGCCGCGCTTTTTCAGCCAGAAGATGGAGCAGAACGAGCCGGAAAAGAAGATGCCTTCGACGGCGGCGAAGGCGATGAGGCGCTCGGCGAAATTTTCGGAGTTAATCCATTTCAGGGCCCACTCGCCTTTTTTCTGCACGGCGGGCACGGTTTCGAGGGCGTTGAAGAGGTAATCCTTCTCCTTGGGGTCTTTGATGTAGGTGT
>CAXTCS010000415.1:0-2760 GCA_964242365.1 uncultured Hymenobacter sp. | reverse complement strand
CCTATCTGGCCAATCCTGTCTACATTTTGCATCCGGCAACTGCGTAACTCATATACTTCTCAAGCACCTATCCAACCAAGCAATTCAACACAGCAGGCCGTCATGCAGAGCGCAGCGAAGCATCTCGCGTGCTTCAACTAATTCAATCGACTAGATTAATACTGCACGCGAGATGCTTCGCTGCGCTCTGCACGACAGAAGGCCAGAACCACCGCTTACCGCCTTCGCCTCCATCGGCCAAGCGCCAAGAAAACGAATAACTGACAACTAAATCCCCACCTTATTCGCAAGCTGAACATGGAAAAAAATACGTATGATGCCATCGTAATCGGGTCGGGCATCTCGGGCGGCTGGGCCGCGAAAGAGCTGACCGAAAAGGGCCTCAAAACCATCATGCTGGAGCGGGGCCGCAACGTGGAGCACGTGAAGGACTACGTGAACACGCCCAAGGCGCCCTGGGAATTCCCGCACCGGGGCGGCAAAACCCAGCAGATGATAGAGGACCACCCCGTGCTCAAGCGCGACTACACCCTGAACGAGAGCAACTTGAGCTACTGGGTGAACGAGAAGGAAAGCCCCTACGTGGAGGTGAAGCCCTTCGACTGGTTTCGGGGCTACCAGGTGGGCGGGCGCTCGCTGACGTGGGGCCGGCAGTCGTACCGCTGGAGCGACTTCGACTTTGCGGCCAACGCCAAGGACGGCATTGCCGTGGACTGGCCCATCCGGTACAACGATTTGGCGCCGTGGTACAGCCACGTCGAGAAGTTTGCCGGCATCAGCGGCTCGAAGGAAGGGCTGCCGCAGCTGCCCGACGGCGAGTTTATGCCGCCCATGGAAATGAACTGCGTGGAAAAAGACGTGGCCGCCCGCATCAAAAAGCACTACGCCCACCGGCGCATGGTGATTGGCCGCACGGCCAACATCACCCAGCCCCACCACAACCGCGTGAACTGCCAGTACCAGAACAAGTGCTGGCTGGGCTGCCAGTTTGGGGCGTATTTCAGCACGCAGTCGGCCACGCTGCCGGCGGCCGTGGCCACGGGCAACCTCACGCTGCGGCCCCATTCCATCGTCACCAAAATCCTCTACGATAAGGACACCAAGCGGGCCAAGGGCGTGGAGGTGCTCGACGCCGAAACCAACCAGACCGTCGAGTACTACGCCAAGGTCATCTTCCTCAACGCCTCGGCGCTGAACTCGACCTGGGTGCTGCTGAACTCGGCCACCGACGTGTGGCCCGGTGGCCTGGGCAGCAGCAGCAACGAGCTGGGCCACAACCTGATGGACCACCACTTTCGGGCCGGCGCCCACGGCGACGTGGAAGGCTTCGAGGACAGGTACACCTTCGGCCGCCGGGCCAACGGCATCTACGTGCCGCGCTACCGCAACCTGTTCGGCGACAAGCGCGACTACATCCGCGGGTTTGGCTACCAGGGCAGCGCCGGCCGCGAGGGCTGGGGCCGTGACATACCGGAAATGAGCATCGGCGCCCAGTTTAAGGACGCGCTGACCGAGCCCGGCAAGTGGACGATGGGCATCACCGGCTTTGGCGAAACCCTGCCCTACCACGACAATCAGGTGACCCTCGACAAAACCAAGAAGGACAAGTGGGGCCTGCCCGTGCTGGCCATGGACGCGACCATCCGCGACAACGAGCAGAAAATGCGCATCGACATGATGGCCGACGCCCAGGAAATGCTGGAAAAAGCCGGCCTGAAAAACGTCAAGACCTACAACAACGGCTACACGCTGGGCGGCGGCATCCACGAAATGGGCACCGCCCGCATGGGCCGCGACCCCAAAACCTCGGTGCTGAACATGCACAACCAGGTGTGGGACGCCCCGAACGTGTACGTGACCGACGGCGCCTGCATGACCTCGGCCGCCTGCCAAAACCCCTCGCTGACGTACATGGCCCTCACCGCCCGCGCCGTGGACCACGCCGTGAGCGAACTCAAAAAGCAAAACATTTAACCCACCCTGCCATGAACAGAAGAGATGCCCTCGCCCGCGTTGCCCTCATCATGGGGGGCACCGTTATCGGCGCCGATTACTTCCTGACCGCCTGCTCCTCGCCCGCCAAAAAGGACGACAAAGCCGGCGCGCAAGCCGGGCCCCAAAAGGCCTTTCTCAACCCGAGCCAGATTGGGCTGCTCGACGAAGTGGGCGAAACCATTTTGCCCGCCACCCAAACGCCGGGCGCCAAAGCGGCCCAGGTGGGCAGCTTTATGGCCGTGATGGTGCGCGATTGCTACACCCCCGCCGACCAGAAAGTCTTTCTCGACGGCCTGACCAAGCTCGACCAGGACTGCAAAAAGCAGCAGGGCAAAGGGTTTCTGGCCTGCGACGCGGCCCAGCGCACGTCGTTTCTCACGGCGCTCGACGCCGAGCAGAAAGCCTTCACCGCCAACCAGCGCAAGGACGACCCCAGCCACTATTTCCGGATGATGAAGCAGCTCACGCTGCTGGGGTTCTTCACTTCGGAAGTGGGCGCGACGAAGGCGCTGCGCTACTTGCCCGTGCCCGGCCACTACGATGGCAATTTGCCTTACAAAAAGGGCGACAAGGCCTGGGCGACCAGCTGAGGCTGGAATAAGACTGTCATGCTGAGTCGTATGTCATGCAGCGCGCAGCGCAGCATCTCGCGTGCTTCGTTGTGGTAGCAATTAATTACTGCGGCACGCGAGATGCTTGGCTACGCCGACCTTCGGTTCGCTGCGCTCGGCATGACGTTCTTTTACTCTTACCATCCACAAAATC
>CAXTCS010000414.1:0-2763 GCA_964242365.1 uncultured Hymenobacter sp. | reverse complement strand
ATCGACGACCGGGTGCGCATCCTGGTGGGCTACATCAAGCAGCTGCCCAACCCCAAAGAGGCCGTGAACCAGCTGGCCCGCGACCTGGCCGCGGCCACCATCAAAACCTACCCCAAGGACGCCAAATCGTACGCCGTGGCCGGCGATATTCAAACCCTGACCGACCACAAAAAGGAGGCCCGCAACACCTATTTGCAGGCCTTGCGCTACGACAATTCCAAGTTTCAAATCTGGCAGCAGGTCGTGCTCATTGATGCCGAGCTGAACCAGACCGACTCGCTGCTGGCCCACACCGGCCGGGCCCTGGAGTTATTTCCCAACCAGGCCTCGCTGTGGTTTTACAACGGGGTGGCCCATTTGCTGAAAAAGCAGCCGCTGAAAGCCGTGAAAGCCCTGGAGCACGGCCGCAAGCTGGTGGTGAGCAACGCCGAGCTGCTGGGCCAGTTCGACGCGCAGCTGGGCGATGCCTACCACGAGCTGCACGAGTACGACAAGTCGGACGCGGCCTACGAGGCCGCGCTGGTGAGCGACCCCAACAACGTGCAGGTGCTCAATAACTACAGCTATTTCCTGTCGTTGCGGGGCGTGAAGCTGGACCGGGCCAAGCAGATGTCGGGCAAGGTGGTGAAGCAGTTTCCCGACAACGACACCTACCTCGACACCTACGCCTGGGTGCTCTACAAGCTGAAAGATTACGCCGGCGCCAAAGCCAGCCTCGAAAAAGCCTTGCAGACCACCAAAGACGCTTCCGTTATCGAGCACTACGGCGACGTGCTGTTCCAGCTGGGCGAGAAGGAAAAAGCCGTGGCCGAGTGGCAGCGCGCCCGCAAAACCGGCGCCGCCTCCGACCTGCTGGACCGCAAATTGAAAGACCGAAAACTGTACGAGTAGACAATGAGCAATGAACACGTAGCAACGCGCAAGTGCCAGCCGGGGGCAGACATTATCGTAAAGGGCCAAAAACCGGGAAAATCCCGGCCGTTTCTGCCTTCGTTCACGCATTGTTCGTTGCTCCTGGTTGGCGGTTTGCTGTTGTTGGCGGGCTGTGCCCGCAAGGCCGTGCCCAGCGCCTCGGGCGGCCCCCGCACGTCGGTGCTGGTGGCCGAGCCCGCCGTGCACGCCACCAACACCGCTTTTTTGTTTCTGAGCGCCAAGGGCAAGGCGCAAGTCAATATGAAGGGCAACAAGCAGGGCGCCAACCTGGCCCTGCGCATGCGCCGCGACAGCATCATCTGGGTGTCGGCGTCGCTGGTGGGCATCGAGGGCGTGCGGGCCGTGCTCACCCGCGACTCGGTGCGGGTGCTGAACCGGCTGGAGCACACGTACTTCTCGGGCGGCTACTCGTACCTGAGCAAGCTGCTGAACGTGCCCGTGAGCTTTGCCCAAATGCAGGCGCTGCTGCTGGGCGACTACGTGCCGGCCCCCGCCGGCACCACGCCCAAAGTAGCCACCGAAGAGGCTGGCCGCCAGCGCGTGAGCTACCCGCTGGCCGGCGTGCTGGTCGAGCGCCTGCTGCAAGCCGGCACCGGCCGCGTGCAGCAGTTTCGGGTGAGCGACGACTCGACCAAGCGCAACCTGACCGTGGACTACACCGATTTCCGGCCCCTGGATGAGTCGGGCAGCTTGCCGTTTGCGCACGCCACCTTCATCCAGGCGCAGCAGCCGTCGGCGGGCGTGGTCACGGCGGCCATCAACTACACCAAGGTGAACATTGGGCGCGAGCGGCTGGCCTTTCCCTTTGCCGTGCCCAAAGGTTACAAGCGGTTGAAATAAGTGGCAGGCTTCGCACGGAATTTATTGGATAGGCAGGCCCGAACGGCTGGAAAAACCGACAGCCCGGCGCGGCTGGCCGCCGTGGTGCGGGCCGGCGGGCGCTGGCTGTTGCTCTGTTTGCTGGGCTTGGGGCTGGCCGCGCCGGTGGCCGCGCAGCACCGCAAAAAGAAGCAGCCAACGAAAACGAACCGCCCGAAAACGAACGGCCCGAAATCGGCGGCTCCGCGCCCGGCCCGCGCCAAAAGCAAGGCGCAGCTCGAGCGCGAGCGGCTGGCCAACCTGCGCCAGATTCAGCAAACCAGCCAGGCGCTGGACCAGACCCAGGAAAAGAAAAAGGCGAGCCTGGGCCAGCTGCACGTCATCAAGGAAAAGCTGACGGAAAAGAAAGAAGTGATTCAGGGCATTTCGACCCAGCTGCACGGCATCGAAACCAACGTGCACCAGACGGCCACCCAGGTGCTGAAAACCCAGCAAACCCTGAGCGAGTTGAAAGCCGAGTACGCCCGGCTGCTCTACACGGCTTCCAAAACGGCCAACGGCTTCAACCGGCTGATGTTTTTGTTTGCGTCCGATTCGTTCAACCAGTTTGCGCTGCGGCTGCGCTACATCCGGCAATATACCGAGGAGCGGCAGCGGCAGGCGGCCCGCATCGTGGGCACGCAGCAGCGGCTCGACCAGCAGCTCTCGGGCCTCACGCAGCAGCAAAAGCGCAAAAACAGCCTGCTCAACAGCCAGTTGAGTGAAAACAAAAACCTGCTGACGCTGAAATCGCGCGAAGACGACATGGTGCAGCAGCTCAGCCAGCAGGAGCAGGGCCTGCGCCAGGAGCTGGAGGCGCGCCGCCAGGCCGTGGCGCGCCTCGACAACCTGATTGCCGAGCGCGTGCGCGAAGAAATTGCCCGCGCCGCCCGCGCCGCCCGCCTCGCCGCCCGGCGCGAAGCCGCGTTGGCCGTCCGTGCTGCCCGCCGCACCGCCGCCGCTAGCCCGGCC
>CAXTCS010000413.1:0-2791 GCA_964242365.1 uncultured Hymenobacter sp. | reverse complement strand
CAGCACTACGGCCTCGACGAGCGGCTGGCCCGCGCCCGCCGCACGGGCTACAGCCTGGGCTTCTACCCGCGCTACCGGGTCAACACCCACCTCACCTTCCGCTACAGCCTCGATTACAGCCTGCGCCGTCACCAAATCGGCTACGTCAACGGTGGCCTCGACGCCAGCGAAGCGCTCGACCAGCCTTTCCTAAACCAGATTTTGCTGGGCCGGCGCAACGTGGTCACGGTGGCCAACGTCGTGTCGGCGGCCTACACGTTCACCAACCGCATGTCGTTCACGCTGCGCCTGCGCCAGTACACCAGCAACGTGCGCTACGCCGATTTCACCCGCCTCGGCCTCGACGGCGCCGAGCAATTGGTGCCCTACGAGCGCAACCGCGACAACACCTACAACGCTTTCAACGTCGACGCCGTGTACGCGTGGTGGTTTGCGCCCGGCTCGCAAATCAGCGTGGTTTGGAAAAACGCCGGCTCGACTTTCCTGCAAGCCAACGACGCCACGCCGCAATTCTTCGACAACCTCAGCAACACCATCAACACCCCGCACAATAACTCGGTGTCGGTGAAAGTGCTGTATTACCTCGATTACCTCGCGCTGCGAAAAGGGCACGGACGGCGGGAGGCGCATTAGCAAAAGCCGCCCGACACGTAAAAGCCGCCCGTCATGCTGAAAAGAACGTCATGCAGAGCGCAGCGAAGCATCTTGCCCGCAGTAGTAATTCAATCGTTGAATAATTGAGTTACTTCCCCGAGCAAGATGCTTCGCTGCGCTCTGCATGACCGTTCTTTGATGACCGTCAATGGCCGATAATGACCGCTCTCAATCCGTGCGGCAACTAAAAATTGTCCGTCCTTTGCGCGGCTCTTCCCCAACCCCGCACCGTATGCCGGCAACCTCTGCCCTTGAACTCCGAACCGTGGCGGTGACGCGCTACGTGACCCCGCTGCGCGAAGGCGGCTCGCTGCCAGCCCTGGTCGAGGCCGACGACGGCTTCCTCTACGTGCTCAAGTTTCGGGGCGCGGGGCAGGGCATCAAGGCTCTGATTGCCGAGCTGATTGTGGGCGAGCTGGCGCGGGCCCTGGGCCTGCGGGTGCCCGAGCTGGTGTTTTGCGAGCTCGACGAAGCCTTCGGCCGCACCGAGCCCGACGAGGAAATCCAGGATTTGCTGCGCGCCAGCACCGGCCGCAACCTGGCCCTGCACTACCTGTCCGGCGCCATCACCTTCGACGCCCTGGTCACCACCATCGAGCCCTATTTGGCGTCGCAAATCGTGTGGCTCGACTGCCTGACGCTGAACGTGGACCGCACCGCCCGCAACACCAACATGCTGATTTGGCACAAAGAGCTGTGGCTCATCGACCACGGCGCGGCCCTCTATGCCCACCACGCCGGTCCCGACTGGGCCGCGCCGCGCCCGCGCCCGTTTCCCCAGGTAAAAGACCACGTTTTGCTGCCCCAGGCCAGCGAGCTGCCCGCCGTGGATGCCGAAAGCCGTGCGCTGCTCACGCCCGAGCGCATCCGCGCCATCGTGGCGCTGGTGCCCGACGAGTGGCTGACCAACGACGACCGCCCGGCCGACCAGCAGCGCGCCGCCTACGTCAGCTTTCTAGAAACCCGCCTGGCGGCCTCAGAAACCTTTGTTCAGGAAGCGCAAGATGCCCGCAATGCACTTATTTGAGTACGCCGTGCTGCGCGTGGTGCCCCGCGTCGAGCGCGAGGAGTTCCTCAACGTCGGCGTCATCGTGTACTGCCGCCCGCTGGGCTTCCTGCAAACCCGGTTCGAGCTGCCTGCCGCCCGGCTGCGCGCCTTCGCCCCCGAGCTGGATTTGGAGGAAATAACCGCCCGCCTGCACGCCTTCGAGCGCATTTGCCAGGGCCGCGCAGCCGGCGGCACCATCGGCCAGCTGCCCATCGCCGAGCGGTTCCGGTGGCTCACGGCCACGCGCAGCACCGTGGTGCAATCTTCGCCCGTGCACCCCGGCCTCTGCGCCGATGCCGCCGAAACCCTGGCGCGCCTGCACGCCCAATTGGTGCAGTAACGTTACTGCTGTTACGCAGTTGCTGCGGAAGCCGGCGGTTTTGTTGCTGGTTTCTGGTTTCTGGTTGCTCGTTGCTGGTTTCTGGTAATTAACCAGCAACGAGCAACCAGAAACCAGAAACCACTCGCCCCAGCGGCGCGAAGGCTCTGCGTAACAGCAGTAACGTTGTTATTGCCAGCCGCCGCCCACGGCCCGGTACAACTCAACGGTCGCGTCGAGCTGGGCTTTTTTGAGGGCGGCCAGCTCCAGCTCGCTTTGCAGGCCGTTGCTTTGGGCGGTGATGACTTCCAGGTAGTTGGCCAGCCCGTTGGCGAAAAGCAGTTGGGCGTTGTGCGTGGCCTGGCGCAGGGTGCTGACCCGCTCGGCCGCGAGCTGCTGCTGCTGGCTGAGCTTATCGAGCCCCACCAGCGCATCGGATACTTCTTCGACCGCCACCAGCACCGACTGCCGGAACCGCAGCACCGTTTGCTCGCGCGCTACCTGGGCCAGCTCGTACTGCGTGCGCAGGGCCCGCCGCTGAAACACCGGCTGCGTGAGCCCGCCCGCCACGGCCCCAAACAGCGAGGCCGGCACGTTGAACCAGTTGCTGGCTTTGAACGCATTCAGGCCGCCCTGCGCCGTGATGGTGAGCGACGGGTAGAGGCCGGCTTTGGCAATGCCCACGGCGGCGTTGGCCCGCGCCAGGGCCAGCTCGGCGTATTTCACGTCGGGCCGGCGGCTGAGCAGCGCGGCGGGCACGCCGGCCGGCA
>CAXTCS010000412.1:0-2792 GCA_964242365.1 uncultured Hymenobacter sp. | reverse complement strand
CAGCAGGAGCAGGCCCAGGGTGAGAAAGTGGCGGACCAGACGGGGTAAAAACTGCATAATTGGACGTAAAATGAGGAGTTAATAAGCGCATGACCGACCATCGGACAAGCGGGCCAGCAAAGAAACGGAAATAGGGCCGAAATCTGGCAGGCCGCCGGGGCAGAATTGGACTGCGCACCCGGCCCGCGACTTGACCAAAGGGTAATAAGACCGTAATGAGGGCTTCACGGCAGGCGGCGAACTTTGAAAGCAGGATTTTCACCGGTTTTTAAACTTTCCGCCATGTACTTCCCGGCTTTGGTCTCGGGGCTGCGCCGCCTGGGGCGCTGGCTCGTGTACGAGTTGTTTCAAGTGGCGCTGTGGAGCGCGTATGCCCTGCACACGCTGGGCAGCTTGCGCTCGGCCTTTGGCGGCGGGGGCGTGCAGGCCACCGGCCGCCGGCCGGGCCCGGCCATCCGGCCGCGCCGCTCGGTGGGGCCGGCCCGCGGGGGGCGTTTCGCACAGCCGGCCGCCGCATGAGCAGAGCCCCCGTTTTGATGCCCGATAATTCCCTGATTCTGCCCGCCGCGCCGGCCCGGCCCAGGGCCCGCCGCAAGCGCCTGGTGCAGGTGGCCGTCATCAGCGACGTGCATTTGGGCACTTACGGCTGCCACGCCCAGGAGCTGCTGCGCTACCTCAAAAGCATCCGCCCGCAGGTGCTCGTGCTCAACGGCGACATCGTGGACATCTGGCAGTTCAGCAAAAACTACTGGCCGCCGGCCCACATGCGGGTGGTGCGCTACCTGGCCGGCCTGGCCGCCAAGGGCGTCAAAATCCATTACCTGACCGGCAACCACGACGAGCTGCTGCGCAAGTTTGCCGGCCTGAAACTGGGCCATTTTCGCCTCGACAACAAGCTGGTGCTCGACCTGCCCCACGGCCGCACCTGGCTGTTTCACGGCGACGTGTTCGACGTGACCATGCGGCACTCGCGCTGGCTGGCCAAGCTCGGCGGCCACGGGTACGACCTGCTCATTCTCATCAATCGCTTCGTGAACTACTTGCTGGCCAAGCTGGGCCGCCCCCGCGTGGCCCTGAGCAAGCTGGTGAAGGAGCGGGTGAAATCGGCGGTGGCGGCGGTGAGCAACTTCGAGGAAACCGCTGCCGCCATCGCTGCCGACGAGGGCTACCGCTACGTGGCCTGCGGGCACATTCACCAGCCCGAAATCAAGTCGCTGCCGACCGGCAAAGGGGAGGTCATCTACCTGAACTCCGGCGACTGGGTGGAAAACCTGACCGCGCTCGAATACACGGCGGAGGCCGGCTGGCAGCTTTATTATTACAACGACGACCCGGCCATGCAGCAAACCGACGAAGCCGAGGCGGCGGATGCGGCGGAAGAACTGGCCGATTCGAACCCGGCGCAGCTGCTGGAAGGGTTGCTGGCCGAGTTTAAGATTAAGTGAGGTTGAAGGGCTGTGCCGGCTGTGCCCCGCGTGCCGTCCCGCGCCGTATGACCGCCAACGCCGTTCCCGGTCCGGCGTAGTTTATCCGATTCTCTTTCGTTAACAATGTCCCGAATTCTCTACGCCATTCAAGGCACCGGAAATGGCCACCTCAGCCGGGCCCTCGACGTGGTGCCGCTGCTGCAAGCCCGCTGCGACCAGCTCGACGTGCTGGTGAGCGGCCCGCCGGCCGATTTGCCGCTGCCCTTCGCGGTGAAGTACAAGGCCCAGGGCATGGGCTTTGTGTTTGGCAAGAAGGGCGGCATCAACTTCGCGAAGACCTTTTTTCAGTTCAATTCGGCCAGGTTTCTGCACGAGGTGCGGCACTTGCCCGTGGAGAGCTACGACCTGGTCATCAGCGACTTCGAGCCGGTGAGCAGCTGGGCCTGCAAAATGCGCCACGTGCCCTGCGTGGCCCTCAGCCACCAGAGCGCCGTGCTGAACCCCGCCTCGCCCCGCCCCGCCGACGAGGACCCGGCCGGCCGCGCCGTGTTGAAGCACTACGCGCCCAGCACGGCGCAGTACGGCTTTCATTTTCAGCGCTATGCGCCGGAAGTTTTCACGCCCGTCATCCGCCAGCAGGTGCGCGAGCTGAGCCCGGCCAACGAAGGCCACTACACGGTGTACCTGCCGGCGTTCGAGCAGGGAATTTTGGTGGAGCGCCTGCAATACCTGAGCCGCAGCGTGCGCTGGGAGGTGTTCAGCAAGCACAGCCACACGCCCGCCGAATACGGCAACGTGCGGGTGTGGCCGGTGAGCGGCGCGGCCTTCCTCGC
Organism: uncultured Hymenobacter sp.; assembly: GCA_964242365.1. Classification (GTDB taxonomy): domain Bacteria; phylum Bacteroidota; class Bacteroidia; order Cytophagales; family Hymenobacteraceae; genus Hymenobacter. The sequence continues at coordinate 532 of CAXTCS010000412.1, read as the reverse complement.
CAGCCTGGCCCGCTCGGCCGGCGTGCTGTGCGGGGCCGGCTTCGAAACCCCCGCCGAAGCCCTCTACCTGGGCAAAAAGCTGCTGGTGATGCCCATGAAGCAGCAATACGAGCAGCAGTGCAACGCGGCCGCGCTGGATAAAATGGGCGTGTCCGTCATCAAAAACCTCAAAGACAAAAACCTCGACAAACTGGACCAGTGGCTGCACCAGGACCAGACCATTCCGGTGGACTACCCCGACCAGACCGCGGCCGTCATCGACCAGCTGCTGCGGGAGCAATTGCAGCGGCAGGGCGTTGGCAAGCCACAGCTATATTAATGGCCAGTTGCTATTTATTAAAAACCCCGCGCCCCGCGCATGATTCATCTTCCCCAAAACTACCAGGAACCGCTGCCGGCGGCCTTTTTCCCGGCTTCGGCCCCGCCCTCGTTCTCACGGGCCGATTTCGGCCCCGATTTTCATTGGGGCGCCGCCGCTGCTGCTTACCAAACCGAGGGCGCCTGGCAGCTGCAAGGCAAGGGCCCCAGCATC
>CAXTCS010000411.1:0-2806 GCA_964242365.1 uncultured Hymenobacter sp. | reverse complement strand
CCGGCTGGGCGGGCTCGTCGTGGTACTACCTGCGCTACATGGACCCCACCAACGAGGCCCGCTTCGTGTCGGAAGAAGCCGAAAAATACTGGGGCACGGTGGACCTCTACATGGGCGGCGCCGAGCACGCCACGGGGCATTTATTGTATGCCCGGTTCTGGTATTTGTTTTTGAAAGATTTGGGGCTGGTGAGTGGCAATGAGCCGTTTCAGAAACTGATTAATCAGGGGATGATATTGGGGCGGTCGAATAAATTAATCGTAGCAATTACGGTACCTGTTGATTCAGCAAATCAGTACAGCGAAGACCCAAAATCAATTGCTAATGAGTTGTTGATTGACATGGTCATTTCCAATGAGCAAAGAATGGCCGCCGAAACGGGCGAGGGTTTGTCGAGTCAACCAATCAAGCACGTAGCCCGACCAATTAAAGCACATGATGATATTCATGTTAATGGCGAGTATCGTACGCTAACTATAAACTTTAGAGAACTGAATATCAACGTTGACTTAGTTGATATCAATGACCGTCTTTACAGAGATAAGTTCGAAGAATTGCAGCGCACTGACGCACGTTTTGAGCAGTTCGAATTAGACACTCATGTTGCTTGGGAGCGAGATGAAACAGGCAAACAATTTTTACAATCGAAAGTAGAAATTGAGAAAATGTCGAAGTCTAAATACAATGTTGTTAATCCCGACGTTTTAATTAGCAAATACGGCGCGGACGCCTTGCGCCTCTACGAAATGTTTCTCGGGCCGCTGGAGCAGTACAAGCCGTGGAACACCAACGGTATTAGCGGCGTGGGCAGCTTCCTCAAGAAGTTCTGGCGCCTCTTCCACCCCGAAGACGGCCCGCTTGCGGTGACGGATGAGCCGGCAAACCCCGCCGAATTGAAGGCCCTGCACAAAGCCATCAAAAAGGTGCAGGACGACATCGACAAGTTCAGCTTCAACACTTCGGTCAGCGTGTTCATGATAACCGTGAACGAACTGACGGCGCTCAACTCGCACAAACGCGCCATTTTGGAGCCGCTGGTTATTTTGCTTTCGCCCTACGCGCCCCACCTGGCCGAGGAGCTGTGGCAGGAACTGGGCCACGCGGCGGGCAGCATCAACACCGCCGGCTACCCCGAATTCGCGAGGAATATTTGGTGGAAGACACGGTGGTTTATCCGATTGCGATAAATGGCAAGGTGCGCGAGCAGCTGCAGTTTGCCGCCGCCGCTACGGCCGCGGAAATTGAAACTGCGGTGCTGGCGTCGGATTTCCTGGAACGGTTTGGGGAAGGAAAATTGGCCAAAAAGGTAATAGTCGTGCCAGGGCGGATGGTGAACGTCGTGGTGTAATTTTTAGCAATTGAATGACACGAAAGAGGCCCGCTGGAATTCCAGTGGGCCTCTTTCAATTTTATATCAAATCATTTTCGCGAAGCAAATCGTCACGCTCTTTGTCGGTAATGGAATCTTGGTCGGATTTATCGTAAATGGTCAACAAGTAAATCTGCTCGTCGACAATTTTAACGCAAGTAATTACCCTAGCGCCACCGCTTTTACCGGTATTCTTCGAATTAATTCGCATACGCACTTTGTAGCAGCCACGGCCCAAGGCATTTCCAGCAGTGGGGTTTGCTTTCAGTTCGGTTATTAATGCGGCAAAATCCTCCGGAATAGAATAATACTTCCGCTGCATTCGGCTGATGAGGCGGGCAAACCTACTCGATGCTATTACGACGAAGCTCATCGAGCAGTTCTTCAGCAGTTTGTAATTGAATTTTTCCCTGCTTATGAAGTTCTACTTCATTCAGGGCCTCACGAAAATCATCGACCCACTCCTGCTGCTCGGGCGTGAGTTTCTTCGGTTTCGGCGGAGCAACGGCTTTGGCTTTGATGGCAAAGGGCAGGGCTTTGACGAGCTTCATCAGCGGAGCAAACTGGTCGTCGGGAACGGTGAGGATAACCTGGCGCATGGTGCAAGATACTGAGTTTCGAGAGTAACAGTTGGAACAAAGCCTTTTGTTCGGAGGCGCCACAATGTCCGGTAACGGCGGGCAAACCCAATGAAACAAGTGTGGTTGGAGGCGCCTACTGCATATTTGCGTCTGGCGAGCGGCTCTTTTTTCACTTCCGGCATATTCAACTCCTTTTTGATGGTTCACCTACCCTTATTCACGGTTCAGGCTTTTCGCAAATGGAGCTTTGGGCTGGTGCTACTCCTGCTGCTGGGCTTTGACGGAGCGGCCCAAAATACGCCCGATTCGGCGGGGCCGCTGCTCACGCCCGACCAGTTTTTGGGCTACCGGCTGGGGTCGCAGTTTACACCCAATGCCGAATTGCTGCGCTACGTGGCCCACGTGGTGGCCCACTCGCCCGGCCAGATGAAGCTGGTGCGCTACGGCAGCACCTACGAGCAGCGCCCGCTGGAAGTGGTGCAGGTGGCCAGCGCCGACAATTTTGGCCGCCTCGACGCCGTGCGCCACAACAACCTGAAGCTGGCCGGCCTCGAACCCGGCGCCGGGCAGCGCCAGCAGCCGGCCGTGTGCTGGCTGAGCTACAACGTGCACGGCAACGAGGCCGTGTCGTCGGAAGCCGTGATGCAGGTGCTTTACGACCTGGCCAACCCTCAGGACCAGCAAATGCAGGACTGGCTGCGCAACACGGTGGTGATAGTGGACCCCTGCGTGAACCCCGACGGCCACGACCGCTACGCCAACTGGTACAACCGCGTGCGCAACCAGTCGCCCAACGCCGAGCCCGACTCGTGGGAGCACCACGAGCCCTGGCCCGGCGGGCGCTACAACCACTATT
>CAXTCS010000410.1:0-2808 GCA_964242365.1 uncultured Hymenobacter sp. | reverse complement strand
GGGCCCTGGCCACCAACATGCACGAAATCGTGTTCATCCACGGCATGGGCAACGGGGTGCTCCGCAAGGAAATTCACCGCCAGCTGAGCCGGAACAAGGACATTAAGTTCTTCGAAGATGCGCGCAAGGAGAAGTTCGGCTTCGGCGCGACGCTGGTGCGGCTGAAGTAGGTTTCGGAAGCTTGCTGAAGAACGTCATGCAGCGCGCAGCGCAGCATCTCTACCGCGTAACTAATCCCAACAAAAGGATTTACTTCTGCGGTAGAGATGCTTCGACAAGCTCAGCATGACGTTCTTTTGTGCTTTCGCCTGTTTTGCACTTGTTTTATTCCTATTCCATGCGCCTCTTTTTGTTTTTGTCCCTCCTCGTTGCCCTGCCGGTCCTGGCTCAGCCCGCGCTGCCCGTGCCGCGCAATCTGCAAGCCACTTATGCCAGGGGCACCCGCAGCCCCAGCGGCCAGCCGGGCCCGAAATACTGGCAAAACACGGCAGACTATGACATTAACGTAAGTTTCGACCCGGTGAGCCGGCGCGTGGCGGGGTCGGTGGCCATCAACTACCAGAACAACAGCCCCGATTCGCTCAAGCAGCTTTGGTTCAAGCTCTACCCTAATATTTACCAGAAGGGTGCGCCGCGTAGCAAGGCTTTCGCGCCTGAAGACATTGGCGAGGGCGTTAAAATCTCCGCTTTGCGCATCAACGGCGAGGTGTTTGACGTGAGCAAGCTGGCGGTTGATGCCACTAACTTGCCGGTGCCGCTGCGCCGCGCTTTGGGTCCGCGCCAGGCGGCTACGGTGCAGGTCAGCTATTCGTATATTCTCAACAAAGGCTCGCACCAGCGCACGGGCGAGATTGAGCCGGGGGCCGATTTCGTGGCGTATTTCTTCCCGCGCATCGCCGTTTACGACGACATCGACGGCTGGAACCGGTTTGCCTACACCGGCGACGAGGAGTTTTACAACGACTTCTGCCATTTTAAAGCTGCCATCGCCGTGCCGAAGGATTTTGTGGTGTGGGCCACCGGCGACCTCCAGAATGCCGACCAGGTGCTGGCCCCGAAATACGCCCAGCGCCTGCGCGAGGCCGGGCAGCAGGATGCGGTGGCGGCCATCATCACGCCCGAAGACGCAAAGCGGCGCGACATCACCGCGCCCAATGCCCAAAATACCTGGCGCTTCGAGGCCCGCGACGTGACGGATTTCGTGTTTGCGACGTCCGACCATTACGTGTGGCAGGCCACCAGCCTCGTGGTGGACCCCGCCACCCGGCGCCGCACCCGCGTCGATGCCGTGTATAATCCGAAGCACCAAGACTACGCCGAGGTCATTGCTTTTGCCCGCAAAACGGTGGAGGCCATGAGCTACACCTTCCCGAAGTGGCCGTTTCCGTACGCCCACGAAACCGTGTTCGACGGCCTCGACCAGATGGAGTACCCGATGATGGTGAACGACAACCCCACCGCCACCCGCGAGGACGCCATTACGCTGACCGACCACGAAATCTTCCACACGATGTTCCCTTTTTACATGGGCATCAACGAGACCAAATACGGCTGGATGGACGAGGGCTGGGCCACCATCGGCGAGTGGCTGCTCTCGTCACTCATCGACCCCAAGCTCGACGACGACTACGGCGTGGCCCGCTACGCCCAGAACGCGGCCACCGAAAACGACGCGCCCATCGTCACGCTCACCACCCAGCAGCGCGGGATGCCTTTCTTCCTCAACTCTTATCCCAAGCCGGGCATGGGCTATTTGTACGTGAAGGATTTGCTGGGCGATGAGCTGTTTACCAAGGCGCTGCACACCTACATCCGCGACTGGAACGGCAAGCACCCGATGCCCTATGATTTTTTCAACTCGATGAACGCGGGCGCGGGCCGCAACCTGAACTGGTTCTGGCAGCGCTGGTTTTTCGACGGCGGCTACCCGGATTTGGCCATCGGCGCGGTCACCAAAACGGCGGCCGGCTACGACCTCGTGGTAACCGCCAAAGGCAGCAAGCCCGTCCCGGTTGATTTGACGGTGACGTTTGCCGATAACTCTACCCAGAAGCTCCACCGCAATATCGGCGTCTGGGAAACGGGCGTGGCGGCGGTCACGGTGCCGGTGGCCACCAAGCAGCTGGTGAAGCGCGTGACGCTGGGCAGCACGCTGGTGCCGGATAGCTACCCGGCGGATAATGTGTGGGTGGGGAAGTAGTTAAACAAGCCCCAGCGGGGCGACATATCGGTAGTGCCAGCGCATTAATGAAACAACAGAGCCCCAGCGGGGCGACATTCGTTGGGTGAATGTCGCCCCGCTGGGGCTGGGGATTTGGGGTTGGCTACTGTGCTACCGATATGTCGCCCCGCTGGGGCTCGGGGTTTTGCTTCACTTTATTGTGGGTGAGTAGTCGCGCGGGCGAGATGCTTCGGCTGCGCGGACGCCAGATGAGCATGACGTTCTGGTTTATTCCTGCCCTATCTTTGCCGGCAGTGATGGGTCGCCTCACCGCGGCGCTTTCGGGCGACGAGGAAAGTCCGGGCAACGCAGAGCACCCTGCTTCCTAACGGGAAGGACTGGCGCGCATAACGCAACCCAGGACAGCCAGTGCCACAGAAAATAACCGCCTTTACATTTAACAATTATCAATTAACATTTAACAATCGTTCTGGCCGTCAGGCGTTTTGTTAAATGTTAATTGATAATTGTTAAATGAAAAAGGTAAGGGTGAAAAGGTGCGGTAAGAGCGCACCAGCGGGCGGGTGACCGGCCCGGCTGGGTAAACCTCAGGGGTTGAAAGACCAAATAAGCTGGTACGCCGGCGC
>CAXTCS010000409.1:0-2809 GCA_964242365.1 uncultured Hymenobacter sp. | reverse complement strand
GCAGGCTAGCCAGCAGCAGGCGATAGCAGTAGAGAAGGAAAAGGTAAGTAGCGAACTGAAATCACTAAAATCGCAATTAAATCCGCATTTTTTATTTAATACGTTAAATAATATTTACTCATTGGCCGTCCAGAACTCCCCTCAAACCGCTGATGCTGTTGGCCGTCTGGCAGGTATTCTGGATTATATCTTGTATCGTGCTACGCTACACTTTGTGCCCGTGCAGGAAGAATTAGAAATTATAGATGCGTATATTGAATTGGAAAAATTACGTTACAGCGAGCGGTTAGTCGTGACGTTTAAGCAGGAGGTTCAATCGACCATACTGATTGCGCCGCTGTTGTTGGTTTCCTTGGTAGAGAACGCTTTTAAGCATGGGGCTAGTGGGGATATTGGATTTCCTGAAATACATATTCAAACAAGTACGGTGGCTAATGTCTTCATCTTCGAAATAAAAAATACGATTGTTGTGAAAGCGAAAGCTGACGGAAAAGATAAACTAGGCTTATTGAATATCAGCAAGCAGTTAGAACTACTTTATGGCGCTAAACAACACTTAGAAATCACGAATAGTGATGCCTATTTCTTTTTAAAGCTTAGTATCCAACCGTGAAAATCAGATGCTTATTAGTGGATGATGAGCCACTCGCCCTAGCGTTGCTGGCGAATCATCTGCGCAAGTTTGAGAAATTTGAGGTGGTAGCTACCAGTGCCAATGCGGTAGAAGCCCTCCATGTGCTGAGCGAGACAACCATTGACCTGTTGTTTTTAGATATTCGGATGGGGAGGCTTTCCGGAATTGATTTTTTGAAATCGTTAAAAGGCCCTCCTCAAACTATTTTGACCACCGCTTACCGGGAGTTTGCCCTGGAAGGCTATGAGTTGGACGTAGTTGATTACCTGCTGAAGCCCATCACGTTCGAACGTTTTTTCAAGGCCATTGAGCGTTACCTCAGGCAACAGAGTCAACGTACTCCTGCCCCAGCTTCGCTAGCGAAGGGGTCGGACATCCTGCTGAAAGCCGGCCCTACCCACTACAAGCTGGATACGACCAGCATTTTATATATCGAAAGTGTAAAGGACTGTGTCAAGATTTATGGGCCTGAGAAGTATACCGTGGTAAAATATAAAATAGGGGAGTTGGAGAAAGCGTTGCGCTCGCAAGGATTCGTCCGGATTCACCGCTCCTTTATGATAAATACGCAGAAGGTCACCGCTTTTTCGGCGACCAGAATCGTAATTGGGGAGAAGGAGCTCCCGGTGGGCACGAATTACCGGTCCCTTATTGCTGCGCTACTGCGCCAAGGTATATAAGCCTACGCAGACTTATAGCCAACCAAGTTCGCTGAGGTTGCAAGCTATTGCGTAGCATGGTGATGTTGCTTCCGTGCCAGTTTATTCCTCTTTTTGTTACTTTACTTGAGGTGGTCTAGCTGAAACGAACAGTGAGAAGTCTTAGAGGGTGTTTGGGATTTAGTGGAAGCACAAAAAGAAACGAGTCAGTAAGTTGCGGGCGGAGTTCCTAGGCTCCACTTCGCTTTATGGTTGACAGCTATCAACCCCTTACTGACCCGCAGTGGCAAGTTATACAACCGCTGTTGCCCACGCACGGCAACCGGCGCCTGTGCTTGCGGCGCGTGCTCGACGCCGTGCGTTACGTCTGCCGCACCGGTTGTCAATGGCGGGCCTTGCCGGCCGCTTTTCCGGCGTGGACGGCCGTGTACTACTATTTTCGGCGCTGGCAGTTTGCCGTGTGGGCCCGCCTCAACGAAGCGCTGAACCGGGCCGACCGCCTGGCGGCCAACCGGGCCGCGACGCCCTCGCTCGTGTGCGTGGACAGCCAAAGCGTGAAGCTGGCCCCGCGCATTTTTGAGCACCGGGGCACGGACGGCGGCAAGCACGTCAACGGCCGCAAACGGCAGGTTGTCACGGATGTGGAAGGGCGTATTTTTGCCTGTTTCGTGCACGCCGCCAACGGCCACGACGGCACGGCCGCCACGGTGGGCTTGCTACCCAAGCGCCCCGGCTGGGGCCAGCGCCTGGTCACCGTGCTCACCGACAACGGGTACCGCGGCGGCTTTGCCGCCCATCTGCAGGCGCTGGGCCTGCGCCACGAACTGGCCAGCCGGCCGCCAACGGCGCGCGGGTTTGTGCCCGTGGCCAAGCGCTGGGTCGTCGAGCGCACCTTTGCCTGGCTGGCCTGCTTTCGCCGGCTGGCCATCGATTACGAATTCACCCCCGCCAGCCATCAAGCGTGGTTGCTGATTGCCAACTCGACCATGTGCCTCAACCGATTATGCCCGGCTTAAAGCCCAAACACCCTCTAAACTTCCGCTGCTCATGACCGACAAACTGAATCCTGGTGGGGCTGCCCACCACCCGCAAGAAATACACGCCCGCGTTCAAAGCGGAGTGCGTGCGCCAAGTGGCGGCCGGGGCCCGGTAAACGGATGTGGCCATTGCCCTGGCCAAGGCGCAGGGCAAGCACCTCGGGCGCCGGGCCGGGGCCGATGCGGCGAAGGTGAGCAAGGTCAAGGCCTGCCTGGACGCGGGCATGTCCGTGCATCAGACGGTAGCGGCAACCGGCGTGAGCGAGTTTGACTTGGAGAGCATCAAAGAGTGTGGGGCAGTCAGGCTTGATGTTTGAGGTGGTCTAGGCAAGCCGGACAGAAGCAGGACGTATATTTCTTCTGTGATGACCGCCAAAAAGAGCGGGTCGTCGCCCGACCAACGACGCAAGTACGACGAGGCGTTTGGTGGTGGTCTATTGAAGAGTGACGTCGTAAATTAGGGCATGGTTTATACGCAA
>CAXTCS010000408.1:0-2836 GCA_964242365.1 uncultured Hymenobacter sp. | reverse complement strand
TAGGTGCAGTAGCCGTAGCTTTGGTCGAACACCACGGTGCCGTTTTTGGCCACCAAAACCTGGCAGCCGGGGGCGGCGGCATAGGTCTGGCTTTCGAGGGCAATGTTGTCAATCTGGGCCAGCACGCGCGAGTTCAGGCCCTGGCTTTCGGGCGCGGCGTAGCGCAGGCGGTGCAGGTCGAGCGTGGCCAGGCCGGTAGTGGTTCTGAGCGTGGGCGAAACCGTGACGGGCAGCTTGCCCCGCGCCGGCAGCGCGCCAAACAGCACCTGCGGCACCACCAGCTGGGCCGCGTAATGGTCCTCGTAGCCGCAGACCAGCGTGCGGGCGCCTTCCAGGTACTTCAGGGCGTACGCGTTGCCCATCGCCACGACCACGGTTTTGAAGCCCTTGTTGGCTTCGAGCTGCTTGATGAATTTCAGCGCGCCGTCGCCGATGCCGTAACTGTGGCTGGGCGTGTTGTTCATGGCGTGCAGGCTCACCACCACCACGTTGTAGCCTTGCAGGCGGCCGGCGATGCGGGCAAACGTGCTGTCGTCGGCGTAGCGGTTGGGCACGGCGTACACCGGGCCGGGCTGGTACTTGTTGAAAATCGTGGCGTACGGCCCCTCCGCCGGCGTGCCGATGGTGATGGCCGCAATCCGCAGCGTGTCGAGCCGCTGGAAGGGCAGCAGGTTGTCGTCGTTTTTAACGACGGTCACGGCGTGCTCAAAAATTTCCTGCGCCAGCACCTTCGAGGCGGGCAGGTTCAGGCTGTCGCGCAGGTTGGCCAGGTTGGTGGGCCGGTACTTCGCCAGCCCGGCCCAGTACTTGGCCCGCAAAATCTTTTTGATGCGCAAGTCCAGGTCTGCCTGATTCAAAACGCCCCCCTTCACGGCCTCCTCAATGCGGAGCAGCGCCGCCGGCACGTCTTCCGAAAACAGCAGCACGTCGTTGCCCGCCGCCAGCGCCAGCGCGTCGAGCTCCCCGTCTTTATACAGCTTGCTCACGCTCTTCATGTTGAGCGCATCGGTGAACACCAGGCCTTTAAAGCCCATTTTGTCCTTCAGCAAGTCCGTCACCAGCGCGTGCGAGAGCGTAGTGGTTTTGGCGTTGGTCGTGTCGAACAGCGGCATGTAGAGGTGGGCCACCATCACGCCCATCACGCCGGCCTCAAACGACTGCTGGAAGGGCACCAAATCTACCTTCGTGAGCCGGGCCAGGTCGGTGTTGATGACCGGCAGGGCCACGTGCGAGTCGGTATCGGTGTCGCCGTGGCCGGGAAAGTGCTTAGCTACCGCTATTATGCTGTTGTCCTGCAACCCTTTGATGTACTGAATGCCCAGCTTGGCCACCCGAAACTGGTCTTCGCCAAAGGAACGGTTGCCAATCACCGGGTTGTCGGGGTTGGAGTTCACGTCGATGACCGGGGCAAAGTCGATGTGTACGCCCAGCGCCCGCATCTTGCGGGCAATGTCGCGGCCCATCTGGTACACGTATTTCGGGTCGTCCATCGCGCCCAGCGTCATCTGCTTGGCGAAGTGGGCCGACGAGTCGAGGCGCATGTCGAGGCCCCACTCGGCGTCCATGGCGATGAGCAGGGGCACCTTGGCGGCGGCCTGCAAGCGGTTGGTCATCAGGGCCTGGCGGCGGGGGCCGCCTTGCAGAAACATCACGCCGCCGATGTTCTGGTTGCGCACCAGCCGCTCGATGCGGTCGGCGTGGGCCTTTTCCTTGTTCGAGTACGCGGCCACCATAAACAGCTGGCCCAGGCGCTGCTCGGGCGTGAGCGAGTTGAACACGCTATCGACCCAGGCGGCCTCGGCCGGGGAGGCCGGCAGCGGGTCGGCGGGCAATTTTTTTACTTCGGAAAACGACAGCAACAGGCCCGCAGCCAACAGCAGGGCTGCAATGGTTAGCTGAAAAGGAATGCGCATCAGCCCCGATGGGGTGGTGGGTGGGTTCAAGAGGCAAACGGGCCGCGGGGGCCGTACTTTTGTCGTGGGTAGCAGCGGAACCCGCCGGCCGGGTTTGGAGGTTCCAAACCCAACCGGCCGCAACGTGAAGCACTACGGTTCAGGCCGTAAAATTTCACGTCAGCACTCCGCTGTTTAGCCGCGAAGGTACGCAGAAAACCACGGCGCGGGTTTACAACGCGGCGGGTTTCCGGTTATTGCTGCACACGTTTCGGCTTGTGTGTGTGCTGATTAGCATGTCAGCACCCGCACTCAGCTTCCCACTACCTGCTTTTAAAAAATGCCCGACATCATTCACCTGCTACCCGAATACCTCGCCAACCAGATTGCGGCCGGCGAAGTAGTGCAGCGCCCCGCCTCGGTGGTGAAGGAGCTGCTGGAAAATGCCGTCGATGCCGGCGCCACGCAGGTACAACTCATTGTGAAAGAGGCCGGCAAGCAACTCGTGCAAGTCGTCGACAACGGGGCCGGAATGTCGCCCACCGACGCCCGCATGAGCCTGGAGCGCCACGCCACCAGCAAAATCCGCTCGACCGAAGACTTGTTTCGCATTCGCACCCTCGGGTTCCGGGGCGAGGCGCTGGCCAGCATCGCGGCCGTGGCCCAGGTCGAAATCCGCACCAAGCAGCGCGACCAGGATACCGGCACCCTGCTGCTCGTGGAAGGCTCGCAGGTGACCAGCCAGCAGCCCACCGCCTGCCCCGACGGCACCAGCATCGCGGTCAAGAACCTGTTTTTCAACGTGCCCGCCCGGCGCAACTTCCTCAAAAGCAACGCCGTGGAGATGCGCCACATCCTGGACGAGTTTCAGCACGTGGCGCTGGCCAACCCGCAGATTGCCTTTTCGCTCTATCAGAATGACCTTGAAGTGTTTGGCTTGCCGT
>CAXTCS010000407.1:0-2884 GCA_964242365.1 uncultured Hymenobacter sp. | reverse complement strand
CCTCAAAAAAAGCCGCATTGGTTTTGCTGTCGGTGAAAACCTCCCGCAGCGCCGCGCCGCTTTCGGCTGCAAAGAAAACCGGTAGCGCGGCATCAAGTTCATCAAACGACGAAACCGGGAAGTAGCGCAAGTTAAAATCCCGCGCCGTGTTCGCGGCCGTCAGCGCCTGGCGCGTCTCAAAAAACTCGTCCAGCTCCGGCTGCTGGCGCGGCCCGTCGATGATGCGGAAGATGCCGCCGCCGTGGTTGTTGAACAGCACCACCCGCAGATTGGGCAGCGGGTAGTTGTGCCAAAACGCGTTGCGGTCGTAGAAAAACGCCACGTCGCCGGTGAGCAGCACCACCGGCCGGTGGGGCTGGGCCAGGGCCGCGCCCACGGCGGTGCTGGTGCAGCCGTCGATGCCGCTGGTGCCGCGGTTGGCGAAAACTTCAATTTGCCAGCCTTGCGGGATGCCCAGAATGTTGGCGTAGCGCACGGCCATGCTGTTGGCGAGGTGCAGGGCAGTACCCCGTTGCAACTCTACAGTAATTCGCCGAAATACTACGAACTCATTAAAGTGAGAACCTTTCGCCACAAAGAATTTTGTAAGAAATTCACTGGCTTTGCTGCTCGCCAATTGCCAATTAATTAAGTGGTTGTCCGTTGATTTTTTGTCACACCCCGCCGCGTATTGAAAAAAGTCGTGGGGCTCCATGCGAATAATTTCGGTCAAGGTCCGAAACGTGTCCGATGCCTCACCGTATGCTTGAATGTGCCAATGACGAGCGGGCTTTACCTTCCGCAGGAAGAGTTTAAGGCTTTTGGAAATAAGTGACTGGCCGAACGTAATTAATAAATCTGGCCGCAATTCCTGCTGCTTAATTTCGGAAAGGCCTGCGATAAAAATATCCTGATTTGAGATTGCCGGGACATTAACATTGGAAATGATATCGGACACAACCGCAGCCTTAGCCTTATTGGCAAATATCGGTAATGCGGCCAACGAGTCATCAAGTGGCCGTTGTCCAATTACTATCAGAATTTTATTGGTATTATTTATTTCGGCCAATAAAATCGAATTGCCTTTTTTGATAAAGAGGGAATCAGAATATTCACGAATAGTCTTCACATCCTGCTCATACCCAATTTCCTCGCTCGCCTTCGGATAAAATGGCTCGCGCAACGGCACGTTCACCTGCACCGGCCCGGCGGGCGCGGCTTGGGCCAGATTAATTGCCTCATTAATTAATCGCGCCGAAAACCACTTGGCATCGGCGTGCGAAGTATCCACCGGAAATTCAAACTCGCCTTTGGCGTGCGCGCCGTACAAATTGCGCTGCCGAACGGTCTGGCCGTCGAGTTGGTCAATCCACTCCGGCGGGCGGTCGGCGGTGAAAATCACCAGCGGAATGTGCTGGAAAAAGGCCTCGGCCACGGCAGGCGCGTAGTTCAGGCCCGCCGTGCCCGACGTGCACACCAGCGCCACCGCCCGCCGCTGCGCCTGCGCGATGCCGAGGCCGATGAAGGCCGCCGCCCGTTCGTCGGGCACCACGCGCACCGTCAAAGCCGGGTGGCGGGCGAAGGCCAGCGTGAGCGGCGCCGAGCGCGAGCCGGGCGAAAGCACCACGTCGGTAATGCCGTGGCGGGCGCAGATTTCAGCGATGTTATAAACGGCCTGCATGTTCATTTAACATTTAACATTTATCATTTAACAGTCGATGGATTTGAGCAAAAAGGCGAAAGAGTCAAAAAGTGTTAAATGATAAATGTTAATTGTTAAATGAAAACAGCGGCTACGGTTTGCATTTTCATGGCGGTTTCCTGCCACTCGCGCGTTGGGTCGGAGTCGATGGTGAGGCCGGTGCCGGCGTAGAGAATGGCTTCGGTGGCCCGCAGCTGGAGGCAGCGCAGGTTCACGAAGAGGCGCGCGATGCCCGGCGCGGCCACGTTCACCGGGCCAAGAAAACCGCTGTAATAGGCCCGGTCGTAGCCCTCGTGCTGCTGCAAAAAGGCCAGGGCCGCCACTTTGGGCATGCCGCCCACGGCCGAGGTGGGGTGCAGCAGCCGCAGCATGTCGGTGCCCAGCGCGGCCGGAAACGGCACGTTTTTCAGGTCCACCTCGAAGTCGGTGCGCAGGTGCAGCAGCTGGCCGGCCACCACGGTGCGGGGCCCCGTTTCGTGGTATTCGCGCAAGCGCAGCTGCTTGAAGCAGCTCACGATGTAGCGGGCCACCAGCGCCTGCTCCTCGATTTCCTTCTGCCGCCAGATGGCCGCCCGCGGCGCGAGGCCCGGCGTGAGCGGCTGCGTGCCGGCCAGCGCCATGGTATGAAACTGCCCATCGGCCGTGACCTCGGCCAGCACCTCCGGCGACGCGCCCAGCCAGGTGCCCACGCCCGGCACGCTCACCAGCGACACAAACGCCCCTGGGTACTTCAGGCTCAGCTCGGCGAAGGCCGCGAGCGGGTCGAAGCCGGCGGGCAGCGGGCGGCGCGCGGCGCGCGACGTCACCACTTTCACCACTGCTTTGTCCTCGATGGCGGCCACGCCGGTGCGCACCAGCGCGGTGTATTCGGCCTCGGTGGCCGCGTGCGGGGCCGGCTGCGGGCTGTGGTGCCAGGCCAGTATTTCGAGCGGCGCGGTGGCCAGCCAGGCCGTGAGGGCCGGCACCAGGTCGCGGGCGGCGGGGGCCACGGCCACGGCTTCGGGCCGGGCGGCGTCGTAACGCACGTCGGCGGGCAGGAAAAGCGCCGGGTTGTGGTCCGAATCGCGAAAAGGGAAGAAAGCGAAGCCGGCCGGCGCCTGGGCGTCGAGGGCGGGCGGCAGGCCGGTGTAGGCCGCTTCGAGCGAGCGGGCCACCAGCAGCTGGGGGTGGTCGGCGCCGGGCTCGCGCCACACCGCCAGCGGC
>CAXTCS010000406.1:0-2895 GCA_964242365.1 uncultured Hymenobacter sp. | reverse complement strand
GGAAATCGAAGAAAACGTGAGCTTTACGCTGCGCTTTCCCAGCGGCGTCATCTCGCAGTGCATGAGCGGCTACGGCTCCTTCAACAACAAAAGCTACGCCGTGCACGCCGAAACCGGCACCATCAAAATGGACCCCGCCTTCCCCTACAAAGGCCTCGAGCAAGAACGCGTGCACGCCCCCAACGGCCAGCAGCTAACCGAAAAGCCCAGCAACCCCGACAAAGACCAGTTTGCCCTCGAAATGGACCACATGGCCGAGTGCGTGCGCCAAAACAAAACGCCCTACACGCCCGGCGAAGAAGGCCTGCAAGACCAGCGCATCATGGAAGCCATTTACCAGTCGGCCCGCGAAAACAAGCCCGTAAAATTGCCCGCCATTGCCAAAATAGACGCTTTCCGGGGCACCCCGCCCACCGAGGAAGAAGCGTAAGCAGGAAGCGGTAAAGTAATCCGTTGTAACAAACCCAGAACGTGCAATAAACCCAGAACGTGTAGCAAACCCAGAACGTGCAGCAAACCCAGAACGTGTAGCAAACCCAGAACGTGCAACAAACCCAGAACGTGCAACAAACCCAGAACGTGCAACAAACCCAGAACGTCATGCAGAGCGCAGCGAAGCATCTTGCCCGCAGTAGTAATTATTTACTTGCGTGGGCAAGATGCTTCGCTGCGCTCTGCATGACGGCCTCCTAATTCAACTGCCTATTTTGGATAGGCGCTAAGCCGAGCGCAGCAAACGGGTGCGCTCGTGAAAACAAAAGCAGCCAAAAAGTAACCTCGGCCGGGAGTTACCGGTTAGCCCCTGCAAATTGGTTGCTCCGATTCAGGCGTTGGAAGCCCTCTGCTCTGCCTTTGTTCCTATTAGCGTCGATGACCAAACCCGCTCGTTCCCTGTATTTTGAAAACGGCATTGGGCGCATTTGGGAGGAACCCGACGGCTTTTTGCGGCTCGAATACCGCCCCGGCCCGCGCGAGGCCGCGCAGTTTCGGGCCCTGCTCACGCACACGGCCCAAGCCTTGAGCCGCCGCCAATGGAACAAAATGCTGGTTGACCAACGCGAAATGGCCCCCTACAGCCCCACCGAGCAAGACTGGATGACCAACGAATGGCTGCCCCACGCGGTGAGCGAAAGCGGCTACCGCTTCGGCGCCATCCTGGTGGCGCACAACGTGTTTGCGCGCCTCGCCACCAACCAGTTCATCATGGCCGCCCACAGCCTGCCCCACACCTACCGCTCTTTCGAAACCGAAGCCGCCGCCGCCGCCTGGCTGCTCGAGCAAGGCCGCTGAGCGCCCGATTACCGGGTGAAGCGATTATGGGTAAAGTATTTAGACCATTTTAAATAAGGCACGGAATAAGCTGCCGAGCGCAAAATGCTCGCCAAGCCCTTTTACTTGGTGTGAACGGTCGTTTATAGAATGTAAAAAAGCTTTTTTGCTCACCTCAGGCTGTTTTGGTTTAGGACATCCTGATGCTTTCAAAATGTAGTCCTACCAACTTCTCTCGCTTTGCGCAGTCTCTGATGGCTTTACTCACATAGAGGCCGGAACCTATTTGCCAGAACATCGAGGGGCAAGTGAACACGCACAAATCGGCTACTTTCCCTTGGGAAAAAGTCGGATTAATAAGATGGTCAGGCTTGTCAGCAAACCGAAGAAAGGTTGATTTTTCCATATCCAACACATCTGGTTGCTCCTTGAACCTTAAGATGTAATAGGGCCGAGTCTCCTCTTCTCCTCGATGGATATTCACTGAAATCCATTCGTAGTGCTCCCTTCCTGAGGCCTGCTGGTCAATAACAGTGCGCAGCCTAGCCGATAGTACTGGCCACGCTAAGCTATTTAATTGGTAATCAAACCATAGGTATTTCAAATCACTCAAATTATCAAAAGTCTTACTCCCACCTCTACCGAACGTCACATTTTTTAGTGTTAGGTCAAATGGTAGGCTATTAATCCCTGTCAAGCTATCAATAAGCGCATAAGAGGCAGGAATTTCTTCGGGAGCACAAGCAACCGCAGCACTTTTTCTATCTAATGGAGATAAAGCAAAGTGACTCATGTATAATGATTTATCTAAAATGATAGGATTGGTTCTACTGCTGAGTGTAATAAGTATAAAGAGGAGCTTTATTAGCAAAGTGCCATACCGTAGTGCCCCGCGCAGCAGGGCCAAACCTACACCGATTTCAAGAGGTGTCTGGTAAGCCGCATTATACAAAACAACCCATCCGTTTACATTGGCTGCGCCGGCGCTTCCGCGGCCACGTCGATTTGCCCGGCCAGCAGGTCCTCAAACGTCTGGCGCTTGCGGATGAGGCGCAGCTCGCCGTCGGCCGTCCGCAGCACTTCGGCGGGGCGGGTGCGCGAGTTGAAGCTGCTGCTCATCTCGAAGCCGTAGGCCCCGGCGTTGTGGAAGGCCAGCAGGTCGTTTTCGCGGATATCGGGCAGCAGCCGGTCCCAGGCGAAGGTGTCCGTCTCGCAAATGTTGCCCACCACGGTATACAGCCGCCCCGTGCCGGTGGGGTTGGTCAGGTTGCTGATGTGGTGGTAGCTGTCGTAAAACATGGGCCGGATGAGGTGGTTGAAGCCCGAGTTCACGCCCGCAAACACCGTGGCCGTGGTTTGCTTCACCACCGCCACGCTCGCCAGTAGGTAGCCGGCCTCGCTCACCAGGTACTTGCCCGGCTCAAACCAGCACTCCAGCGGCCGGCCGTATTCCTGCTCAAACGTCTGGAACGCCGCCGCCACCTGCTGGCCCAGCGCGGCCACGTCGGTTTCGGCATCGCCGGGCTTGTACGGCACTTTGAAGCCCGAGCCCAGGTCCAGAAACTCCAGCTGCGGCAAGCGCCCGGCCGCATCAAACAGGATTTCCAGCGCCCGCAGAAACACGCC
>CAXTCS010000405.1:0-2907 GCA_964242365.1 uncultured Hymenobacter sp. | reverse complement strand
AGCGCGACAGCTGCGACAGGGCCAGCACGGGCACGTTCAGCTCCTTGGCAATGCCCTTGAGGGCCCGCGAAATGCTGGCTATTTCCTGCTCACGGTTGCCGCCGCGCCCGTCGGTGTTGCCGCTCATCAGCTGCAAGTAGTCGACGATAATCAGCTGCACGTCCTTCTGCGAGCGCAGGCGGCGGCACTTGGTGCGCAGCTCCCGGATGCTCAACGCCGGCGTATCATCAATATAAATCGGCGCGGCCGAAAGGTCGGTAATCTTGTGGTTGAGCTGCTGCCACTCGTGGTCGGCCAGCGTGCCCTTCTTGATTTTGTCCGAATCCAGCTCCGCCTCCGCCGAAATCAGACGATTGACGAGCTGCAACGACGACATTTCCAGCGAGAAAATGGCCACCGGCCGCTTGAATTCCACCGCCGCGTTGCGCATCGCCGACACCACGAACGCCGTGTTGTGCGTCACCGTCATGTCCTGCAACAGAAACAGCCGGTTGCCGTCGATTTCGAAGCCGTAGTAGTCGTCCACGTTGTCAAATTCCACGGTGATGCCCGTCTGGCGCCAGTCCACGGGCGAGGCCCAGGGCTGGGCTTTTTTGCGGGCCACGCGCACCGGCACCCGGTCAATGTCGCCGTACAGCCGCACGCGCCACACCTCGCTCTCGTAGCCAATGCTCGAAATGGTGGCCCGTTTCTTCGTGAGCGAAGTGCGGAAGCCCAGCGAATCGCCCAAAAACTTGATTTGGCGGGCCAGGCGCTGATTTTTCTGCGTGATTTCGTAGCCGTTCGAAACCGGGTCGAGGTGGCCGTCGCTGTCGATGAGGCCGGCCAGCAGGCGCAGCCGGTTTTCGGTCGAGTTGATGGCGTAGGCGCGCGGAATGTGCTTGTCGCCGAGCACGCCCAGCTGGCGCAGCTCGTCCTGCAACGAGTATTCGGCGATGCTGCCGCCCTGCCGGCCCCTGGTAATGCCGTAGCTGTTGCAGCGGTTTTCGACCACGCCCACCGTCACCTGCATGTTCAGCACGGCGGCGTATTCGTGCAGGTAGTCAATGATTTCCGGGTCCTGGCCCGTGATGCGGCAATCGTTGGATGAGCCATCGCCCAGCCACACGCCCAGGAAATACGGGTCCACCGGCAGCTCCTGCGCCGCAAATTCCACCGGCACCTTGTAGCCCTTGTAGTTTGAGCGGTATTTCGGGCCCTTCGCCAGATAGTCCTTCACCGTGATGTTCAGCACGTCGCCGTGCCGGTGCGGGCCCTCGTTGCGGCTGCGCTTGAGCGAGAGAATGTGGCTTTCGTTCACGCGGTAGTCGTCGCCCTTGTTCTGGCGCACCCAGTACATGTTTTCGCGGCCCCGCGCAATGCTCAGCACCCGGCGCGGGGTCGAGTCGTCGCCCATCAGCAAGTCGCCTTCGCGCACGTCTTCCACGTTGCGCAGGTCGCCGTCGTACATCAGCACTTTCGTGCCTTTTCCAAGACATTTTCCCATGCCTGGCCGGGCCGCAATAATCACCAAATCAGACGGTGGCCAGCCGCTCGTCACGCGGTCAAGCGCCGGAAAGCCGGTGGGCACGCCAGTAAGGCCGTCCTTCTGGTTCTTCTTTTCTTCGAGCTCCTTGATGGCCTTGCCCATCAGGCTGCGCATGTCGTCGAAGTTCTTCCGGATGTTCGACTCCGACACCTCAAAAAGGGCCGATTCCGTGTCGTCGAGCAGCTTGAACACGTCGGTCGTGTCCTCGTAGGCATCGCGCAGAATGTCGCTCGAAATGCGAATCAGCTCGCGCTTGATGGCCGATTCGGTGATGATGCGGGCGTGGTACTCCACGTTGGCCGCCGAGTTCACCTTCGCCGTGAGGTTGGCCACGGCAAACGGCCCGCCCGCCGCTTCGAGGGCGCCCATCTCGCGCAGCTCGTGCACCACGGTCAGCTGGTCGATGGGCTCCGACTTGTCAAACAGCCGGATGATGGCTTCGTAAATGAGCTTGTGCGACGCTTTGTAGAAGCTCTCGGGCTTGAGCAGGTCGATGACCGACGTCAGCGCGTCTTTTTCCAGCATCAGGGCGCCGAGCACGGCCATTTCCAGCTCGGGCGCCTGGGGCGGCAGCTTGCCGGCCGCGCCGGCGTTGAAGGGCACGAGCCCGGACGACCCGCGGTTCGCCAGCGCCGCTTTGGCGCGGGCGGCGGATTGCTTCAGGCGGTCGTCCATTCGGTCTTGCATAGCAGTAAACAGGGGTAATGAAGCAGCGGGAAAAGCACGGTCGAGCTTCTGGCAGAATCCGGGCAGCACACGTTGTATGCAAAGCTAACCCCAATGCCGGGGAAAAGATAGGGCGGTAAAGTCGATTCTTTTGGCTATGGAATGGCGGCGGCGGCCGGGAGTTTGTACTTTCGCGGCCCCTTCTTTTTGTTGTCCGTTGCGCGTTGGCAGTTGTTCGTTCGGGCCTTCTCCAGTTGAGAAAAGCCCGCGCCCACCCGCCCGCGTCCGCCAGCCGACACCGAACCCCTGACAACCAGAAACTTTGGAACAAGCCCCCCGCCACGAGCAGCCCCACCCCCGGCCCGAAGCCATTCACCTCATCGCCGTGGGCGGCAGCATCATGCACAACCTGGCGCTGGCGCTGCACCGCCGCGGCGCGCACGTAACGGGCTCCGACGACGAAATCTTTGAGCCCGCCGCCGGCCGCCTCGCCGCCGCCGGCCTGCTGCCCGCCCACGCCGGCTGGGACGCCGCCCGCGTCACGCCCGGCCTCGACGCCGTGATTGTGGGCATGCACGCCCGCCCCGACAACCCCGAGCTGCTCCGCGCCCAGGAGCTGGGCCTCAAAGTCTACTCTTTTCCCGAGTACATCTACGAAGCCAGCCGCGACAAGCAGCGCATCGTCATCGGCGGCTCGCACGGCAAAACCAGCA
>CAXTCS010000404.1:0-2917 GCA_964242365.1 uncultured Hymenobacter sp. | reverse complement strand
TTCTGACGTTCCCCCTCACTGCACAGCAACGCTGGCAACTTTACTCTACGCTCCAAGCTGTCAATCTGCTGCTAATCGGCCTGTTTATATGGAGTGGCTTTTACGAGCATTCCCCGCTACGCTTCCTGCTGGCGGCCTGCTACGCGGGCCTTTGGTGGTGCGGCGTTTGGGTCCTAGGGGAGAAGTTCAACCGCTTTTTTGGGTTAAACGTGCTCATGCTGCTTGTCTGCATCATTCTAGGGCCTGCCCTGGTATAGGGGTCGCCGTAACGGTTCTATTGCCACCATGCGGTCACCTGCTGCTCGCCCAAGTGCCCGGCCGCGAGCACTTGGCCGGGAGCCGGCAACCACAGCGGCACCCGGGCGGCAGTGGCCGCCGACATAACCCGTTCGACGGGCTCCCGCCAGGCGTGAAACGACAAATCGAACGTGCCCCAATGCACCGGGAAGATGACCCGCCCGCCGAGGGCCTGATGGGCCGCCACGGCCTGTTCCGGCGTGAGGTGAATGAACGGCGCGTAGGGGTCGTAGGCCCCAACGGGCAGCAGCGTGAGGTCGAAGGGGCCGTGCGCGGCCCCAATTTGCTCGAATAATCCCGGCAGGGGGCCGCTGTCGCCGCCGAAAAATACTCGGTGCCGGGGGCCGCGCAGCGCGTAGGCAGCCCACAGCGTGCGGTTTTCATCCGCCAGGCCCCGGCCCGAGAAGTGGCGGGCCGGCAGCGCCGTCACGGTGAGGCCGCCGGGCAAGGCCGCCGGCTCGGTCCAGTCCAGCTCGGTAATCTTGCCAGCCGGTACACCGGCGCGTTGGAGCGCTGCGCCCAATCCCAACGGGCAGATAAAGCGGGCCGTGCGGCTGGCCAGCGCCCGTAGCGTGGGCGGGTCGAAATGGTCGTAGTGGTTGTGGGAGAGCAGCACGGCATCCAGCGGCGGCACGGCGGCCAGCACCAGGGGCGGGGCAAAAAAGCGTCGGAGCGCGAACGCCTGCACCGGCGAGGCGTACTCGGCCCACACCGGGTCGGTCAGCAGCCGGCAGCCGTCGAGGTCGAGCAGCACCGTCGCGTGCCCGAGCCAGGTGGCCCGCAGCCCCGCAGTGGGTGGCGGCGTTAACGCCGCGCCATCCATTGGGAAAGGGCCCAGCCGGTGCGGCGGGCGCAACTGCGCACGGGTCGTCAGCCGCTCCCAGAGGCTGGGCAGCGTACTGCCCGGCAGCGTGATGGCCGTGGGGGCGACGTTTTGAAAACGCCCGTTTTCGACGCGGGCGGGGTGCAGGTACGGCGGGGCCGGGTTCATGCGCGGGGGCTCGTTAGGGGGTGGCAACCGGGGCCAGCCCGCGCCAGTACCCCTCAAACGTGCGGGCCAGCACCGCCGGGGCGTCGGCCTCGGCGGGGGTGCGCAACAGGTGCTGCACAGTGGCCACTAGGTGGCCGTTGAACACGCTCAGCACCAACTCCGTGGAGTACCCCGGAAAGTAGCCGGCTGCCCACGCCGCTTCGGTGAGGGCGACCACGGGCGCGTAGGCGGCATCCGTTTGCTGCTCCGAAGCGGCCGTGATAACGGGCAAGTACTTGAACATCTGCAAGAAACGAAAGGGGATGGGGTGGGCCAGAAACCACGCGCCCGCCCGCTGCCACACCCGCCGCAGCTGCGCTTCGACCTCGGGGCTGGCGGGGTCCAGTTCCGCCTGGACGTGCGCGGCCAGTTCCTGCTGCGTCTCCACGTAGAGCGTGTTGAGCAAGCCCTTCTTGCTGGGAAAGTAAAGGAACAGCGTCCCCGCCGCCACGCCGGCCTCTCGGGCAATGGTGGCCGTCGAAGTCTGCTGAAACCCGTATTCGGTGAACAGGCGTAGGGCGGCCTGCAACAGCCGCGAGCGTTTGTCGGTGGAAAATGGGAGAGGGGGCATACCGGCGGAAAGGC
This sequence comes from uncultured Hymenobacter sp., assembly GCA_964242365.1. GTDB lineage: Bacteria > Bacteroidota > Bacteroidia > Cytophagales > Hymenobacteraceae > Hymenobacter. The sequence goes on along the minus strand of CAXTCS010000404.1, from coordinate 1,005 downwards.
CGAAAAATACGGGTTTTCCGCGGTGTTGCGCTAAATGGCTTTGGAGTAGTTGAATACGTCTGCCCCCTGGCCGCGCTTCTAGGGCAGCATAAACGCGGGCATCCCTTTTTCCCAGGCGGCGGCCTGCACGGCCGGGTCGATGACGTATTCGGTCAGTTTGTGAATCAGGCCCTGCTCCACCTCGAAGCGGTACATGATGAAGTTCTGGTATACCGTGCCGTTGTGGAACACGCAGTGGCAGGTGTTCTCCACGAGCACCAGGCGCTCGTCGTCGGACGTGGTGTAGGTGCGGTTGTCGATAAAGTCGTTGCGCACGAAGGCGGTGGGCACGATGGCAAAGGCCTGGCGGATGTTGGCTTTGCCCCGGATGCCGCCGGGCGGCGGGTTGAACTTGCCTTTGATGGGGTTGTCGTACACGCCGTCTTCGGCGTAATGCGCCATCATGGCGTCCAGGTCCATGCGCTGGAAATCGGCCATGTAGGCCTCGACTACTTGCTTGCTGTTAGGCATCGGAAAAAGAGATAAGGAGGGAAAGAAAGGCGAGCGGCGCTGCCCGCTATTTTTTGCGGCGGGCCAGCAGGGCGATGGCACCGCCGGCCAGGGCCGTTAGTCCGGCCACCTTGAGGGCCGTGAAACTCAGGCCGGTGATTCCCTTCGACCAGGCATTTTTTTGCACTTCGGGGTCGATGACGTACTCGGTCATCTTCTGAATCAGGCCGTTCTCCACCTCGAAGCGGTAGATAACGAAATTGCGGTACACCGTCCCGTTGTGAAACTCGCACTCGCAGGTGTTTTCCACCATCACCAGGCGCTCGTCGTCGGGCGTGGTGTACAGGCGGTTGTCGATAAAGTCGTTGCGCACGAAGAATTTAGGCACAACGCCGAAGTTTTTTTGCAAGGCCTGGCGGCCCCGCACCTTGCCGCCGGGAGGGGCCAGGCCGCCTTTTACGGCGTTTTCGTACACGCCATTTTCGGCGTAGTGGCGCACCATCGCGTCCACGTCCA
>CAXTCS010000403.1:0-2941 GCA_964242365.1 uncultured Hymenobacter sp. | reverse complement strand
TGCGGCCGCCGCGACGGTCCGCTTTATCTTCTGAAAAATGTTTCTTGCCCATGGGGAGAAAAGTTGCGTGCCGTATCGCTACGGTACAGGTTAAAAAAAGTCGGCATCAAGCAGCCGGGGGTCAGAAGGGTTGAACAACGCCAACACAAAAAATATTCTGACTCCCGGCAACTTAATGCCGACTACCAAAACAAGCGGTGCTTAGTCGCGCCGCGCCATTTTGGCTTCAATCGAATGCTGGGTGTGGGGCACGGCCCGCAGGCGCTCTTTGGGGATGAGCTTGCCCGTGCCGATGCACACGCCGTAGGTGCCGTTTTTGATGCGGACCTGGGCGTTTTCGAGCTGTTGGATGAACTTCATCTGGCGCGAGGCCAGCTGGTTCATGCTTTCTTTCTCGGCGGTCTCGGCGCCGTCTTCCAGCACCTTGGCCGACGAAGACGTGGTGTCGGTGCCGGAGTCGTTGCTGCGGTTCAGGGTTTCCTTAATGAAGGACAATTCCTTGCGGGCCGCCGTCAGTTTTTCCTGAATAATCTGGTCGAACTCACTCAGGTCCTCCCGGGAATAGCGCATGTTGTCGTCGTTCATTGAATGGATAAAAAAGGAGTAGAAAGAATATTGAGAGCTTGCTGCTCGCAGCAGGCAACCCCACCGGCTGCCAAATGGTTTGGCGGCGCCGACGCCATCTGGGGCCTCTGGCTAAAGCCATTCCATGCTTGATTTTGCAGAAGCAAAGTTACGGGTTGCGGGCCGCTTTTCCTTCGAGGGCTAAAATCCGAGCATTTGGATAGCAGCCACAGCGGCTTCCACGCCCTTATTGCCGTGCTTACCGCCGGTCCGGTCCCAGGCCTGCTCCAACGTATTGGTAGTCACGAGCCCAAAGATGACCGGTTTGTTAAATTTCAGTCCCACCTGGGTAAGGCCCTGCGCCACCGCGTGGCAGATGTAGTCGTCGTGCTTGGTTTCGCCCTGAATGACGACACCCAGGCAAATCACGGCGTCCATCTCGTCGTGCTGCGCCAGAAACTGCGCCCCCAGCGTCAGCTCGAAGCTGCCCGGCACGGTGTTGCGGTAAATGTTTTCGGCGGTGGCGCCGTGCTTCAGCAGCGTGTCGTAGGCGCCGGCGCTCAGCACGTCGGTTAGCTCGCGGTTCCACTCGGCCACCACCAGCCCGAAACGCTTTTCGCTGATGTCGATGAAATGGGAAGCGTCGTAGTCGCTAAGGTTTTGGAGGGAAGTTGCCATGAGGTGTCGTAAAAAGGGTCATCCTGAGCGCAGCGAAGGACCTTATCACGCTCGAACTGGTTCGTTCTGGTGCGACAAGGTCCTTCGCTGCGCTCAGGATGACAACGATGATTGGGCTGGTTATTTTGCGCCTTCCAGCTTGGCTTTGAGCTGGCGGGCTTCGGCCACTTCCTGGGCCGTCGGGTATTCGTTGATGACGCGGTCGTAGGCTTTTTGGGCCCCTTCGGCGTCGTTGGCCAGCTCGCGGGCCGTGGCTTCTTTCATCAGGTAGCCGGGCGAGAAGTACTCGTTGGCGTTGTGGTCGGCGGCTTTGGCGTAGAGGTCGGCCGCTTCCTTGGGCTTGTTCAGCTCCAGCTGGGCATCGCCCATGAGCGCATAAGCACGGCTCTGCACCAGGTAATCGTCCGAGCTGAAGTCTTCGAGGTAGTCGAGCGCCGCTTTGTACTGGCCCTGTTTCAAGGCCGCCACGCCGGCGTAGAAATTGGCGAGGTTGCCGGCTTTGGTGGTGCCGTACTCGTTGGCGACGGTGGTCAGGCCAGGGGCCTTGCCGTCGCCTTTCACGGCCTTGTTCAGCGAGTCCGCTTCCCAGTTGTTCACGGCGCGGAACATGCTGGCCTGCGCTTTCGAATCCTGCTGGTTGCGCCAGGTATAGAACCCGAAGCCGCCGACCACCGCCAGCACCACCGCCGCCAGAATGCCGAGCAGGATGTTGCGGTGGTTGCGCACGAAGTCCTCCGACTCGACCAGCCGGGCGGCCAGCGCGTCCGGGTCTTCCAGCAGCGGGTGCGCTTCGGACAACGGCAGGTTTTCGGCGGGCGCCAGGGGGTCGGCCGGCACACTCTGGGTTACTTGCCCCTGGCGGGCCTGCTGGCTTTTGCCAGTGTATGGAATCTTCGACATCACAGTGGGTATTTCGATAACAAAGCCTGCCAGCAAAGCAAGCCGGGTTGGCCAGCGGGGCCAGATTAATTAGTCGTGGATGTACGGGTAGTCGGCCTGCACATACACATCCTTGTACAGCTCATCGGGCGTGGGGAAAGGCGAGGCTTCGGCAAAATCGACCGACTCGTTGACCTTGGCTTTGATGGCTTCGTCGATGGCTTCGAGGTCGGCTTCCGTCGCCAGGTTGTGGGCGAGGATGATGTGGCGCACGCCCTCGATGGCGTCGCGGTGCCGGTAGTCTTCCAGCTCCTCCTTGGTGCGGTACTTGGCCGGGTCGCTCATCGAGTGGCCCTTGTAGCGGTAGGTTTTGAATTCGAGCAGCGTCGGCCCGTCGCCTTTGCGGGCGCGCTCGGCGGCGCGGGCCACGGCCTCGTGCACGTCTTCCACGCGCATGCCGTTCACCGGCTCTGAGGGCATGTCGTAGCTCAGGCCAATCTTGTAGAGGTCCGTCACGTTCGACGTGCGGGCCACCGACGTGCCCATGGCGTAGCCGTTGTTCTCAATCACGAAGATGACCGGCAGCTTCCAGAGCATGGCCATGTTGAAGGCTTCGTGCAGGGCGCCCTGACGCACCGCGCCGTCGCCCATGTAGCAGATGCAAAGCTTGCCGGTCTTGTTGTATTTCTCGGCGAAGGCCAGGCCGGCGCCCATCGGCACTTGCCCGCCCACGATGCCGTGGCCGCCCACGAACCCCACCGACTTGTCGAACATGTGCATCGAGCCGCCTTTGCCTTTCGAGCAGCCGGTGGCCTTGGCA
>CAXTCS010000402.1:0-2948 GCA_964242365.1 uncultured Hymenobacter sp. | reverse complement strand
GTTCTGCCCATCTACATGGTCGGCTTCCTGCCGTGGTTCGCGGGCTTCATGCTGAGCACGGCCGTGGCCGGCCTGGTGCTCAGCATGGTGTTCCAGCTCGCTCACACCGTAGAGGACGCCGCGTTCCCCGTGCCCCACGCCACCACCGGCAAGCTCGAAGACGAGTGGGCCATCCATCAGGTGCGGACCACTGCCAATTTTGCCACTGACAATAAAGTAGTTAGCTGGTTAGTCGGCGGCCTCAACTTCCAGATTGAGCACCACTTGTTTCCGAAAATCTCGCACGTTCATTACCCCGCCATCAGCAAAATCGTGCAGCAGGTATGTGCGGAGTTCGATGTGACGTATAACAACTACGCCCGCACCCGCTCGGCCATTGCGTCGCACGTCGGCTTCCTTCGTCAGATGGGCCGCGCCGCGTAGGCTCGGCTTCAGGTCGCAGGACCGGAAAAAGGCCCCCGGCGCCAAAGCAATGCTTTGGCGCCGGGGGCCTTTTTCCGGTCCTGCCGCAGCGGGGCTACCTGCCAATAAAAGCCAGCAGGTCGGCCGTCAGCTTATCTTTTTCAGTGAAGAACAGGCCGTGAGGAGCACCGGCGTAGACTTTTAATTCGGCCTGCGGAATCATCTTGGCGGTGCGTTCGCCGCTGACGGCAAAGGGCACGGTCTGGTCTTTATCGCCATGAATCACCAACGTGGGCACCGTTACCTTTTTCAGGTCGTCGCGAAAATCGGTGCTCGAAAACGAGGTCACGCATTCGTTGGTGGCGTTGGGCGCGGCCAGGGAAGTCACCGTCTGGTTCCAGTCGAGCACGGCCTGGCTCACGGGGTGGCTAATCATGCTTTGCCCGTAAAAATCCTTGGCGAAACTTTGCAGGAAAGCAAACCGGTCTTCCTTGATGCCTTCGTGCATGCCGTCGAATACCTTTTGGGGCACGCCGTCGGGGTTGTCTTCGGTCTTGAGCAGGAACGGCGGCACGGCGCTCACAAACGCCACGCGGGCCAGCCGGCTTTCGCCGTACTTGCCGATGTAGCGGGCAATTTCGCCGCCGCCCATCGAGAAGCCCACCAGCGTCACGTTGTTCAGGTCGAGCTGCGTGAGCAGCGCGTTGAGGTCGGCGGCCAGCGTGTCGTAGTCGTAGCCGCCCCACGGGCGCGCCGACCGGCCGAACCCGCGCCGGTCGTAGGCAATTACGCGGTTGCCAGCCTTGGCCAGCGCCACCGCCTGGTGTTCCCACATGGTATGGTCAAGCGGCCAGCCGTGAATGAGGACCACCGGAGTGCCCAGGCCCCAGTCTTCGTAAAAGATATTGACCGGATGCCCGGCTGCGTCGTTGCCAGCATTGATATGAGCCATGCGCGAAAAGGGTTTTGAGTGAAAGTGAATCTCTTTTCTTTACTGACCGGCACTATTCGGGGTTGCGCGTAGATGGGGTAAGATTGTGGCTTGCGGCAGTAAGCGAGTAGGTTGCGATGATTCTAACTTCCTTTACTGAATGAGCAAACGACGACTTACCCACGGGGAGCAGTTGCGAAAGATGCGGAAAGAGGCTGAACCGAACTCAGTTTTGAGTGCGGAATTGGAGACAGTGCGCATTAACCTTGAAAAACCAAGGCGCCATGCAATAACAGGCTTAATACGACTTCTCAAGACGAGTTTGCATCAAGATACTAAATGGTTCATTGGCAGAGTATTTGGAGCTGCTAAAGACGAGCGGGTTATTCGGCCCTTAATGCGCGCTGCGCTCGCGCCCGAAAACGAAAACTATAATTCAAACTTTATCTGGCCGCTTGAAAACTACGATTGCACACAATACCTAAATTTCTTTGTGCAATTCATGCTGAAATGTGAGGACCCTGGTGAGGCAATGTTGGCCTGTTCTTATGTTATATCTGCCATGAAAGGCCCGTTCAACCCCAGTGTAGTTAAAAAGAACATCAGAAAACTGCTGGGAAGAAGCATTTTGCCAGCAGACTCAGACCCGCAAATGGCGCTACAGTCCGAACATTTCAAAATGAGCGCGGCCGATGACTTAATGTCAAAATATTTCCTTCAGGTTGCCAGGGAGTACCATGGTAAAAATGACACCAAAGGGGCTAGCAAAACCGCTTCATAATCCGTACCTTTGCGCCCCGCCAGGGTGGCGGGCCTTGCCAACTAACGGCAAGGCGTTCAACCAGAACCGCGGAATGGCCTGGGCTTCGGCCGCTCCGTTTACCTAAGAGAAGCCCACCAGCTATTTATGGCAGAATTGATTGACGATTTCGACTGGGATAATGTCGGAGCCACCGGTTTTGGTGGTAACTACTCCTCGGACCAGCGCGCCGAGATGGAGAAAATGTACGGCGACACGCTGACGACCGTACAGGAAGAAGAAGTGGTGAAGGGCACCGTGGTGGGCATCACCGACCGCGACGTTATTTTGAACATCGGCTTCAAATCCGATGGTTTGGTGTCGATTACCGAATTCCGCGACCTGCCCGATTTGAAAATCGGCGACGAGGTGGAGGTGTTCATCGAAGACCAGGAAGACATCAACGGCCAGCTCATCCTGAGCCGCAAAAAGGCCAAAATCAAGCAGGCCTGGAAAGCCATTTACGACGCCCTGGAATTGGATACGATTCTGGAAGGCGTGGTGAAGCGGCGCACCAAAGGCGGGCTCATCATGGAGCTGGACGGCGTAGAAGCCTTCCTGCCCGGCTCGCAGATTGACGTGAAGCCCATCCGTGACTTCGACATTTATGTGGGCCGTCGCATGGAAGTGAAAGTGGTGAAAATCAACTCCGCTTTCGACAACGTCGTGGTTTCGCACAAAGTACTTATCGAGAAAGACCTCGAGAAGCAGCGTGAAGCCATCCTGAACAACCTCGAAAAGGGCCAGATTCTGGAGGGTAACATCAAGAACATGACCAACTTCGGCGTGTTCATCGACCTCGGCGGTGTCGACGGT
>CAXTCS010000401.1:0-2981 GCA_964242365.1 uncultured Hymenobacter sp. | reverse complement strand
TGGTGGCCAAAAACGGCACCGTGGTGTTCGACCAAAGCTACGGCTACTGCACCTACGACCAGTCGCAACCCGTGACCAGCAGCACGTTATATGACCTGGCCTCGGTAACCAAAGTAGCCGGCACGCTGCAAGCCGTGATGTACCTCAAGGACCAGAGCAAGCTGAACCTGGAAGAAAAAGTAGCCACTTACCTGCCCGAGCTGGCCCGCACCAACAAGCGCGACATGACCGTGCGCGACGTGCTGCTGCACCAGGCCGGCCTCAAGCCCGGCATCCCCACCTGGGAGCGTACCGTGAACAGCAACGGCCTGAAACCGACCTTCTACGCCAGCATTCGCTCCGAGGATTTTCCCAACGAGGTGGCGCCCGGCGAGTACAGCACCAAAGCCGCCGACGACTCGGTCTGGGCCTGGACGATGCGCTCCAGCCTGCTGCCCAAAATCAAGGGCAAGTACCCCACCGAGTACTCCGACCTGAGCTTTATTGTAATGAAGCGGGTGTGCGAGAAGATTCTCAAACAGCCGATTGAAACCTTTTTGCAGGACAATTTCTACCGTCCGCTCGGTTTGGGCAGCATGACGTACAACCCCTTGCAGCGATTCCCGAAGAGCTGCATCGCGCCCACCGAAAAGGACACGTACTACCGCCGCGAGCAATTGCAGGGCACCGTGCACGACCAAACGGCGGCCCTCGTGGGCGGCGTGGGCGGCCACGCCGGCCTGTTTGCCACGGCCAACGACCTGGCCGTACTCATGCAGATGAACCTGCAAAACGGCAGCTACGGCGGCTCGCGCTACTTTCAGTCGCCGGTGGTGACGGAGTTTGCCCGCGCCCAAACGGCCGGCAGCCGGCGCGGCCTGGGCTGGGACCACGGCGACCCCAGCAAGGCCGAAGGCCCCACCAGCAACCTGGCGCCGGCCAGCACCTTCGGCCACACCGGCTTCACCGGCACCTGCGTGTGGATGGACCCGGACAACCAGATTCTCTATATTTTCCTATCAAACCGGGTTTATCCCGATGCGGGGAATAATAAATTGCGCCAGTACAATATCCGCACGCGGATTCAGGAGGTGATTTATAAGTCGCTGGCGGCGGGCGGGAAATAGTAATCAGGCAAATTCCTACGCCTTGTAGAATTCTATCAAATTATTCTGAATTAGCCGAACAAAAAACACGCGTTGGCCTACGGCTAATACCCCAGCGTGCGCAAGGCCGCCGCGGGGTCGGCAACGGGCAGGCGACTGGTGCGAAAATCTTTGCCGTTACGGGTTATCAGCAGCTCAATTTCTGGTACCGACTGAGCGGCATACAGCTGAATCGCGTCTTCAAAGTCTGTTAGCCCAGCCTGAAGCGCCTGCGACAGGACTTCATCGCCCACCGCCACGATGGTGAGCAAGGGCTTTATTTTGAGCAGCTGCTGCTGTGCCAGCAGCGAAGCATTTGCCGGCGCAGAAGTGGCGGTGATGGAGCGACGCATCAAATAGAATGCTGTGCTAAATGACAAGCTGGCGACGTACAAGCGTACTTCGCCAGCGTAGGCGACGCGAAAAATGTCATTAGCAGCTGCCGCGAATTGCTGACGGTCGGTTAGAAAGTCTATCAGCACGTTGGTATCCAGAAACCAATGATTCACGCGCCGTACTTTTTAGTTATTTCCTCGGCCACTAATTGCTTATAGTCCACGCCGCTATCGGGCAGGAAAATGCTGCCCCGCAGGGCCTGAATATCGGGCGGCAGTTCGGGCAGCGGGCGCTTCTGCTGCGCCAGTTGCTTCACGTAGGCGACCAGCAGCGCCGGTAATTCCTGGCCGGTTTGAGCGGCATAGCGCGCAGCCTGCTCAATGGTTTCGGCTTCCAGCGCAATGGTGAGTTCTGTTTTCACAGGTTTGAAGTCAGTGGTTACCGTAACAAGTTACGCGAGAAACTTTGGCGCGGCCATTTGCGGAACATGCTGGCCCGCTGTGTTTGCGGCGTGAGTCGAACCCAAATATTGTGGCGGCGCGTGGCTGGTGAGTTAACATCCCGCACCGATTCCGGTTATGCAGAACGCGCGGCTCATTTTCGCGTCAGCTCCTCCATGAACATCGGCATTGTTTGTTATCCCACGTTTGGCGGCTCCGGCGTGGTGGCCACCGAGTTGGGCAAGGCCCTGGCCCAGCGCGGCCACCGCGTGCACTTCATCACGTACAGCCAGCCGGTGCGGCTCGACTTTTTTAACGAAAACCTCTTTTACCACGAGGTGTACGTGCCGGCGTACCCGCTGTTCCAGTTTCCGCCCTACGAGCTGGCGCTGACCAGCAAGATGGTCGACATCGTGCAGAACGAGAAGCTCGACGTGCTGCACGTGCACTACGCCATTCCGCACGCCTCGGCGGCCTACATGGCCAAGCAGATTCTACGCACCCGCGGCATCCAGATTCCGGTAGTTACCACGCTGCACGGCACCGACATTACCCTCGTGGGCAAGGATGCCAGCTTTGAGCCGGTGGTGACGTTCAGCATCAATCAGAGCGACGGGGTAACGTCGGTTTCGGCTGACCTGCGGCGCGAGACGTACGAGTATTTTGCCATCGAGAAGGACATCGCCGTCATCCCCAACTTCATCGACCTGCACCGCTTTAAGAAGCAGGAAAAGAGCCATTTTCGGGCCGCCATCGCGCCTGATGGCGAGAAGCTGCTTATTCACACCAGCAATTTCCGCACGGTGAAGCGGGTGGAAGACGTGCTGCGCATTTTCGTGGGCGTGCGGGCTCAGATTCCGGCCAAGCTGCTGCTCGTGGGCGACGGCCCCGACCGCAACCGCATGGAAAAGCTGGCCCGCGACCTCGACGTGCACCGCGACCTGCGCTTCCTGGGTAAGCTCGAAGCCGTGGAGGAAGTGCTGAGCGTGAGCGACTTGTTCCTGATGCCGTCCGAAAACGAGAGCTTCGGCCTCGCCGCCCTCGAAGCCATGGCCTGCGAAGTGCCCGTGGTGAGCACCAA
>CAXTCS010000400.1:0-2988 GCA_964242365.1 uncultured Hymenobacter sp. | reverse complement strand
CGTATTTCGGGTTTTTGTTGCCGGTGCTGGCCCACAGCAGGCGCTGGGTTTCGGCGCCTTTGGCGGCCAAGGCCTCCCAGCGCGGGCCGCTGAAAATCTCCTTGTACATCTGGTACGCCTGCTTGGCGCTGGCAATGGCCACTTCGCCCACGAGGCTTTCGGCGAGCTTGCCTTTCTCGCCGCCCTCGGCCGCGATTTTCTCCAGCATCGGGTCAATCAGCACGTCGATGCGGCTCAGGAAGAAGCTGGCCACCGAGTCGATGCGGGCCAGCGGCAGGCCCGCTTTCACCCGGTCTTCGAGGCCGGCCAAAAACGCTTCGGTGACCAGGCGGTAGCGTTCCAGCCCAAAAATCAGCGTCACGTTCACGTTCACGCCCTCGCCGATGAGCCGCCGGATGGCGGGCAGGCCTTCGAGCGTGGCCGGCACCTTTATCATCACGTTGGGCCGGTCCACCGTTTTCCACAGGCGCAGGCCCTCCTCGATGGTGCCGGCGGTGTCGTTCACCAGCGCGGGCGATACTTCGAGGCTCACGTAGCCGTCGCTGGCGTTGTCGGCGCCGTCGTAGAGCGGCCGAAACAGGTCGCAGGCGTGCTGCACGTCGGCCACGGTCAGGGCCGTGTAGATTTCGGGGGTGGTTTTGCCTTGCAGCGCCAGCGCGCGGATGGCCGTGTCGTAGTCGTCGCTGCCGCCGATGGCCTTCTCAAAAATGGCCGGGTTGGAAGTGACGCCGCGCAGCGCTTCGTCGGTGATGCGTCGCTGCAACTCCCCGTTAATCAGGATTTTGCGACGGATAAAATCAAGCCAGATGCTCTGGTCAAATTGGCGGATGGCAACGAGAGGATTCATAGACAGGTGCAGTTGGTTAGAGCGCCAAAGGTCCGGCAGGAAGCGCGTTATTGTTGAGCTGCCGACGGAGGATTTGCGCCAATTGGGGTTAAAAAATTATGCCCTTCCGGCGTGGGCACGGCCGCCGGGCGGCGGCTGTGGCTGGCCCGGCCCGCCGCGCCGCGCCGCCTTGGCGTACGTGCTGCGGCCCCCCATCGTTTTGCCGGGTTTTGGGGTCGATGGCGTTCCACGGGCCGGCGCCGGCCGCGCGTCAGTTGCAATAGAGCGGTTCCGCGGGGTAGAGACGCAACATTTTGCGTCTCGTCGTTGCTGATGTTGCTTAGCCTGCGCAGAATGAGCCTATTTCCGGTCGTGCAACAACGAGGCGCCAGCGGTTGCGCCGTTGCTCGTTCACTGACAACGGACAACTAACAACCGACAACTAACAACGAATAACTGAATAACCGAAGCGGCACGGCGGCGCGCGGCGCTACTTTTGCCGCCATGTCTGCTACGCCCAACCCGCCCACCATCGTTTTCCTCCACGGCTTTGCCGAAAGCCGCGAAGTGTGGACCGATTTCACCCGCGCCTTCCCCGACGGCTACCGGCTGCTGGCCCCCAACCTGCCCGGCCACGGCACCAACCTGGCGCCCGTGCCCGACTTCTCGATGGAGGCCCAGGCCCGCACCGTCATCGACTACCTCAACCAAAAAGGCTGCCCCGAGCCCGTGCTGCTCGTCTGCCACAGCATGGGCGGCTACGTGGCCCTGGCCCTGGCCGAGCGCTGGCCCCAGCGCGTGGCCGGCCTGGCCCTCATCAACTCCACGGCCCTGGCCGACACCGACGAGAAGCGCCAGAACCGCGAGAAAAACATCGGCTTCGTCGAGCGCCACGGCGTGGCCAAGTTCATGGAATCGTTTGTGCGCCCGCTCTTTGCGCCCGTCAACCGCGACAAGCTGACCGACGCGCGCGGCCTGCTCGAAGAAATCGGCAAGGCCACGCCCGAAGCCACCATCACCGGCGCCCTGCGCGGCATGGCCGCCCGCCCCGAGCGCACGCAGGTGCTGGCCACCGCCCCCTTTCCGGTGCTGCTGGTGGCCGGCAAGCACGACGTGGCCGTGCATTTTGAGGACGCCGTGCGCCAGGCGGCCCTGCCGGCCGAAGGCCATGCCCTGTTCCTGGAACACAGCGGGCACTTGGCCTATCTGGAGCAGCCCGAGGAAACGCGCCGGGCCGTGCTGGCCCTGGCCAGCGCGGTGTTTGGGCAGTAGCAAGCCTCTTTTATATCGGATTGACGGAGATGGTCCCGGCGCTCGAAACGGTGCAGCCGTGACCGGTTTCGCGCGTTTGGGCCTGCCAATCGGTGGAAAACCGGCCCGAAAACCGCCCTAAAGACTTCCTTTTTGCGAAAGCTCCACCGTGGCCGGCCGCAGCGAAGACTCGCGCACCAGCAGCTGCGGGGCCAGCTGCAGCTGCGTCACGCGGCCGGCTTCCCCCACGTGCGTCAGCGCGGCCAGCAGCGTGCCAATGATGTCTTCGGCCAGGGCCTCCAGCGGCTGCGCCACCACCGTAATCGGCGGCGAATAAAGCCGGAACAAGTCGTTGTCGTCGAACGAAACCACGGCTATCTGCTCCGGAATGCGCCGGCCCAACCGGCGCAGCGCCTCCAGGCCGTGAACCCCCAAGTAGTTGGTGGTGAACAACACGGCATCGCAGGCCGGGTGCGCTTCAAAGAAGGCCCGCATGGCCTCCACTACCTGGCCAGGGGCCTGTTGAAAGGCGATTTCCTGCACCAGCTCCGGCAGGTTATGCTCCTGCAGCGCCTGGGCGTAGCCCTGCCGGCGCGCCACCATCTGGGCCTGCCCGGCCTGTAGCGTCACCAGGGCGATGGCGCCGAAGCCCTGCTCCAGCAGGTGCCGGGTGGCCGCGTACGTGCCGGTGGCCCCGTCCACGACCACGGCATTGGCGAGCACGCCCGGCAGCAGGCGGTCGAACAGCACCAGGGGCTGGCCGCGGCGCACCAGGGCCCGCACCTCGCCCTCCACGCCGTTGGGCAGGGCCAGAATGTAGCCGTCCACGTGCTGTTCCTGGAACATGGCGAGCAGGTCGCGGGTCTTGGCCGGGTCGTTGTTGGTGCTGCAATACAGGATGCGGTAGCCGC
>CAXTCS010000399.1:0-2992 GCA_964242365.1 uncultured Hymenobacter sp. | reverse complement strand
TTCCTCATTCTTAATTCTTCATTAAGCGGCGCGGCACGCGGCGCGTCAAATTCCATCATTCGGACCAGGGGCACGCCGGTGGTGGTGTTTTGCCAGGCCAGGGTGTAGAGGTACGGCAGCAGCTGGTAGCGCAGGTGCACGGCGTCGCGCACGGCGCTTTTGTAGGGGTTGGGGTAATAATAGGGCTCCGGGGGCACGCCCTCGCCGTGGGGGCGCAGGATGGGGCAGAGGCTGGCCATTTGCAGCCAGCGGGTGTAAAGTTCGGGGTCGATGCCGCCCACGCAGAAGCCGCCGGCGTCGGAGTGCATGTAGCCCACGCCGCCGGCGCCCATGCCGAGCATCACCGGAATCTGGGCCTGGTAGCCGCTCCACGAGCGGTTGATGTCGCCCGACCACGGGAACACCGCGTTGCGCTGCATGCCCGCCCAGCCCGAGCGCGCCAGGTTGAACACCCGCTCGTTGGGGTATTCTTTGGCGTAATTATCCTGCAAAATGCTGGCCCAGGCCTGGCCGTAGGCGTTGTGCACGGCCCGCGTGGGGCCGGCCGCGTGGTGCATGGCGTCGGGGTGGTTTTCGGGCTCGCCGAGGTCGCTCCACCAGCCGGCGGCGCCCTGGTCGTGCAGGCGCTGGTAATTGGCCCACAGCCACTTGCGGGCGCTGGGCTTGAACACGTCGAGGATGCTGGCCGGGCCGGCCCAGAACGAGGCCACGGTGAAGGGCTGCCCGGCCGCGTCGGTCCCAACGAGCCGCTGGGTGCGCACGAGGCTGTCGTTGCGCGAGGTGCGCATCACGTAGGGCTCCGAAATCAGGATGGTTTTGATGCCCACCGAATCCAGGCGGTGCATCAGGCGGGCGGGGTGGGGGAAATAGCGCGCATCCCAGGCAAAGTCGCCCTGCCGCTTGGTGCCGCCAAACCAGTACAAATCCAGCACCAGGGCGTCGAGCGGGAAGTTTTCGCGGCGCATGCGGGCGGCCACCTGCTGCATGTCCGCAGCGGTTTTGTAGCCGAAGCGGCTCTGAATCAGGCCCAGCGCCCAGCGCGGCGGCAGCGGCTGCCGCCCGGTGAGGGCCGTGTAGCGGTTCAGGATTTCGGCCTGGTCGCGGCCGGTTATCACGAAGTAGCTGAGCGAAGTCAGCCCCTCGCCGCCGTATTCGAGCACGTTTTTATCGGTCTTGCCCAGGTCGAGGTAGCCGGCCGTGTGGTGGTCGAAAAACAGCATGTAGCCCCGGCTGCTGAGCACGGTAGGCAGCGTGATGTTGAGGTTAGGCTCGTTGTTTTGGGAGCCGTAATGGGCCTGGTTGTACAGCTCCAGGCGGTAGCCGCGCCGGTCGACTGGCAGGGCGCGCGAGCCGGTGCCGTAGAGCCGCTCGCCGGGCGCTAGGCGGAAGCGCACGGCCGTGCCGCCTGGCTCGGATGTGGCGGCTGCGCTGGGTGGGGCAGTTGCGCGGCGGTAGGCAGGGCGAACCTCGTTAATCAGCGCCGTTTCGTTCGTAGGGCTTTCGTATACCGAAACGCTCAGTGTCTGTTTGTTGATGCTAACTGACTGGCAGTTGATACTAAAAACCAGCTTTTCAGGATAATCATACACGCCTGAACAAATGTTCGGCCCGTATTTTTTTATCATTTCGGCCGGCGGCGGACCGTCGCAGCCGCGGTTGCAAAGAGATTCATATGCTACCGGTTGCGGCGGCTGCACTACGCTCACCGACGAATCGGTGGCGGTGACTTGCCCGTTCGAGAAATAGCTGATTTTCATCACGCCCGGTGCCCAGGTTTGGATACGGCGCAGGCTGCCATCAGTAGCACGAATGTCTAGGATTCCCAACGACTTTCGTGCCTTGTCCCGCATTACAGTATGCGACAAATACCGGCCGCCCGGCACGGCCCGCGCCGGCACTACGCGCCGCCCAAACGGGTCGTGGGCCGGCGCGCCATCGGCCACGCGCTGGGCGTGGGCGGCGGGCGCAATCCCTAAAACCAGCAACGGCACCAGCTTCCAAAAACAAACGGAAACAAAGCGGGCGAAATGCGTATTGGAACTCATCAAGGGAGAGGTGCGGCGGGAGGCAGCAAGTTACGGCCAGCCGCGCGGATGCCGGAAGGCGCGCGTGGACCGGAAATCGGCCCAAATTGCGTAGGGTATTTGTAAAATCTGTTCAGAATAGGGACGGTCATGCTGAGCTTGCCGAAGCATCTCTTCCGCTTCGTCGAATAGTCCAAACGAAGCACGCGAGACGCTTCGGCAAGCTCAGCATGACCGTCCTGTTTGATAAACGCTTAGTTCAGTAATTCCTTTGCCCATATTGCTTCATCATACCTTCGCTATATGTTGCCCAAACCACCAGCTTCCACTTACGCGGCCGTTTTCATCGACTTTGAAAACGTTTATTATTTCCTCAAAAACCACTTCCACGACCCGCCCGACCTCAACGACTACGTGCTCGACATCGTCCGCACGCTGCGCGAGCAGCTGAGCGAGCGGGGCCTCGACAGCCTCATCAGCTACGCCTACGCCGACTTTGAGCGGCTGGCCACGGCCCCGCAAGGCGCCCTCTACCTCATGGGCGTGAGCACCCGCAACGTGCTGGGCACTGACCACAAAAACGCCGCCGACATGCAGCTCTGCATTGATGCGCTGGAGGTGATGTACACCCGGCCCGACATCGGCACGTTTGTGCTCGTGGCCGGCGACCGCGACTACATTCCGGTGTTGCAGCACCTGCGGCGCCAGGCCCGGCAGGTGCTGGTGGCCGGCTTTCGCGAGTCGGTGTCGGGCGATTTGCTCCAGAACATCGGCGCCCAGCAGTTCATCGACGCCCGCGACCTGCTGGCGCCGGCCCGCATCGCGCAGCTCGAACAGCGCCGCACCGACCGCCTGCGCGCCGCCGAAGACGGCCGCCGCCTGCGCGAGCAAGGCCTGGCGGGCACCCCAACGGCCGCCGCGCCATTGTGCCCGCCAGCTTGCTCGAAGATGTGCAGATTGCCCTGGGC
>CAXTCS010000398.1:0-2994 GCA_964242365.1 uncultured Hymenobacter sp. | reverse complement strand
AGCCCATCCGGGCCATCATTCACTACGAAAACCTGATTACGGGCGAGGAAATCGGGGTTACGGAAACCGACCCGATTGACGGCTCCTACACCATCGTGCTGCCCAGCGGCGTGCAGTACGGCTACCGCGCCGAGGCCAAAGGCTACCTCTCCGAAGACGCCAGCCTCGACGTGACGGCCAAGGACAAGTATTCGGAGCAGAAGCAGGACCTGTTCCTGGTGCCCTTCAACGTGGGCCAGACGGTGAAGCTGAACAACATTTTCTTTCAGCAGAGCCGCTACTACCTCAACACCAGCTCGTACCCCGAGCTGGCCCGCCTCATCCGCATCATGAAAGACTACCCGACGGTGGAAATCAAGATTTCGGGCCACACCGATAACCAGGGCGACCCGGCCCTCAACCTCAAGCTGAGCCAGGACCGGGTGAACGAGGTGAAGAAATACCTCAGCGGCCACGGCGTGAACGGCAACCGCATCACCGTGGAAGGCTTTGGCGACACCAAGCCCATCGCCAGCAACGACCAGGAAGAAACCCGCGCCAAAAACCGCCGCGTGGAGTTCACGATTACGAAGAAGTAGCCGCGCGGGGCCGTGGGCTACGGCTGCCGTTGGGCGTCTCGTTCTGGCGATTGGCCTCCCCCCCGGCCCCCTACGCCGCTTGATGCGCGGA
Source organism: uncultured Hymenobacter sp. (assembly GCA_964242365.1). Classification (GTDB taxonomy): domain Bacteria; phylum Bacteroidota; class Bacteroidia; order Cytophagales; family Hymenobacteraceae; genus Hymenobacter. The sequence goes on along the minus strand of CAXTCS010000398.1, from coordinate 2,325 downwards.
ATGATGGAGAGGGGGAGCCACGGCGGCACGGGCGTCAGGAATTAAAAATTAAAAGGGAAGAATTAAAAATGAGCCAGAGGCCCGCTGACGCGCTGACGGCCCAGCGTTTTTAATTCAATCGCCAGGCTCCCCCTCTCTTCGGAGAGGGGGCCGGGGGGTGAGGCCAATCGTTGAACGAAGGATACCCCCGGCCCGAAATCGGCTTTAAGAATGGCCCGCTGCTGTGGCTGGGAACGGAAATACCCCCTATAAATGGCGGCTACCGCCGCGCCTGGGCGTCGGGCTGCTTGGTGAAGGAGGCCAGGCGTCCGCCTGAGCTTTCGAGGCCCACGATTTCGAGCAGCTCCTCGTAGTACTGAGCCACTTGGGTGCGGTCTTCGGGGCTGGTGGCGAACGGGGCGATGCGGGCCAGGCCTTTGTCGAGGCATTTCAGGTAGGCTTCCTTGGTGGGCGCATTCATCGCCACCCGCAGAAAATCGTCGGCCGATATCACGAGGTAGCGGTTGAGCTCGGGGCGCACCTCCGCCGGGGCACCTTTCGCGAGCTTGCCCTGCACAACCTCCGATTTGGTCATTTCTTTCAGGTCCTCCAACTGGGTTATCGCCGTGGGCGGCACCGCTAGGGACGTAGAAGATTGGGCGTGGCCGACCAGGGCCACGCAGCTAAAAAGGGCGATTAGAAGTACGCGCATATTATGTAATTTCTTAAAAACGCACCAATATCCGGTGCCGTAACGCATTAGTCAAAATTATCTTCAAAAAAATAACATCCCTTGGAGATAATGGCAGTATAATGTTTTAATTTATTGACATTGTGATGTTTTGGCCGGCTGGTTGTTCAGCCGCAACACGGCTTAGTAGGCGCGGGCGAAATAGGCGCGCCGCACACTCGGCCGGCCCGTGACCATGCAAATGCCGTCTTCGTCGGGCTCGTTCAGGGCCAGGCAGCGCACGGTGGCTTTGGTTTCGTCTTTGATGCGCTCTTCGGTTTCGGAAGTGCCGTCGTAGTGGGCCAGCACGAAGCCGGCCTCGTTATCCAACACGCGCTTGAACTCGTCGTAGCTGTCGACGCGGGTGGTGTGGGTATCGCGGAATTTTTTGGCCTTCGCGTAGATGTTGGCCTGGATATCGGTCAGCAGCTGGTCGACGCTGGCCACGATGTCGGCCAGGGGCAGGCTCATTTTTTCCTTGGTGTCGCGGCGCACCACTTCCACGGTGCCGGCGTCGAGGTCGCGCGCGCCGATGGCCAGGCGCACGGGCACGCCCTTCAGCTCCCACTCGGCAAACTTGAAGCCGGGGCGCTCGGTGTCGCGGCTGTCGAGCTTCACCGAAATGCCCCGGGCGACGAGGCCTTGGTGAATGGGCCGGATGCGCTCGAGCAGCGCGTCGAGCTCGCCGGTTTTGTAGACGGGGACGATGACGCACTGAATGGGGGCCAGCTTGGGCGGCAGCACCAGGCCGTCGTCGTCGGAGTGGGCCATCACGAGGGCGCCCATCAGGCGGGTGCTCACGCCCCAGCTGGTGCCCCACACGTGCTCGCGCACGCCTTCTTTGTTGGCAAACTGCACGTCGAAGGCCTTGGCAAAGTTTTGGCCCAGGAAGTGGCTGGTGCCGGCTTGCAGGGCCTTGCCGTCCTGCATCAGCGCCTCGATGCAGTAGGTGTCTTCGGCGCCGGCAAACCGCTCGTTGGGGGTTTTCACGCCTTTTACTACGGGCAGGGCCATGTGCTCTTCGGCAAACTCGGCGTAGACGTCGAGCATCTGGCGGGTTTCGGCCACGGCTTCTTCGGCGGTGGCGTGGGCGGTGTGGCCTTCCTGCCAGAGAAATTCGGCGGTGCGCAGAAACAGGCGGGTGCGCATTTCCCAGCGCACCACGTTGGCCCACTGGTTGATGAGCAGCGGCAGGTCGCGGTAGCTCTGCACCCAGTTTTTGTAGGTGCTCCAAATGATGGCTTCGGAGGTGGGGCGCACCACGAGCTCTTCTTCGAGCTTGGCGGTGGGGTCGACGCGCAGCTTGCCGGGGTGGTCGGGGTCGGCCTGGAGGCGGTAGTGGGTGACCACGGCGCACTCTTTGGCGAAGCCTTCGGCGTTTTTCTCCTCGGCCTCAAACAGGCTTTTGGGGATGAAGATGGGAAAGTAGGCGTTTTCGTGGCCGGTGCGCTTGAACATGTCGTCGAGCTGGCGCTGCATCTTTTCCCAGATAGCGTAGCCGTAGGGTTTGATGACCATGCAGCCGCGCACGGCCGAGTTCTCGGCCAGGCCGGCGCGCTTTACTAACTCGTTGTACCAAAGGGAGTAATCTTCTTGGCGGGTGGGCAACTTTTTGC
>CAXTCS010000397.1:0-3018 GCA_964242365.1 uncultured Hymenobacter sp. | reverse complement strand
GGCGCACCTGAGCGAGCTGGCCCTGGGTGGCACGGCCGTGGGAACGGGCATCAACACGCCCCCCAACTATTCGGAAAATGTGGCTAAGCACATTGCCACCGTAACGGGTCTGCCGTTCATTACGGCCGAGAATAAGTTTGAAGCGTTAGCGGCCCACGATGCCATCGTCGAAGCACACGGTGCCCTGAAAACTGTAGCGGCCAGCCTGATGAAGATTGGCAACGACATTCGGATGCTGTCGAGCGGTCCACGGGGGGGCATCGGCCAGTTGCACAGCCCCGAGAACGAACCCGGCAGCAGCATCATGCCCGGCAAGGTGAACCCCACCCAGTGCGAGGCCATGACGATGGTGGCCGCCCAGGTGATGGGCAACGATGTGGCCATCACCGTGGGCGGCTCGATGGGACATTTTGAGCTGAACGTGTTCAAGCCGATGATGATTTACAACTTCCTGCACTCGGCCCGCCTCATCGGCGACGTGTGCGCGAGCTTCACCGACAAGTGCGCCGTGGGCATCACGCCCATCCTGGCCAACATCAAAAAGCACGTCGACAGCAGCCTGATGCTGGTCACGGCCCTCAACCCGCACATCGGCTACTACAAAGCCGCCGAAATTGCCCAAACCGCCCACAAAAACGGCTCCACGCTCAAGGCCACCGCCCTTGAGCTGGGCTACGTGACCGAGGCCGAGTTTGACGAGTGGCTGAAGCCCGAAGAAATGGTGGGCGAGATTAAGTAGGCCCGTCAACGCTACCAGCCCGTCATGCAGAGCGCAGCGAAGCATCTTTACCGCAGCAGTAATCAATTTTACTATTGCAGTAAAGATGCTTCGCTGCGCTCTGCATGACGTTTTAGAGTGATTCTTCCTTTTTCCCCAGCATCTTTGCGGCCTTATGGATTTCTCTGCTCCCATCGTTCTCGAAAACAGCCGCGTTCGCCTGCGGCCGCTGGAAACGGCCGATTTTGAAGCCCTCAAAGCCGTGGCGTTTGATGCCGAGCTGTGGCGCTTCACCCTCACCCGCGCCGACGACGCGGTGAGCCTGGCCGCCTACCTGGCCCAGGCCGTGGAAGCGCGCGGGCAGGGCCTGCGCTACCCGTTTGCCATCATCGACCGGAAAACCGGGCAGCTGGCCGGCAGCACCAGCTACTACAACGTGGCGGAGGCCGACCAGCGCCTGAGCATCGGCTACACCTGGGTGGGCACCGCGTTTCAGCGCTCGGGCCTGAACCGGGCCTGCAAGCACCTGCTGTTCAGCTACGCCTTTGGGCTGCTGGGCTGCGAGCGGGTGGAGCTCGAAACGGACTCGCGCAACCAGAAGTCGCGCACGGCAATGGCCCGCATGGGCGCCACCGAAGAAGGCACGCTGCGCAGCCACCGCCCCACGCAGGGCGGCATTCGGCGCGACACGGTCATTTTCAGCGTCATCAAGCCGGAGTGGGCGGGCTTGCGGCAGTCGGTTTTTCAGGAATTTGAGTCCCGTGGCTGAGCCCGCCCAACCGGCGCCCGGCCGCCGCCGGCCGCCCGAGCGCCTGTGGCGGCGGCGCGTGGCCAGCTTCGGCCACGCCGGGCGCGGCGTGTGGGCCGCGCTGCGCTCGGAGGTGCACCTGCGCTTCCACGCGGCGGCCACGGCGGCCGTTATCGGGCTGGGGTTTTATTGCGGCATAACGCGCCTGGAATGGGCGCTGGTGGCCCTGGCCGTGGCCGGCGTGTGGGCGGCCGAGCTGGTGAATACCGCCATCGAAGCGCTGACGGACCTGGCCTCGCCGGCCTGGCACCCGCTGGCCGGCAAAGCCAAAGACGTGGCGGCCGGCGCCGTGCTGGTGGCCGCGCTGGGCGCGCTGGTGGTCGGGGCCCTGGTTTTCGGGCCCTACTTCATTTGACATTTAACAATTGACATTTAACATTTAACAATCGGTCAGCAGGCCATTCGGATGGCAAAGGCCAACCCGTGGGGAAGCTGGGCGTAAGCAAAACAATAGGCGGAGGTAGACTGCTTGTTAAATGATAACTGTTAACTATTAAATGACCATGCGCCTTCTTTTTCTTGCTGCTTCGCTGGGGCTCGCCACGGCTTGCGCCCACCAACAAGTGAGCGTGACCACGCCCACCACGCCGCCTGCCAGCGGCGAAGTGAGCAACGACACGCCCGCGCCCACCAGCGCCAATACCGTGGACCCGGTGTATGCCCACGTGACCGAATCGGACACCACGGCCCGCCCGCAGTGGCTGAAGGCCCGCATCGCGGCGGTGCTGGCCGAGCGCAAGCGCAACCCGATTACCCGCATTCTGCGCTACGACTACGGCGGGCAGAAAGTCTACTACATTTCGGCGCCGTGCTGCGACCAGAACTCGCTGGTGCTCGACACCAAAGGCCGCCTGGTTTGCCAGCCCGACGGCGGCATCACCGGCAAGGGCGACGGCAAGTGCGCCGACTTCGACAAAAACAAATCCAACGAGAAGCTGGTCTGGCAAGACCCACGGTAGGATGACGCTTTGCTTAATGAAGAATGAGGAGTGAGGAATGAAGAATTGCTTCAATCTGATTCCTTATTCCATTCTCAATTCCTCATTCCTCATTCTTCATTAATTCAGCATGAACACCATTGCCAAGCTCGGCGCTTTCAACGTCTGGGCCAACGAAACGCTGCTGCGCCGCCTCGACTCGTCGGTGGCGGCCGGCAAGGAGGCGCCACAGCCGGCGCTGCGCATTTTCAGCCACCTCATCAACGCCCAGGCCATTTGGATTGGCCGCCTCACCGGCACGCCCAGCCCCGTGAAAGTGTGGCAGGAACACGACCTGGCCGGCCTGCACCACTGGCACGAGCAAACCTCGAAACGCTTCGAGCAGCTGTGCGAGCAGGCCGACGAGGCCGAGCTGCACCGCCACATCCAGTACACCAACTCGCAGGGCGACCCGTTCGACTCGCAGGTGAGCGACGTGCTGACCCACGCCGTGATGCACGCCAGCTACCACCGCGGCCAGGTGGCCACCAAAATGCGCGAAGGCGGCCTGGAGC
>CAXTCS010000396.1:0-3029 GCA_964242365.1 uncultured Hymenobacter sp. | reverse complement strand
AGGCGGCGGGCGCCCCAGGCCGAAAGCTTGAGCACGGCCGGCCCGCTCACGCCCCAGTGCGTGACGAGCAGCGGGCCTTCGTATTGCAGCTTTTCGCCGGCCAATACGATGCGGGCGTGGGGCACGCTCACGCCCATGAGCTCACTCAGCGGCGAGCTGGGCACGTTGAAGGTGAAAAGCGAGGGCACCGGCTCGGCAATGGTGTGGCCAAGAGCCCGCAGCCAGTCGTAATTAGCGCTTTTTGGGTTGCCGCCGGTAGCTACCAGCAGACGGTTGGCGCGCAAAGTTCCGCCGTGCAGGGCCGCCCCGCTACCGCTCAGCTTTAATTGAAAGCCGCCGCCCGGCAATGGGGAAATTTCATCGACGCTGGTGTTGGTGAGGATGCGGACGCCCGCCTGGCGGGCCGCATCTTCCAGGGCGCGGGCAATGGTTTCGCTCGAATCGGTGGTGGGGAACATGCGGCCGTCAGCCTCAGCCTTTAGCGGCACGCCGCGCCTGGCAAACCAGGCAACGGTTTCGGCCGTCCCAAACCGCTGAAAAGCGGCTTTCAACTGCTTGTTGCCGCGCGGGTAGTGCGCCACCAGTTGGGCAGCGGTGTCGCAAGCGTGGGTTACGTTGCAGCGCCCGCCACCCGAAACCCGGACTTTGCTGAGCAGCTTGCCCGTTTTTTCCAGTAAAACAACTTGAAAGGTGGGGTTGGCTTCGGCGCAGGCGATGGCGCCAAAAAAGCCGGCCGCGCCGCCGCCAAGCACGACCACGACGGGTTGGGCTGCATCAGTTTTCACGCGGCAAAGGTACGGCGGGGCCGGGCCTGAAGGTCGCGTTTTGAGCTCGTTGCTCAGCTCTGGGCCGCGCCTCCCAGGGCAAATGCTCCCGCGCTGTCTGCTCGCACGGCGCTTCAGCAGTACGGCAGCGCCGCCAGCACGTCGTCGTGCTGAAACGCATAAGGCAATAGGCTCCTGACCAAGCTGCTGTCGATGGTTTTGCCGCACACGCCGCTTCCTTCGGCAAAAGTGGGCGATTCGAGCTTGAGATGCTGGGCCGCGGCGGGGTAAAAATCGCGGCGCAGCGGGTGCTGGGCCGCGCACACGTTGAAGGTATGGCCCCAGGCGCCGTGCGCGATGATGGCCGAAAGCACGCCCACCACGTCGGTCAGGTGCACCAGGTTGACGGGGGCGTTGCCCTGGTCGAGGTTGCGGCGGCCGGCCAGGAAGCGGCCGGGCGCACGGTCGGGCCCAATGAGGCCGCCCAGCCGCACCACCGTGCTTTTCCATTGGCCGTAGCGCGGCACAAAGTGGCCTTCGGCCCGCAGCACGTCGGAAGCCGCGTCGCGGGTGCTCACGGCGTCGGCCTCGCGCATTAGCCGGGGCTCGTTGGGGTACACGCTGGTGGAGCTGACGAATAATACGTGCCGGGTGCCGGCGCTGGCCACCGCCCGGTGCACGGGCCGCAGCAGGATGGGGTAGGTGCCGGCGGCGGCGGCGCGGGGCGGCACGTTCAGCACCAGCACGTCGGCGGCGCGCAACATGCGGTGCAGCAATTCCTTGGCCACTGGGTCGAAATCGGGCCCGAGGCGAAACAGATGAGGCTCAATGCCAGCGGCTTCCATTGCGGCAATGTGCTCGGCCGACGTGGTAGTGCCCGCTACGCGGTGGCCGGCCGCCACCAACGAGCGGGCCAGGGCCATGCCCAGCCACCCGCAGCCAAGTATTAATACGGTTGGCAGCTTCGTTCCCGAAGCCGTGCTGGTGGAGCTCCCGGAAGTGAAACTGGTCATAAAAAATCAACGCTTTTGGCCTCTTAATGGCACGAAGGTGCGAATAAAATAAGTAACCCTATATTCGACATCGAAAATAATTGCGCCCCTTTTCGGCAGCCTGCGGGTTAACATTCGCACCAGTAGCCTTGTACCTTCGGGCCGCGGATTGAGCCGCGCTTCCCACCCACCCCTTTGCTTGCACATGAATACTCCTTACACCCAGCCCATGCTGCGCGACAACGCGCTGGCCGGCAAAACCATCATCGTAACCGGCGGCGGCACCGGCCTGGGCCGGGCCATGACCACCTATTTTCTTCAGCTGGGCGCCAACGTTACCATCACCAGCCGCAAGCTCGACGTGCTGGAAAAAACCGCTGACGAATTGCGCCAGCAAACCGGCGGCAAGGTGCTGGCCGTGGCCTGCGACGTGCGCAAGTACGACGAGGTAGAAGCCATGCTGGAAAAAACCATCACCGAATTCGGGGGCGTGGACGTGCTGCTCAACAACGCGGCCGGCAACTTCATCAGCCCCACCGAGCGCCTGAGCCACAAGGCGTTCGACGTGATTGTGGACATCGTGCTGCGCGGCTCCTACAACTGCACCCTGGCCGTGGGCAAGCGCTGGATTGCCGACAAAAAGCCCGGCACCATCCTGAACATCGTGACTACTTACGCGTCGGTAGGTTCGGCTTTTGTGGTGCCCTCGGCGGCGGCCAAGGCGGGTGTATTGGCCATTACCCGCTCATTAGCAGTAGAATGGGCTAAATACGGCATCCGCTCCAACGCCATTGCGCCCGGCCCGTTCCCCACCGAAGGCGCGTGGAGCCGGCTATTCCCCGAACCCCTGGCCAGCAAGCTCGACCCGGCCGCCAGCGTGCCGCTCAAGCGCGTGGGCCAGTACCAGGAGCTGGCCAACCTGGCCGCCTATTTGGTGTCCGATTTCTCGTCCTATGTCAACGGCGAAGTCGTGACCATCGACGGCGGCGAGTGGCTGAACGGCGCGGGCGAATTCAACAAGCTCGAAATGCTGACCCCGAATATGTGGGACCAAATCGAAAAAACGATGCGCCGCTAAATAATCACTGATTTTTCGGATTTAAGCGGATTTCACGGATTTTGTAGTTGGCGCGAATAGCTTCGCCCTGCTACAAAAAGCATTGTCGAATATTTCAAAATAAAAAAGGCCACTAATTAGTGGCCTTTTTCCGTTCCGTTAATCGACTACAAAATCCGTGAAATCCGCTTAAATCCGAAAAATCAGTGATTTAGA
>CAXTCS010000395.1:0-3053 GCA_964242365.1 uncultured Hymenobacter sp. | reverse complement strand
TGCGCCAGCGCATCGAAGCCACCCAGCCGGCCCTCACCATCGACTTCGGCCAGGTGATCGGCGACATGCTCGGCGACCTCATGAGCACCGTGCAGCCCATCGAAATCAAGGTTTTTGGGCCCGACGCGGCCAAGCGCTACGCCCTGGCTGACCAGGTAACCGCCGTGGTGGAAAAAGTGGCCGGCACCGCCGACGTCTTCAACGGCATCGTGCGCATGGGCCCGGCCGTCGACGTGCGCCCCGACCCGCGCCGCCTCGCCCAGTACGGCCTCACCGCCACCGATTTCCAGACCCAGCTCCAGACCCAGCTGGCCGGCACCACGGCCGGCAGCGTGCTCGAAGGCGAGCAATTGCTCAACATCCGCATGCGCTACCCCAACGCCGCCCAGGCCACCCTGGCCCAGATGCGCGGCGAGCCCGTGTTCCTGCCCAACGGCCAGCGCCGCCGCCTCGACGAGCTGGCCACCGTGCGCGTGAGCGCCGGCGACGCCGAGCTGGAGCGCGAAAACCTGCAAGCCATGACCGCCGTCACCGCCCGCCTCAACGGCCGCGACCTGGGCGGAGCCATGCGCGAAATCCGCCAGCAGCTGGAGAAAAGCGTGCCCCTGCCGCCCGGCTATTTCATCCAGTACGGGGGCTCGTATGCCGAGCAGCAACAATCGTTTCAGGAGCTGCTCACCATTTTGGGCACGGCATGCCTGCTGGTGTTCGCCGTCGGTTTGTTTCTGTTTAAGGATTTGAAAGCGGCGGGACTGATTGTGCTGGTGGCCATCCTGGGGCCCGCCGGGGGCAGCCTGGCGCTGTTCCTCACCCACACCCCGCTGAACGTGGGCTCCTATACCGGCCTCATCATGGTGGTGGGCATCATCGGCGAGAACGCCATTTTCACCTTCCAGCAGTTCAACGAAGCCCGCGCCGGGGCCCCCGTGGAAACCGCCATCGGCTACGCCATCGCCGCCCGCCTGCGCCCCAAGCTGATGACGGCCCTGGCGGCCATCGCGGCGCTGCTGCCGCTGGCCCTCGGCATCGGGGCGGGCGCGCAGCTGCACCAGCCGCTCGCCATTGCCGTTATCGGCGGCCTGCTGCTGGCCCTGCCCCTGCTATTGATGGTGCTGCCCAGCCTGTTGCGCCTGGCTTACCAGCAGCAGCCCGCGCCCGCGCCGCCCGCTTTGGCCACCGCGGCCGGCTAAAAGCGTATCTAAACAAGCCGTCAAAATCGGCTGTCATGCTCATCTGGCGTCCCGCGGGAAGCATCTTCTCACGACTACACGAGTCGTTCAGCAGCAAGAGGAGGCTTCGCATGACAGCCGATTCGGATAAGTTATCCAAGCATTCGCGCGCCCAACAGCGGTTTCACAAACGATGTGCGTTTGGCTCCCCCTCTCCGCGGGAGAGGGGGCCGGGGGGTGAGGTTCATGCGGAGGACTGCTTGCGCCCTGGTTTGGAAACTGCTCCGGTCGATGAAACGCCCCCCTCGGTCGATGAAAACGAGGATTCGCTGCCGGACACCGGTTAATTTTACGCCTTCAGGTTAACCATTACCCGGCCAGACCGGTTAAAGCCCCTTGCAGCCGCAACAACTGGCTCGTGGCTGAGGCTAAAGTAGAATAAATCAGATATGTGGATAGTTAGACTGGCGCTGGCACGCCCCTACACCTTCGTGGTGATGGCGCTGCTCATCCTGGTGGGCGGCGCCATCACCATTCAGCGGATGGCGGTGGACATTTTTCCCGACATTCCGATTCCGGTGGTGGGCGTGGTGTGGGGCTATGCGGGCATCGCCCCCGAAGAAATGAACCAGCGCATCGTCGTGCCCACCGAGCGCGCCATCACCACCACCGTCAACAACGTCGAGCACATCGAAAGCCAGAGCCTCAAAGGCACCGGCCTGATTAAGGTGTTTTTCCAGCCCGGCACCAACCCCGACGCCGGCGTGGCCCAGCTCACGGCCATCACCCAAACGCTGCTGCGGGTGCTGCCGCCCGGCATCACGCCGCCGCTCATCATCCGCTACTCGGCCTCAAACGTGCCCATCGCCCAAACCTCGCTCAGCAGCGAGACGCTGGGCGAATCGGACTTGTTCGACGCGGCCAACGCCTTCATCCGGCCGGGCCTGGCGGTGGTGCAGGGCGCCTCCGTGCTGCTGCCCAACGGCGGCAAACCCAAGCAAATCATGGTCGACCTCGACCCCGAGAAGCTGGCCGGCAAAAACCTGAGCGGCAACGACGTAGTGAACGCCTTGCTCTCGCAAAACCTCATCATCCCGGCCGGCTCGGCCAAAATCGGCGACCGCGAGTACGACGTCAAGCTCAATTCCAGCCCCGAGGCCATCGCCACCCTCAACGACCTACCGGTAAAAACCACGGCCGACGGCACCACGGTCTACATCCGCGACGTGGCCTTCGTGCACGAAGGCGCCGCCGTGCAAACCAACATCGTGCGCCAGAACGGCCGCCGCACCGCCATCATCCCCATCCTGAAAAGCGGGGCAGCCAGCACGCTCGACATCATCGACAAAATCAAAAAGGCGCTGCCCAACATCCAGGCCAACGCCCCGCCCGGCCTGAACATCAAGCTGTTGTTCGACCAGTCGTTTTTCGTCCGGGCCAGCATCAAGGGCGTTATCATCGAAGCCTGCATCGCGGCGGCCCTCACCGCCCTCATGATTTTGCTGTTTTTGGGCTCCTGGCGCTCCACGCTCATCATCGCCACCAGCATCCCGCTCTCGATTCTGGTCAGCATCATCATCATGAATATTCTGGGCCAAACCCTGAACATCATGACGTTGGGCGGCCTCTCGCTCGCCGTGGGCATTCTGGTGGATGACGCGACGGTGGAAATCGAGAACATCCACCGCAACATGGGCATGAAAAAGCTGCTGAAACGCAGCATTCTCGACGGAGCGCAGCAGATTGCCACGCCCGCGCTGGTGGCCACGCTGGCCATTTGCATCGTGTTTGTGCCGGTGTTTTTTCTCGGCGGCGTGGCTTCGGCCATCTTCGCGCCGCTGGCCACGGCCGTGATTTTTGCCATGCTGGCCTCCTACATCCTCA
>CAXTCS010000394.1:0-3065 GCA_964242365.1 uncultured Hymenobacter sp. | reverse complement strand
GGCCGCAGGTGCACAACGCCTTCACGCCGCTCACGGTGCAGGAGATGATTGAGGCGATGAATATTTGCCGCGACCGCACCGATTTGGGCGTGATTATCCTCACCGGCGAGGGCGGGCGGGCTTTTTGCTCGGGCGGCGACCAGAGCGTGCGCGGCCACGGCGGCTACGTGGGCGAAGACGCGATTCCGCGCCTCAACGTGCTCGATTTGCAGCGCATCATCCGCTCCATTCCCAAGCCGGTGATTGCGATGGTGGCGGGCTGGGCCATCGGCGGCGGCCACGTGCTGCACGTGGTGTGCGACCTGAGCATCGCCGCCGACAACGCCCGCTTCGGCCAGACGGGGCCCAACGTGGGCTCGTTCGACGGCGGCTTCGGGGCCTCGTACCTGGCGCGCGTGGTGGGCCAGAAAAAGGCCCGCGAAATCTGGTTCCTCTGCGACCAGTACGACGCCCAGGAAGCCCTCGACATGGGCCTCATCAACAAAGTAGTACCGCTCGATAAGCTGGAAGAAACCACCGTGGCCTGGTGCCACAAAATCCTCCAGAAAAGCCCGCTCTCGCTGCGCATGCTCAAGTCGTCGTTCAACGCCGAGCTCGACGGGCAGGCCGGCATTCAGGAGCTGGCCGGCAACGCCACGCTGCTCTACTACCTCTCCGACGAGGCCAAGGAAGGCCGCAACGCTTACATGGAAAAGCGCCAGCCGGACTTTTCGAAGTTTCCAAAATTTCCGTAACCGGGCGGTTGCATGAACCCAAAAAAGGGCCTGCAAATTAATGCAGGCCCTTTTTTGTGATGCAGCATTCCGCAAGCTGAGTTGGTCGAAACCCAGCTTGCGGATTTAGAAGGCCGCTTTGGGCAAATCAATTACGATGTACTAGAAGCTGTTGGCGTAGGAGCGGCAGCATTCGCACCAGCCAAAAAAGAACAGCAGCCGGTCGAGCTTGCGCTGTTTTTTCTGGGCTTTGTGCTGCGCGCGCACCTGTTGTTCTTCGGGGGTGCGGGCGGCGGCACTGGCGGCGACGGTTTCCATCGAGACCTGAGGGGTGGGGCTGGTGGTCATGGCGGCGGGAATTGGCGAGGCGACTAAATTAGCAATTTATTAGCTGAAAAGCAATATCCCTTAGCACAAAGGCCATTGGGCTCCCTGCTACTTCCTTCGCGGCCATGACGGACGTTGACTTTCATCGCGCCATTGGGCGCATCCGGCGCCGGCACTGGCTGCACTACCCCGTGCAGGCCCTGCTGATGGCGGGCCTGCTGCTGGCCGGCGGCAGCCGGGCGGCCGTGGGGGCAACCCTGCAACCCCGGCTCGCTACCTGGCCCGCGCTGTTGCTGCTGCTGGGGCTCGTGCCGGTGGTGGGCTTGCTGCTGTTCGTGGTTTTCCGGCAGATGCGGCCCAACCTGCGGCGGCCGGCCGAAGGCAACCTGCGCGTTTACCAAAGCTGGGTGCTGCTCCGCGACAGCGTGCTGGGCCTGCTTGCCCTGCCCCCGCTCGTCGCCTACGTTATCGGGCACGGCGTGCTCGACCTTGTTATTGGCGGCGCGGTGCTGCTGGCATTGGGCTGGCAAACGCGGCCCTCGGCCCAAACGTACCAGCGCTGGCTGCTGCAATAGCGGCGGGCCGGTGGCCGATTATGCAGGCAAAAGCAGCCATGAAATTAATACGCAACCTAGTCAGCTATATTTTCCCACTGACCCGGAAAATAACGTCGCAATACAGCGGTGAATTGGAAGTAACGACATCGAATGGCCGCAAAGTATTGGACAGCGCCAATGCCAATTATTCGTACGGCTCGCTGCAACGGATACTGAAGTTCGCGCTTGGGAAAATATATTCGCCGGCCATCCACAACGTCTTGGTGCTGGGCCTGGGCGGCGGGTCGGTGGTGGCCACGCTGCGCCAGGATTTTGCCTTTGCCGGCACCATTACCGCCGTCGACATTGACCCGGTGGTTATCCGAATTGCCGACGAGGAATTTGGCATAAGCGAATCGGACAATACCCAAATTAACTGCGCGGACGCTTTTGATTTTATCAAAAAAGGCGCAAGAAAATACGATTTAATTATTGTGGATTTATTTATCGACAATACAATCCCCGACAAGTTTTTAAGTGTTGAATTCTGGCAATTGCTTGGCCAGAAAGTTCGGACTCCGGGCCATATTATCTTCAATGCTTTTGCCGAAGCCAGCCACATCGACCTGATAGAAGGCGAATTAATTACGTTGGGATTTGCGGTGCAGGAATGCCTGCGCGTGGAGCGCACCAACACCGTATTGCTAGCGAGCCTTCGCTAGCCAGGGGCGCGGCAACCATGCGGGCCGGCCCCTGGGCGAGTAGTTTTGCGCCATGACGACCAATTTGCCCACTTCCCTCCTGCTCAACGGCCGCGAATTTTCGTACGCCGCCATTCAACAATACCCGGCCCAGCTCGATGCGCCGGTGAACGGCTACGAGGCCAAGGTGCTCGATTTTGTGCGGCAGTGGCTGAACGGGACGCAGGAATTTGGCCTCACCACCTCCGGCAGCACCGGCACGCCCACGCCCATTGCCCTGCGGCGGCGGCAGCTGGAAGCCTCGGCCCGCCGCACGGCCGATTTTTTCGACCTGGGGCCGGGCGACCGGGCGCTGGTTTGCCTGAACTGCGAGTACATCGGCGGGCTGATGATGCTGGTGCGCGGGCTGGAGCGCAACGTGCACCTCACCGTCGTGGAGCCGCACGCCGACCCGTTTGCCCACGTGGCCGCTGACGCGGAATTCGACTTTTCGGCCTTTGTGCCGCTGCAATTGAAGGCCGTGCTGGCGGCCGGCCACGCCCCCCGGCTCAACAAAATGAAGGCCTTGCTGGTGGGCGGCGCCCCGGCCGACGCCACGCTGCAACAGGAGCTGCAGCCGCTCACGGTGCCGGTGTGGCTGACGTATGGCATGACCGAAACCTGCTCGCACGTGGCCCTGCGGCGGCTGAACGGCCCGGCGGCCAGCCGCCATTTTCGGGTGCTGCCGGGCATTGCGGCGGGGCAGGACGAGCGCGGCTGCCTGACGCTGCGCGGCGACGTGACCAACG
>CAXTCS010000393.1:0-3065 GCA_964242365.1 uncultured Hymenobacter sp. | reverse complement strand
GGAATCGGGTCCGGTGTTGGGTGGGAATTCTCGCCGCGCCCCGGTTTTGAAAGAGCCATCTCGGATGAGGTGGCTTTTTTTGGTGGATGACCGCAAACGATTGCGGAAGGTTTTGGGGCTATTCTGTGAATGGCTTCTGCCGGGGGAACCTCACCCCCGACCCCGGTTCGCTCATAGCCGCGAAGCCAAAAGAGAGGGGAGCCGGACGAAAAAGTGCAGTGCTGCAATCATTGAGTTTTTGGAATTTTGGAGCGTTTGGGCTCTGATGGGGCGGCCAGGAGCAGGGGCAGCCGGGGCGTGAGGGCGTCGTCGGAATCGGCCAGCACTTCGGCGCTGCTGCCGGGGTCGGGCACGAGCATTTTCCAGGTGGCGCGGCGCAGCTCGTCGAGCTTGTCGAGCGACTCGCTGACGGTGGCATTGGCCTTCAGCTTGTCGAACAGGCCGCTTTTGTTGCCGACGGCAATCAGCTTTTCGATGACGAACGGGAGCACCCAGCCCACCACGTTGGAGGCCAGCGCGCCGCGCAGGCCGAGCCGTAGCAGCAGCCGGACGGTCATTTGCTCGACGAGCAGGAGGCGGGCGGCGGGCAGGGCTTTGTCGGCCAGAAAGTCGGCCACCAGCTTGAGGTTGCCCTTTTCCACTTCGGCGCGGAGGACGTCCTGCACCGAATCGAGCGCGCGGGCGGCCAGCTGGCGGAACAGGCGGCCGGTTTGCCAGGCTGCCAGGCCGGTGAAGCGGGCAGCGGCGCCGAGAGCGGGCAGAAAACGAGGCTTTTTCATGTTCATAAAGTACGACCGGAAATAGGCACTAGAATGGCAGGGTGGTAATTGAACGGGGTAGAGGCGCAACATTTTGCGTCTCGTCATTGAACGGAATCGTTGGATGGTGCAGACGCGAGTCGTTCAACGACGAGACGCAAAATATTGCGTCTCTACACTCTTTACTGATATTAGACCGCACTAATTTGCCGTTGCAGAAACGCAACAGCGACCGGTTGGTTCAAACCGGTCAGTAGGCACAATGGTAGAATGAACTTCGGTTTTAACTTTCAGCGGCAGAGTCGTTGCACTTCTCAGCGTACCCGGTCGTCTGAAGTGGTTTTTTGGGGTCGTGTTCCATTTGTATGCCTTGACGCCCGTGCTGGCAGCGACGCCGAAGCCATGCCACCTGCTTTCCTTGTATTTATGAATGCCGTTATTATCCAGCAGCCTGGCGGGCCCGACGTACTGCGGCAGCACCAGCAGCCCAGCCCCCAGCCGGCCGCCCACGAAGTGCTGGTGCGTGTGCGCGCCGCCGGCGTCAACCGGCCCGACGTGTTTATGCGCCAGGGCAAATACGCCGGCAGCGGCGACGTTGCCGGCCTCGTGCCCGGCCTGGAAATTGCCGGCACCGTGGAGCAATGCGGCGCGGAGGTCACCCGCTGGAAACCTGGCGATGCCGTGTGCGCCCTGCTGGCGGCCGGTGGCTACGCCGAATTGGCCGTGGTCGACGCCCGCCATTGCCTGCCCGTGCCGGCTGCCCTGAGCCTGGTCGAAGCCGCCGCGCTGCCCGAAACGGTGTTTACCGTGTGGCACAACGTGTTTCAGCGCGGGGCGCTGCAAGCCGGCGAAACGCTGTTGGTGCACGGCGGCAGCAGCGGCATCGGCACCACGGCCATTCAGTTGGCCAAGGCGTTGGGCAGCCGCGTAGCCGTTACGGCCGGCGACGATGCCAAGTGTGCGGCCTGCCGCAAGCTGGGCGCCGATTGGGCCATCAACTACAACACCGAAGACTTTGAAGCGGTGCTGAAACCTACGGGCGTGGACGTTGTCCTTGACATGGTTGGCGGCGACTACATCGCCAAAAACCTGCGTTTGCTGAAGGACGACGGCCGGTTGGTTTTCGTCAACGCCACGAAAGGCGGCGCGGGCGAGTTCAACGCGCTGGAGGTGATGCGCCGCCGCTTGAGCATCAGCGGCAGCACGTTGCGCCCGCGCTCGGCCGATTTCAAGGCCGCGCTGGCGGCGGAAGTTGAGCAGCACGTATGGCCCTTGATAGCCGCCGGGAAATTCCGGCCGGTTATTTTCAAAACCTTCCCGCTGGCGGAAGCCGCCGCCGCGCACGAGCTGATGGAAAGCAGCGCGCACATCGGCAAAATCGTGCTGACGGTGGGGGAGGAAGGCGGGTAAAAATCAAAGAACGTCATGCAGAGCGCAGCGAAGCATCTTGCCCGCATCGTTCAGCGATTGGATTACTTGAGCAGACGAGATGCTTCGCTGCGCGCTGCATGACGGGCTTCCTGCATGAGGTGCTTCTTGACCCATTTCGAAACCGTGCCTACTCAAGATTAGCCGCAAGCCCGCGCCGAACGGCTTTACCTTTGTGCTACGGCGCAACTTTCGCCCTTCGACCATAGTTTTTGGGTTATGAACAAAACGTATTGCCCCAGCCTGACCGAATACAAGCGCCGCGTGGCCCGCGTGGTCAACATCGGCGACGTGCCGCTGGGGGGCGATTTTCCCATCCGGGTGCAGAGCATGACCACCGTCGACACGATGGACACGCTCGGGTCGGTGGAGCAAACGCTGCGCATGGTGGCGGCCGGCTGCGAGTACGTGCGCATCACCGCGCCCAGCATGAAGGAGGCCCAAAATCTGCTCGAAATCAAGAAGGAATTGCGCAAGCGCGGCTGCACCGTGCCGCTCATCGCCGACATCCACTTCACGCCCAACGCCGCCGAGCTGGCCGCCCGCATCGTAGAAAAAGTGCGCGTGAACCCCGGCAACTACGCCGACAAGAAGAAATTTGAGGAAATAGAATACACCGACGCCACGTATGCGGCCGAGGTCGAGCGCATCCGCGAGCGGTTCCGGCCGCTGGTGCAGATATGCAAGCAGTACGGCACGGCCATGCGCATCGGCACCAACCACGGCTCGCTGTCCGACCGCATTTTGAGCCGTTACGGCGACACGCCGCTGGGCATGGTCGAGTCGGCGCTGGAATTTCTGCGCCTTTGCGAAGAAGAAAACTACTACGACGTGGTGCTGAGCATGAAGGCCAGCAATACCCAGGTGATGGTGCAGGCC
>CAXTCS010000392.1:0-3068 GCA_964242365.1 uncultured Hymenobacter sp. | reverse complement strand
CGGTGCGGCCCACGCGGGCGTAGGCCAGCAGGCCGTTTATCAGGTCTTCGAGGCGGCTCAGGCGGCCTTTCATCTGGTCGAGGTAGGTGCGGAGCTGGGGCGAAAGCTCGGCCGCCAGCTCGTCCTCAATCCACTTCACGATGGTGGTCACGCCGCGCAGCGGCGCCTTCAAATCGTGCGAGGCCACGTAGGCAAACTGGTCGAGCTCCTGGTTGCGCTTTTCCAGGGCGCCGAAGCTGGCGTCCAGCGTGCGGGTCATGCGGTTGAGCGACGCGGCCAACCCGCCCAGGTTGTCTTCGGCCGAGTCGGTAATCCGGACTTTGTAATCGCCCTGCACCACCTGCTCGGCCAGCGCCCGAATCTGGGCAATGCGGCGGCTTACCTGCGCGTTGATGTCGGCCAATTCGCCCTGCAACCGGCGGTTGTCGGCCAGCTCTTTCACGATTTTGGTCACCAGCCACACCACAATCAGCACCGCCAGCACCGCCGACACCAGCACCACGATGGGCGTGGCCTGCTCAAACACGTTCTGCAAGGCGCTGCGCTGCGCCAGCAGCGCCATTTCGTTGCTTTTGATGCGGGCGTAAAGCATCCGGACCTGGCGCAGCGTCTGGCGGTCGGTGTCGAGCAAGGTTTGCATCGACGACTTGCTCACCGACGCGTTTATCTCCGTCAGCGGCCGCAGAATCCGGAATTCCTGCTCCACCAGTCCGCGCAGCGAGTCGAGGCGCTGCTGCTGCGGCGGGTTGTCGGCCGTCAGGGCCTGGAGGTTTTTCAGGCTCGCGGGCAGCTGCCCGGTGGCCATGCCGTAGGGCCGCAAATACACCGTGTCGCCGGTGAGCAGGTAGCCGCGGGTGCCGGCCTGCGCGTCCTTGAGCACCGACGTGACGGTTTCCACTTCCTGCATCACCTTGTAAGTGTGCTCCACGCGGTCGGTTTGCACGCTCAGGCCGCGGATGCTCCAGAACGAGGCCGCCGCCGTGAGCAGCAGCACGCCCACGGCCACGGCAAAGCCGGCGATAATTTTGGTGTCGGTTTGTACTGGCATTGGCTGCGAAGGTAATGGGCCGCCCTACGCCCGCGCCGCCGCCAGGGTTGAGCCCGGCGCGCCGCCCGTATCTTCGCGGCCATGCCGTTTGCTCCTTCCGACCGCCTCAGTAGCCCCCAAAACCCGCGCATCAAGCAGCTGCTGCGCCTCCAGCAAAAGGCGGCCGAGCGCCGCGCCCTGGGCCTCACGCTGGTCGAAGGCCTGCGCGAATTAACCATCGCCGTCGAAGCCGGCGTGGCGGTGGCCACCGTCTACACCTGCCCCGAGCTGGCCGGCGAGCCCGGCCTGGCCGCCGTGCGCGGCCTGTTTGCCGCCCACCCCGCCGCCCCCGAGTGGCTGGAAGTTACGCGCCCCGTCTTCGAAAAAGTAGCTTACCGCGAAGGCTCCGACGGCCTGCTGGCCGTCCTGCGCACCCCCGCCCGCACCCTGGCCGGCCTGCGCCTGCCGCCCAACCCGCTGGTGCTCGTGCTCGAAGCCGTGGAGAAGCCCGGCAACCTCGGGGCCATCCTCCGCACCGCCGACGCGGCCCCGGTCGATGCCGTGCTCATCGGCGACCCGCGCACCGATTTGTTCAACCCCAACGTCATCCGGGCCAGCATCGGCTGCGTGTTCACGGTGCCGGTAGTGGCCGCGCCGATGGCGGAAATCCTGGCCTTCCTGCGCGAAAAAGCCATTCGCACCTACGCCGCCGCCCTCACGCCCCGCGCCCATTCCTACACCGAATGCGATTTTCGCGGCCCCACCGCCCTGGTGCTCGGCACCGAAGCCGACGGCCTTACGCCGCCCGCCCTCGCCGCCTGCGACGACACCATCGTCATCCCCATGATGGGCCGCATCGACTCGCTCAACGTGAGCGTCGCCGGGGCCGTGCTGGCCTTCGAAGCCGTGCGGCAACGAGCCGCCGTTTAGGCCGCGTCCGCAGCCGGGTTTTCCAGCCGGGTCACGCGGGTTTTCAGCTGGTTGATTTCCTGCCCGGTGTGCTCGTAGCGGTCGTTGCCCCGGTTCATGGCATCCAGAATCGCGTTGGTCATGCCATTAAAGGTCTGAGTGAGTGCCTCCAGGCCGGTGCGCAGTTCCTGGCGCAAGCCGCCGATTTCCTCTTTCATTTCCCGGCGCAAGCCGCCGATTTCCTCTTTCATTTCCCGGCGCAAACCGCCGATTTCTTCTTTCATCTCCCGGCGCAAACCGGCAATATCCTCACGCATGGCGTGTTGCTCAATCAGAATTTCGGCTACTACTTCGGGTAAATCGCGCTTGTCTCGGGAATCCATCGGTAAAATTTAGAGCAAAGGTGGAAAGTCCAACAAGGTAACGCCAAAAGGTGAGGCCGGCCAAGCAGTCCCGACAATACCGGCCGCTACCGCGAGCTGCCCGCGGTAAGTACAACAGTACCGCTTTGCTCTCATATTCATAGCCCGGAAGCAACCACCCCAACAGGCGCATCAGTAAACGGTAACCCCAAAACCCAATTCCTTGGCCCAGCGGCGCGCGTCTTCGGCGTGCGCATCGGCCACCACGCCCAGCGGGTAGGCGTCGCTGTCCAGCGCGAACAGCACCAGCGCCAGGCCGCTGGCCTCCAGCGCGTCCTGCACCGCATCGAGTTGCTCGGGGCCGGGCTCGCGCCGGCTCACCAGCGCCGCAGCCCGCAGCCGTGGTGTCCGGTTTTGCCGCGCCAGCACCTCGTTGAGGCCTTCGGCAATTTCGCGGGCGGTATCGGTCCAGTCGCTTTCCCAGGCCAGGTCCTCGCTCAATAGCGCATCGATAAGGGCCAGGTCGCGCAGCTCCTGCGCCGGCAGCGCCGCCACGATGCCGCGCTCCTCCAGCTCCTCCGCAAACCGCGCCTGGTACGCCGCCGGGTCACGCCGCACCAGCGCCAGCCGCTCGCTTATCCGCCGATTTGCGGCCGTATCATCAAGGGTGAAAAGCTGCACAAACTGATTTACCGCGTCCTGATTCATAAAAAATGTGGTGGTGGTCTATTGAAGAGTGACGTCGTAAATTAGGGCATGGTTTATACGCA
>CAXTCS010000391.1:0-3077 GCA_964242365.1 uncultured Hymenobacter sp. | reverse complement strand
TTTCTAGCCCACCCGTATGCAGCCCACGCCCCACGCCCCCGACGCCCTGTTTCCCGATGCCCTGCTGGTGGAAGTCGCCTGGGAAGTTTGCAACCAAGTGGGTGGCATCTACACCGTTATCCGCTCGAAAGTGCCGGCGACCGTGCCGGCCTGGGGCGACCGCTACTGCCTGGTGGGCCCCTACTTCCCCAACATGGCCCAGGGCGAGTTCGAAAGCTTCGACGAGCTGACGGTGCACACCGCCTCCGACCCGTTTGGCGCCGCCGTGCGCTCCATGCGGGCCCTGGGCTACGATGTTTGCTACGGCACCTGGCTCGTAACGGGCCGGCCGCGCGTGGTGCTCATCAACCCGTTTCAGGCCTACGACCAGCTGGGCCAGCTCAAAACCGACCTCTGGCAGCGCCACGGCATCCCGGCCCCCGACACCGACGATTTGCTGCACCAGGTCGTCGCTTTTGGGCACCTGACCACCGTTTTCTTTCAGCACCTGGCCGCCCAGCTGCTGGCCGAACAGCGCCTGCTGGGCCATTTCCACGAGTGGATGACCGGCGTGGCCATTCCGGAGCTGCGCCGCCTGCAAGTGCCGGTGCACCTGCTCTTTACCACCCACGCCACGCTGCTCGGCCGCTACCTGGCCATGAACGACGCCGACTTCTACGACCATCTGATGTGGGTGAACTGGGAGGTTGAGGCGAAGAAATTCAACATCGAGCCGGCCGTGCGCATGGAGCGCGCCGCCGCCCACGGCAGCCACGTTTTCACGACGGTGAGCGAGCTGACGGTGCGCGAGTGCATCTATTTGCTGGACCGGATTCCGGACGCCGTGCTGCCCAACGGCCTCAACATCGAGCGGTTCGTGGCCCTGCACGAGTTCCAAAACCTGCACCAACAGTACAAGGCCAAAATCCACGAATTCGTGATGGCCCACTTTTTCCAGTCCTATGCCTTCGACCTCGACAAGACGCTGTACTTCTTCACCTCGGGCCGCTACGAATACCACAACAAAGGCTTCGATTTGACGCTCGAAGCCCTGGCCCGGCTCAACTACCGCCTCCAGCAAAGCGGCCTGGAAGGCCAGGTGGTGATGTTTTTCATCACCAAGCGGCCCTTCACCAGCATCAACCCGCAGGTGCTCGAGCGCCGCGCCGTGCTGGAAGAAGTGCGCCAGACCTGCCGCGCCATCGAGGAGCAGGTGGGCGAGCGGCTGTTTTATGCCGCCGCCGCCAGCTCCGACCACCGCCTGCCCGAGTTGGGCTCGATGGTGGACGACTACTGGAAGCTGCGCTACCGCCGCACGCTGCAAAGCTGGAAAACCAACGCCCTGCCCCCCGTCATCACCCACAACCTGGTGAACGACCAGGACGACGACATCCTGAACTACATGCGCCGGGCCAACCTGCTCAACAACCGCCACGACCGGGTGAAGATGGTGTACCACCCCGATTTTGTGTCGCCCGCCTCGCCCCTGCTGGGCATGGAATACGGCCAGTTTGTGCGCGGCTGCCACATGGGCGTGTTTCCCTCCTACTACGAGCCGTGGGGCTACACCCCGCTCGAATGCGTGGCGCGCGGCGTGCCCGCCATCACCTCCGACCTGTCGGGCTTCGGCGATTACGTGCTCCAAACCATCCCCGACCCCGAGTCGAAGGGCATATTTGTGGTCCACCGCCAGGAAAAATCCTTCGACGAATCGGCCGAGGAACTGTGCGACATGCTCTGGCATTTCGTGCAGCTCAACCGCCGCGAGCGCATCATGCAGCGCAACGCCGTGGAAGGCTCGGCCGAATTATTCGACTGGAAAAACCTGCGCGTGCACTACGACCGGGCCTACGCGCTGGCGCTGGAGCGACAGTAGGGCCAGCGGTCATACTAGTTATGAAACCTCAGCTCCTGGTGGTCGCGGCTTTGCTTGCCTGCACCACCGCCACCCTGGCCCACGAGTTCTGGCTCGAAGCCCCGCGCTTCCGCCTCCAGCCGGGCCAGGCGGTGAGCGTGCACACCTGCATCGGAACTGATTTCAAGGGCGGGCCCTGGACCACCAAAGCCGCCAAAATCCAGCGCCTCGTGCGCTACGGCCCCGCCCCGGCCGACTCCACCGACCTCACACCCGCGCCGGGCTTCACCGAAGCCGACACTTTTCGCACCGCTTTCACCTTCGCCCAACCCGGCACGCACGTCGTGCTGCTGCGTTCCACCAATTCTTTCATAGAGCTGCCGGCCGCACAGTTCACCGCCTACCTGCGCGAAGCAGGCCTCGACTACGCGCTGAAGCTGCGCCAGGAGAACGACCAGCAGGCCCAGCCCGGCCGCGAAACCTACCGCCGCTGCGCCAAAACCCTGGTGCAGGTGGGCTCCGCCGCCGCTACGTCCGCCGCGGCCGACAGCGCCTGCCTGCACGTCTACAACCTGCCGCTGGAGCTGGTGCCCGAGCAAAACCCCTACCGCCTGGCTGCCGACAAAGCCCTGACCGTGCGGGTGTTGCGGACCGGAAAACCCGCCTTTGGCGCGGCGGTGCAGGTGTGGCAGCGCCAGCCCGGTGGCCTGCCCACCACGCATTTCACCACCCGCGCCAACCAAAACGGCCGTGTGCTGTTACGGTTATCCGGCCCCGGCCCCTATCTGCTGGCCGCCGTCGACATGCGCGCGGCGCCCGCCCGGCTGCGCGACCGCGCCGACTGGCAATCGACCTGGGCCTCGCTCACCTTCGCCGGGCCACCCGCTGCCGGGCGGCCCACCACAAAACATTAGCCAACTTCACCCAAAATTTTGAGTTTTTTCTTTACCTTCGCCGTTCTCTTACCCTCCTTGCCTTACGCTGTATGAAGTACACGATTGATAAAAAAGAAAGCTACACCATCATCACCATTGAGGAGAAGAAGCTCGACACTACCGTGGCGCCCGACCTCAAATCGGAGTTCGTGAAGCTGAATGCTGAAGGCATCAACAACCTGATTCTGGACCTCACCAACGTGAAGTACACCGATTCGTCGGGCCTCAGCTCCATTCTCATCGCCAACCGGTTATGCAATTCCACGGGCGGCCTGCTGGTCCTCACCGGCCTGCAAGACCACGTGCTC
>CAXTCS010000390.1:0-3096 GCA_964242365.1 uncultured Hymenobacter sp. | reverse complement strand
GCCAACATCATGTTCGTGTCGGTGCGCGAGCGCACCAACATCATCGGCATTCAGAAATCCCTCGGGGCCAAGAATTTTTTCATCCTGTTCCAGTTCCTGTTCGAAGCCATTTTCCTGTGCATGATTGGCGGCGGCGCGGGCATTTTGCTGGTGTGGCTCATCACCCTGATTCCGCAGGACGCCCTGCCGCTGACCATGTCGGCGGCCCGCGTCATCCTGGGCCTGCTCATTTCGGTGGGCATTGGCGTGATTGCCGGCATCGTGCCCGCCGTGCTGGCCGCCAACCTCGACCCGGTCATCGCCATCCGGGCCAAGTAGCGCCGCCGCGCTGCCCCCTCAGGCAGGGCCTATTTCCGGTCCTCGCGCCCCGCTTTCTCATTTCATAACCCGCCACCCAAAACCCGGCGCTGCCCCATGACGCTTCCTCCTTTTCTGCACTACGAGCTGTTAGGCAATGAGCTGCTGCAATACCTGATTGCCGCCCTCATTCTGCTGGCGGGCGCGGCGTTGCGCCGGCTGCTGTCGCGCTTGCTGAGCAAGGTGCTCTTCCGCCTCACCAAGCGCTACACGGCCGGCGTGAGCGAGCAGGAGCTGCGCGAATTGCTGATTCAGCCGCTGTCGATTCTCTTGTTTCTGGCCACGGTGTACGTGGCGTTTAGCGGGTTGCGCTACCCCTTGCCGTCCAATGCCGTGCCCGGCTTCGAGCCCTGGCCGAAGGTGGCCTTGCTGCGGGTGTTCCTGCTGGGGTTCATCGGCACCGTCACGTGGGTGGTGCTGCGGCTGGTCGATTTTGCGCTGCTCGTGGTGCAGCGGCGCACCGAGCTGCGCCAAACCCCCGGCGCCGCGCGGCTCGACCACCAGTTTCTGCCCTTCGCCAAAGACTTGCTCAAAGTTTTCATCGTCATTGTGGGCGCGATGGTGGTGCTGGGCGAAGTGTTTGGGGTGAACGTAACCGCCCTGGTGGGCGGGCTGGGCATCGGCGGCCTGGCCGTGGCCTTCGCCGCCAAGGAAAGCCTCGAAAACCTCATCGCCTCGTTCACCATCTTCCTCGACCAGCCCTTCGGCGTGGGCGACCTCGTGACGGCCGGCGACGTGAGCGGCACGGTGGAAAAAATCGGTTTCCGCAGCACCCGCCTGCGCACCGCCGAAAAAAGCTACCTCACCGTGCCCAACAAAAGCATGATTGACAAGCCCCTCGACAACCTCTCGCTGCGCACCTCGCGCCGGGTCGGCTTCACGCTCGTCTTCGACCAAAAAACGACCAGCGCCCAGCTCCACGCCATCATTGCCGGGGCCGTGGCCGCCATGCAAGCCCACCCGCTCGTGGCCCCCGACGTGCAAATGAAGTTCAACGCCCTCACGCCCGCCGGCCGCGAAGTCACCGTGCAGTACTTCGTGGCCACCACCAGCTACGACGAATACCTCGACGTAAAAGAAGACCTCAACTACCGCATCGTCGAAGTGATAGAAGAGCACGGCGGCGCCCTGGCCGGCACGCCGGCGCCAGCCGTTGCCGTGGCCAGGTCGTGACGCAGCCGCAACCAAGCGGCACGGCAGTTGGCGAAATCAGACCCGAAATCGGTGCCGCCCCGCAGGGCCTGTGCACGGCCATTTTAATACGGCGGGACCCTGCGTGAAAGCCGATTGCTTCGGTTAAGACCCGAAAAGGGCCAGACCCAAAAAAGGCCCTTCCTGCACGGAAGAGCCTTTTTGCTTACAAAAAATGGTGTCGGTTAAAGCCTAGCGGCCCCCAAACAGCCCGCCGAGCATGCCGCCCAGCCCGCCGTTGAGCAAGCCGCCCAGGCCCGCGCCGCCCGCGCTGGCCGGCTGCGAGTTGGGCCGTCCGCCCAGGCCACCCAAAATCGACATCATCGAGCCCAGCCCGCCGCTGCCGATGGCCGAGCCTTGCTGCGGCAGGTCGGCCGTGGCCGTGTTGTTGCCGCCCCCGAGGAGGCCGCCCAACATGCCGCCGCCGAGCAGGCCGCCCAGCAAGCTGCCCATGCCGCTTTGGGCCGCCCCGCCGAGCAGGCCGCCCATGCTGCCGCCCAGCAGCCCGCCGCCGCTGCTTTGGTTGCCGTAGCCCTGGTTTTGGCTGCCGCCGCTCATCACGTGCGAAATAACCATGGGCGCCACCACGCCCAGCAGGCCGGTCATGAGGGCGCTTTTGGGAATGCCGACGTTGGAAAGCGTGTCGCCCATGCGGCTGAAAAAGCCTTCTTTGGCCGGGTCTTGCGGGTCGTGGGGCACGTTGGCGGCCTGGTCGACCACCGTTTCGAGGGTTTGCTTCTGCTCGGGGTTGATGCCGAGGTACTGCGACATCTTGGCTATCATCGCCTCTTCGTCGTTGGCGTACGAGCCATCGGCCCGCGCGAAGCTGATGAGGTCGGTTACGAGCGAGAAGCGCAAATCGCTGTTTTTGAGCACGTCCAGGCTCTGCTGAATGCTCTGGTTGTTGGCATCCTGGGCGGCGGCCAGCACTTGCTGGGTGGCCCCGCCCGACAGGCCGGCCTGCTGCGCCAGCGCCTGCAAAAACTGAGTTTCGGCCCCCGACGCCTGGCGGTCGGCGGTCGCCAGGCTGGCGATGGCGCTCAGGTAAGCGGTTTTTTCTTCTTCGGAGTAATTCTGGAGGAGTTGGGTGTCCATGAGCAAAGGAAAACGGAGTGGAAAGTGAAACTTGAGTTGAAGTGCTTAACGAAGCAAAAGCGAATACGTTGCTTTCCGAAAAAAGTGCTTCCAAATAGTTTTTTTTGCCAGCGAGCAAGAAAATTTCCATCCCTGAAAATGAATTTGTTGCCGATGCGGAATTCCTCTTAAAGAAAGATTGAGCGCGATAAAGCCACAACGGATTTGGCATTTCCAAAAACACCTCCCATCTTTGCAGTCCCAAACGAAAAATGCCCACGGGGGATTAGCTCAGCTGGTTCAGAGCATCTGCCTTACAAGCAGAGGGTCGTAGGTTCGAACCCTACATCCCCCACACAAAACACGGCCGTCCAAACCCGCGCTTAAGGAGGATGGTCGTTTTTTTTGGTTCGTTTCCCGGGAGGTTAGCTCAGTTGGTTTAGAGCACCTGCTTCACACGCAGGGGGTCGCTGG
>CAXTCS010000389.1:0-3103 GCA_964242365.1 uncultured Hymenobacter sp. | reverse complement strand
TCGCCAGCGTGGTGCTGATTGACGAAATCAACCGCGCCCCCGCCAAGACGCAATCGGCGCTGTTTGAGGTGATGGAGGAGCGCACCGTGACCCAGGACGGCACCACCTACACCATGACCGAGCCTTTTTTGGTGCTGGCCACCCAAAACCCGGTCGAGCAGGAAGGCACCTACCGCCTGCCCGAAGCCCAGCTCGACCGGTTCCTGTTCAAGCTGCACGTGGGCTACCCCACCCTGGCCGAGGAAGTGCAGATTTTGCAGGGCCACCACGCCGGTTTCGGCGGCACCAACCTCGACGCGGTGCAGCCCGTGCTTTCGGCCGCCGACCTGGCCGCCTTGCGCCAGCAAGTGCGCCAGCAGCGCGTCGAGGCCAATATTCTGGAGTACATCGCCAAGCTCGTGGGTCAGACGCGGGCGCACAAATCGCTGTACCTGGGGGCCTCGCCCCGCGCCTCTTTGGCGTTGCTCAACGGCGCCAAGGCCCTGGCCGCCCTGCGCGGCCGCGACTTCGTGACGCCCGAAGACGTGCAGTTTCTGGCCCCCAGCGTGCTGCGCCACCGCGTTATGCTCACGCCGGAGCGCGAGATGGAAGGCGGCACGCCCGATGAGGTGGTGAAGCAGATTATGCAACAGATTGAAGTGCCACGTTGACTTGAATTAATTGACTTTCTTCCTCACTCCGCGCTTCTTTCTGGCCGTGGCTTTAGTAGCCACCGGCTTGGTGGTGGCGTTTTTTCTGCCGTGGCTGCTGGGGCCGATGCGCGTGGTGCTCGGCCTGCTGGCCGCATTAACGCTGCTCGATGCGCTGCTGCTCTACGCGCCGGCCAAAAACAAAGTCGCGCCCGTGTTTGGCCGGCGGGTGATGGGCGAAAAGCTGGCCAATGGCTCGGAAAACGACATCCGCATCTACATCGAAAACCACTACCGGTTTCCGATTCAGACCGAGACGATTGATGAGATTCCGCATCAGTTTCAGCGGCGCGACGTGTTGTTTAAAGCCAGCATCGGGCCGGGCGAAACGCAGATTATCAACTACCAGCTGCGGCCCACCAAGCGCGGCGAGTACGAGTTTGGCGCGGTAAATATCTACGCGGCATCGCCACTGGGGCTGGTGCGGCGGCGCTTCCGCTACGACCAGAACAAGACGGTGCCCGTGTACCCGTCGTTCCTGCAAATGCGGCAATACGAGCTGCTGGCCATCCACAACCGCCTCACGGAAGTTGGGGTGAAGCGCATTCGGCGGGTGGGCCACAGCCTGGAATTTGAGCAAATCCGGCCCTACGTGGCCGGCGACGACCCGCGCAGCATCAACTGGAAAGCCACGGCCCGCCGGGCGGGCACGGGCGCGGCCGACTCGCTGGTGGTCAACCATTTTCAGGACGAGCGGGCGCAGCAAGTGTACTGCCTCATCGACAAAGGCCGGGTGATGCGGATGCCTTTTGATGGCCTCAGCCTGCTCGACTACGCCATCAACGCCACGCTGGTGGTCAGCAACATTGCCCTGCTCAAGCACGACAAAGCCGGCCTGCTCACCTTCTCGAACCGCCCCGGCGCCGCGCTGGCCGCCGACCGCCGCCCCGGCCACCTGCTCAAGCTGCTCGAAATCCTTTATCGGCAAAAAACCAAGTACTTAGAAACGGACTTCGAGCTGCTCTATGCCACCGTGCGGGCCCGCATCAAGCAGCGCAGCCTGCTGATTTTATTCACCAACTTTGAAACCCTGCACGGCATGCAGCGGCAGCTGCCCTACCTGCGCCGCCTGGCCAAAGACCACCTGCTGCTGGTCATTTTCTTTGAAAACACCGAGCTGCGCGAATTTCTCGACGCGCCGGCGACCACCACGGACGATGTGTATAACCAAACCATTGCCGAGAAATTTGCCCAGGAAAAACGGCAGATTGTGCTCGAATTGCAGCGCTACGGCATTCATTCGCTGCTGACCGCGCCCAAGGATTTGACGGTAAATACGATTAATAAGTACCTGGAATTCAAGGCCCGTGGTCTGATATAAATCACTGATTTTTCGAATTTTAGCGGATTTCACGGATTTTGTGGACGATTTTATTGGTGGGATTTTGGGAGTTGTGATTTTTAGTTTAACCTTTTTCTCTTGTGCATGAAGTGGTTGGTCGGTTGGCTTTTTATTGGGATGGTTTTGGCAGCGGGGCCGGGCGTTGCGCAAACCCGTAACCTGTTGCCCGTGCCGGCCGAAGTGCATTGGGGCGCCGGGGGATTGGGCTGGAAATTGGCCCTAAAACCGCAGGTTGACGGGCCGGTTGATTCGGCCGTGCAGGCGGCCGTGGGGCGCACGCTGGGGCGACTGCGCCGCGATGGCCGCCGGCTGCCCGCCGCCGCCACCGTGCCCTTCCAGATTCGCTACGGGCAGGTGGGGCGCCCGGCCAATTTCGACTCGGAACGCTACAGCCTGCGGGTGACGCCGGTGGGCGTGCTGCTCGACGCGCCGACTTCGCTGGGCATCCTGCGCGGGCTGGCCACGCTGGAACAGCTGCCGCAGCCCGACGGCCGCCACAGTGTCCTGCCCGAAGTCGACATCCAGGACCAGCCGCGCTTTGCCTGGCGGGGGCTGCTGATTGACGCGGCGCGGCACTTCATGCCGGTGGCCGTCATCAAGCGCAACCTCGACGGCATGGCCGCCGTGAAACTGAATGTTCTGCACCTGCACCTGGCTGACGACCAGGGTTTTCGGGTCGAAAGCAAGGTGCTGCCACGCCTGCACCAGATTGGGGGCGCCGATGGCTTTTATACCCAGGCCGAGGTGCGCGAAATCGTTGCCTACGCGGCGGCGCGGGGCATTCGCGTGGTGCCGGAGTTCGACGTGCCGGGCCACACCACCGCCTGGATTGCGGCCTACCCGCGGCTGGCGTCCAACGACTCAGCGTATGCCGTGGCCCGGAAATGGGGGGTTTTGAACGTGGCCGTCGACCCCACCCGCGAAACCACGTACTCGCTGCTCGATTCGCTGTTTACCGAGATGACGACGCTGTTTCGGGACCCGTATTTTCACGTTGGCGGCGACGATAACGACGGGCGGCAGTGGCGGCGCAACCCGCGCATCGTGGCCTACATGCAGGCCAATAAGATGA
>CAXTCS010000388.1:0-3141 GCA_964242365.1 uncultured Hymenobacter sp. | reverse complement strand
CCGTTTTGGGGTCGATGGCCACGATGGAGCCGCGCCGGCCGGCCAGCAGCTTCTCTCCGTAAGCTTGCAATTCGGCGTCGATGCTCAGGTGCAAGTCCTGCCCGGCCACCGACAGCGTGTCAAACTCGCCGTCGCGAAACTTGCCTTTTTCGATGCCGCGCACGTTCACCATCTTGTACTGCACGCCGCGCTGGCCCATCAGTGTTTGCTCATAAAACCCCTCCAGACCGGAAATACCCACGTTTTCGCCGGGCTGGTATTTGGCGTACTTGGGCTTTTCGAGGAAAGCCGGCGTGATGGCGCCCACGTAGCCCAGGGCGTGGGCCAGGTTGGGCATGCGGTAGGCCCGCGCCATGCGCGCCTGAATGCGGAAGCCCGGAAAATCCATCAGGTTGTCCTGGATGGCGGCCAGGTCGGGCGTGGTCAGGTTCTGAACGATGGGCGACGGCTTGATGCGCGAATATTTCCGGGCCGCCAGCAGGCTGGCGCGCAGGTCGCCAATCGGAATCTGGAGCAGCTCGCAGAAGCGGGCCGAGTCGAGCTGCTTCACCTCGCGGGGCACGACCATGAGGTCGTATACGGGCGTGTTTTGCACCAACAGCTCGTTCTTGCGGTCGTAAATCAGGCCCCGGTACGGAATCTGCACGAGGCGCTGCAAGGTGTTTTTATCGGCGGCCAGCTTGTACGTGCCGTCGAGCACCTGCATAAAAAACAGGCGCGTAAGGAAGATGAGGGCCACCACCAAAAAGATGCCTTGGACGACGTATTTGCGGCCTTCGAGGTATTGCATTTTATAAAAGATAACGCTTTAGAACGTCGTGCTGAGCGCAGCGAAGCATCTTGCACGCTTCGTTGCATCGATTAAGTTACTTTCCCGAGCAAGATGCTGCGCTCTGTATAACGGTCAAATTAAGGCTACTGCCGGCCGCGCCGCACCGGAAAAAACAGCAGCTGCACAATCAACAGCGCAAGGCCGGTAAAGAGTGCACTGGCCAGAATTTTGCCCAGCGTGATGCCAAAATGGCGAAAACTGCCCAGCTCCAGCAGGAAAAACGCCGTGTGGTGTATCAGCACCAGAAGGGTGAGGTACACGCCAAACCACTGCCAGCCCATCTGGTGCACGTTCACGGTGTCGGCGCTGTCGTAGCCATCGCGCGGGGTGAGCAGGCGCAGCACCCACGGCCGCAGGAAGCCCAGCAGCACGGCCGCCGCCGCGTGCAGCCCGCCGGTGTCGTAGAAAATGTCCATCGTTAGCCCCATGCCGAAAGCCAGCAGCAGCTGCACCACGATGGGCGTGGCCAGCGGCAAAAACAGCAAAAAACCCAGGTACAGGAAGCACCAGCCCAAATCGAACAGCACCAACCGACTAATCAGCAGCACGTGCACGCCCGCGTAGAGCGCAAAGCGCAGCACCTGGATTAGGATAAAACGCAGGCCGCTCATGGGCGGGTTCCTCCTTTCGGCTGCATCCCGGCGTGCACTTCCAACGTGTCGCGCTCGGCGCGGGGCCGGCTGGTCACGACGTAAACGTAGGTTAAATTGGCAAAATTGACGCCCAGGCGCACCCGCACCGTCCAGAAATTCTTGTCGGGCTCTTTCACGAACGAATCGATGGTGCCGATGAAAATGCCTTCGGGAAACACCGCGTTGTAGCCCGACGTGACGACGGTATCGCCTTTCACCAGGCGGGTTTCGCGCAGCACGTTGTCGAGCACGGCGTGGGTGGGGTCGTCGCCCAGCCACCGAATAGTGCCAAACGTGCCGTCGCGCTTGATTTTGGAGGCCACCGTGGTTTTCGAGTGCAGCAGGCTGGTCACGGTGGCGTAGTGCTCGCTCACCACTTTCACGCGGCCCACCACCCCGCTGGCTGCCACCACGCCCAGGCCGGGACGCACGCCATTGGCACTGCCCACGTTCAAGGTGAGGTAGTTATCCACATTATAGAGCATATTGTTGATAACCCGGGCCGGAATAAGTGGATAACTCGGGTCGCGGGCTGGCACGCGCTGCTGGCCGAGCAGCAGCGTATCGGGCCGGGCGGCCGGGCGCCGGTAGCGGATGCGCTTCAGCGAGTCGGTACGGGCCGGGGGCAAAGCCACCGAATCGGCCTCGCGCCGAATGGTATCGGCAGGGTACAGCTGCTGGCGCAGCGCGGCGTTTTCGGCGGCCAGCTGCTGGTTCATTTCAGCCAGATGGAAATAGTCTGCTATCTGGGTGCGCCGGGCCAGCACGGTACCGGCATACGCATTGGCCGAATTGAAAAACGCTGCCCGCTGATAGGAGTTATTGGTGACAAACAAATACAAGCTTATTATTTCCAATAAGACAAAAACCAGCACCCCACGAAAGCGAAATAAGAAAAGAAACAGGTTGCCCATTTAGCATTTGACAAGTAACATCTATCATTTAACACGCTCTGTTGCGCACGGCCGCTTCAATAGTTGGCAATTACCGACTGTTAAATGTTAATTGATAAATGTTAAATGAAATCACGTCATCAACACCCCGCGGTAGGCCTGGATATCCTTGATTGCCTTGCCCGTACCGAGCACCACGGCGCGCAGCGGGTCGTCGGCGATGTGAATGGGCAGCTTGGTTTTGGCGGCCAGACGCTTGTCGAGCCCGCGCAGCAGCGCCCCGCCGCCGGTGAGGTGAATGCCGTGCTCGTAAATATCGGCCGACAATTCGGGCGGCGATATTTCGAGGGCTTTTAATACCGCTTCTTCAATTTTGGCCACTGATTTATCGAGGGCAATGGCAATTTCCGAAAATGTCACTTTAATTACTTTCGGAATACCCGTCATCAGGTCGCGGCCGCGCACTTCGTGGTCGGGCGGCGGCATGTCGAGCTCGGTAAGGGCGGCGCCCACTTCAATTTTGATGCGCTCGGCGCTGCGCTCGCCGATGAGCAGGTTGTGCTGGCGGCGCATGTAGTCGAGGATGTCCTGGTTGAAGACGTCGCCCGCGGTTTTGATGGACTGGTCGCACACGATGCCCGACAGGGCAATCACGGCAATTTCGGTGGTGCCGCCCCCGATGTCGATAATCATCGAGCCCACGGGCTGCTCCACGTCGATGCCAATGCCGATGGCGGCAGCCATGGGCTCCTGAATCATCCAAACTTCCTTGGCGCCGGCGTGC
>CAXTCS010000387.1:0-3200 GCA_964242365.1 uncultured Hymenobacter sp. | reverse complement strand
CCACCTACTCGCCCACCGACGTTGAAGCCAAATGGTACCAGCGCTGGCAGGAGCAAGGCTTTTTCAAGGCCCAGCCCAACCCGAAAAAAGCCCCCTACACCGTTGTCATCCCGCCGCCCAACGTGACGGGCGTGCTCCACATGGGGCACATGCTGAACAACACCATCCAGGACGTGCTGGTGCGCCGCGCCCGCATGCAGGGCAAGGAAGCCTGCTGGGTGCCCGGCACCGACCACGCCAGCATCGCCACCGAAGCCAAGGTAGTGGCGCAGCTCAAAGAGCAGGGCATCGAGAAGCGCGACCTCACCCGCGAGCAGTTCCTGGCCCACGCCTTCGACTGGAAAGAGAAGTACGGCGGCATCATTCTGGAACAGCTCAAGCAGCTCGGCGCCTCCTGCGACTGGGACCGCACGCGCTTCACCATGGAGCCCGACCTGACCGACGCCGTGCTCCGCGTGTTCGTCGATTTGTATAACAAAGGCCTGATTTACCGCGGCGTACGCATGGTGAACTGGGACCCCGAAGGCCGCACCGCCATCTCCGACGAAGAGGTGATTGCCAAGGACGTGCAGGCCAAAATGTACTACCTCAGGTATGAGATTTTGGGTGAGGAGGGGAAAGGTGATGAGGTGAAGGGTGAGGAGGTGATGAAGTCGACGGACAAACCCCATCACCCCATCACCTCATCACCTCATTACCTGACCGTAGCCACGTCGCGGCCCGAAACCATCATGGCCGACGTGGCCGTGGCTGTCAATCCGAATGACCCTCGTTACCAGCACTTGATTGGTGCCAAGGTGCGTATTCCGTTGCTTGGGCGCGAAATTCCCATCATTGCCGACGAGTACGTGTCGATGGATTTCGGCACCGGCGCGCTGAAAGTCACGCCCGCCCACGACCTGAACGACTACGAGCTGGGCGTGAAGCACAACCTGCCAGTCATCGACATTCTGGCCGATGACGGCACGCTGAACGAAAAAGCCGTGCTCTACGTGGGCCAGGACCGTTTTGCCGCCCGCAAGCAGATTGCCAAAGACTTGCAGGAAGCCGGCTTGCTCGATAAAATCGAGGAGTACGCCAGCATCGTGCAAACCTCGGAGCGCACCAAGGCCGTGATTGAGCCCAAGCTCAGCCTGCAGTGGTTTCTGAAAATGGAGCACCTGGCCAAACCCGCCCTCGCAGTGGTCGAAAACGACACCGTGCGCCTGCACCCGCCTAAGTTCAAGAACATGTACCGGGCCTGGATGGAAAACGTGCGCGACTGGTGCATCTCGCGCCAGCTCTGGTGGGGCCAGCAAATTCCGGCCTACTACCTGCCCGATGGCTCGTTCGTGGTCGCCCTCACCGCCGAAAGCGCCCTGACCCAGGCCCGCATCCAGAGCGGCAAGGCCGATTTGCAGCCCAGCGACCTGCGCCAGGACGAGGACGTGCTCGATACCTGGTTTTCGTCGTGGCTGTGGCCGATTTCGGTGTTCGACGGCTTCAAAGACCCCGACAACGCCGACATCAACTATTTCTACCCCACCAACGACCTGGTGACGGGCCCCGACATCCTCTTTTTCTGGGTGGCGCGCATGATTATGGCCGGCATCGAGTACCGCCAGGAAGTGCCCTTCAAAAACGTGTACCTCACCGGCATCGTGCGCGACGCGCAGGGCCGCAAAATGAGCAAGCAGCTCGGCAATTCGCCCGACCCGCTCGACCTCATCGCCCAGTTCGGCGCCGATGGGGTGCGCACCGGGATGCTGTTTTCGGCCCCCGCCGGCAACGACTTGCTCTACGACGTGAAGCTGGTCGAGCAAGGCCGCAACTTTTCCAACAAGCTCTGGAATGCCTTTCGCCTCGTGAAAGGCTGGGAAGTGGATGCCGCTTTGCCCTTCGTAAATGAAAAGCCGGCGGCCTGGTTCAACGCCAAACTGCAAGCCGCCATCATCGAGCTGGACGACCATTTCGACAAGTTCCGCATGAGCGACGCGCTGATGACGGTGTACAAGCTGACCTGGGACGATTTCTGCGCCCAGTACCTGGAAATGGTGAAGCCCGCCTACCAGCACCCCATCGACGCCGAAACCCTGCGCCACACCGTCGGCTTCCTCGAAACGCTGCTCAAGCTGCTGCACCCGTTCATGCCCTTCATCACCGAAGAGCTGTGGCACGAGCTGGCCGCGCGCGGCCCCCGCGACTACGTAACCGTGGCGCCCTGGCCCAAAGCCACGCCGCCCGCCAACAGCCCCGAAACCCTGGCCCACATGGACAAGGCGCTGGCCATCGTGGCCGGCATCCGCGCCGTGCGCAACCAGAAAAACCTCGGCCCCAACAAGCCCCTGGCCTTGATAGCCAAAACGGATGAGCCGGCGTTGCTGACCGCTTACGACGGCATCATTCGCAAGCTGGGCAGCATTTCGGAAGTGACGTTTGCCGCCGCTGGCCCCGCCGCCTCGGTGAGCTTCGTGCAGGGCGGCAGCGAGTTTTTCATCCCGCTCGAAGGCCACATCGACCTGGATGCCGAGCGCGCCCGCCTCGAAAAAGAGCTGGAATACGCCCAGGGCTTCAAAGAATCGGTGCAAAAAAAGCTCGGCAACGAGAAATTCGCCCAAAACGCCAAGCCCGACGTGCTGGAGCGCGAACGCCAAAAACTAGCCGATGCCGAAGCCAAAATCGTCGCATTGGAGCAAGCTTTAAAAGGTCTTTAACGCAGTTTTGCAATCAGCGTGCGGCGTGGTAGAGACGCCTACTTGCGTCTCGTCGTCGCTGATGTTGTTTAGTCAGCGCGGTAAGGGCCTATTTCCGGTCGTTCAACGCCAGTCGTTCAACGGCGAGACGCAAAATATTGCGTCTCTACCCGCCGCACGCCGATTTCGAACCTGCTCTGGCTTTCTATAACGGAAAAGCCGCTGCCCGGTGTGGGCAGCGGCTTTTCCGTTTTGATTTCCAACAGCTCAAATCCCAATCACGACATTTGTCTTTATCTTTACGACAGTTATCACCTGCTAACAATACACATCCGATGGCACGCGATGCGTTCATCGATGTACTCGGCGGCCCGTCCGTAGTGGGCGAGCCCATTGCCAGCGACTTGCAAGTGGTGGGCATGATTCAGCGCGGCTTGCGCCGCCGGGCGTTCGACCACCTGGCGCGCGTCTCCCACCTGCCGCTGCCGGTGCTGGCGGCGGCCGTCGATTTATCGGTGCGCACCTTGC
>CAXTCS010000386.1:0-3206 GCA_964242365.1 uncultured Hymenobacter sp. | reverse complement strand
CCCCAAAAGCGAGGAGCTGGCCAAGAAGGCCGAGGAGCTGAAAAAGCTGATGGCCGACCTGCTCGACCCCGAAACCAAGAAGCTCTACGACAAGCTGCAAAAACTGCTGGAGCAGCAGAAACAGCCCGACGCGGAGATGCAAAAGCTGCTGCAACAGCTCGAGAACAAGGAAGATACTTTGCAAAAAGAGCTGGACCGTGCCCTCGAAATGTTCAAGCAAATGCAGCTGGAGCAGAAGGCCGAAGAAACCGCCGACAAGCTCGATGAGCTGGCCAAGCAGGAAGACAAGCTGGCCGAAAAAACCGAGCAAAACGACAAGGAAAACCCCGACAACAAACTAAAAAACAAGGAACAAGAAACCAAAAACCAGGAGCTCAAACAAGAGCAGGCCGCCAACCAGAAGGAGTTTGAAGACCTGAAAAAAGAGTTGCAGGAGTTGAAGCAGATGGACAAGGAGCTGGGCGACCAAAACGGCGTGGACGAGCAGAAGCCCGACCAGCAGCAAACCGACCAGGACATGCAGGAAAGCCAGCAGCAGCTCGGCAAAAACCAGAACAAAAAGGCCGCCGCCAAGCAGCAAAGCGCCGCCTCGCGCATGAAGCAGATGGCCAAGAAAATGCGCGACCAGATGAGCGAGGAGGAGAGCGACCAGGCCCAGGAAAACATCGACGACCTGCGCGACATTCTGGACAACCTGCTCACCCTCAGCTTCGACCAGGAAGGCTTGATGAAGGATTTTCGCAAGGTGGACCAGTCCGACCCGCGCTTCGTGCAGCTGGGCCAAACCCAGCGCAAGCTGCGCGACGACGCCAAGATTATCCAGGATTCGCTGTATGCGCTGGCCAAAAAAGAGCCCAAAATCCAGAGCTTCGTGACCCGCGAGGTGGGCGAGATGAACGGCCGCATGGACGAGTCGCTCACCCACATTCAGCAGCGCGACCTGGGCCGCGCCACCGCCACCGAGCAGCAGGCCATGACCAGCATGAACAACCTGGCCCTGATGCTGCAAAGCTCGCTGAACCAAATGCAGCAAGAGCAGCAGGCCGGCAAAGGCCAACCCCAGTCGGGCCAGGGCAAGCCCGGCCGCAAAAAGGGCAAAGGAAAAGGGCAGGGCCAGGGCAGCAAGCCCGGCCCCGGCAGCATGGGCCAGATGCAGCAACAGCTCAACGAGCAGATTCAGCAGCTCTCGAAAAGCGGCAAAACCGGCCGGGCCATGTCGCAGGAGCTGGCCAAGCTGGCCGGCCAGCAGCAGATGCTGCGCCAGGCCATGCAGCAGCTCGACAAACTGCAGCAAGGCGGCAAGCCCGGCGGCTCGCAAGGCCAGGGGAAGGATGGCAAAGAAGGAAACCCCGACGGCAAAGAAGGCGGCCAAAACGGCAAGGATGGCAAAGGCGAACAAGGCGGAGGCGGTACCGGCGACATCAAAAAGCTGATGGAGCAAACCGAAACCGACCTCGTGAACAAGCGCCTCACCGAAGAAACCATCCTGCGCCAGCAGCAGATTCTGACCCGCCTGCTCGAAGTGGAGAAATCGGCCCGCGAGCGCGACCAAGACACCAAGCGCGAAGCCCAGGCCGCCCAGGCCAAACCGCCGGTTTTTCCGCCCGCCTTCGACAAATACAAGGTGAGCAAAGAACGCCAGACCGAATTACTACGTAGTACTCCCCCAAGCCTTACTCCGTATTACCAACGCGAAGTGGGCGAGTATTTTCAAAAAATCAAGTAACGGCGGTTCATCCCGGCCGGCCGCGGTTTCGTAACTGTTTATTGTTCGGCCGAAACCAAGGACCAGCCGCCGACAGAAATTGTTGTGGCACTTTGCCGCCAAAACACTATTTTTGCCGCCCCGAACGCGCCGCCGTTCTTTCCAGTAAATCGCCTTATGAAGCAGGTAAAAATTCAGATTCCGTCGCTCGTCGAAAACATCCGCGTGGTGGAGAGTTTTATCGATAATTCCAAGGATACCTTTCAGATTGAGGACGATATCTACGGCAACATCATGGTGGCCGTGACGGAGGCCGTGAACAATGCCATCCGCCACGGCAACAAGTTCGACAAGGACAAGAACGTGTATTTGTCGCTGTACGTGGAGCCGCAACAGCTCAAATTCGAGATTGAGGACGAGGGCGCGGGCTTCAATTATGACAATTTGGACGACCCCACGGCACCCGAAAACCTGGAAAATCCCGGGGGCCGCGGCATCTTCCTCATCCGCCACCTGGCCGATGAGGTGGAGTTCAGCAAAGAAGGCCGCCGCGTGCTGCTCACCTTCCAGCTCGCGCCCGTGCCCGCCGACGAAACCCCGACTGCCGACCATCTCGCGGCCTAAATACCATGATGAGCACCCCGCCGGTGGGCCCGCCCCATCACGAAAACTTCCCGCCCGGCGAGCTGCACCACGAAGCCCCCGGCATCGAATTCATGGTGGAGGACGTGCCCGAATTCGAGTTGTCCGACGCCGAGGAGCTAGTGGAATGGATTGAGCGCATCGCGGCCGTGCACGAGCACCGCATCATGCAGCTCACGTATATTTTCTGCTCCGACCACTACCTGCACGCGCTCAACGTCGAGTACCTCGACCACGACACCCTCACCGACGTCATCACGTTTGACAACTCCGACGACGCCGACATTCTCGAAGGCGACATCTTCATCAGCGTCGAGCGCGTGCGGGAAAACGCTCAGGACCTGGGCA
The DNA here is from genome assembly GCA_964242365.1 of uncultured Hymenobacter sp. Lineage (GTDB taxonomy): Bacteria > Bacteroidota > Bacteroidia > Cytophagales > Hymenobacteraceae > Hymenobacter. Next base: position 511 of record CAXTCS010000386.1, on the reverse strand, counting down.
TCAGCTTCCGCGACGAGTTGCACCGCGTCATGATTCACGGCGTGCTGCACCTACTCGGCTACCACGACAAGGACTTGCTGAGCCAGACGGCCATGCGCGCCAAGGAAGACCACTGCTTATCTTTGCGCACGTTTTGAGCTAGTTGCCGTTCTGCTTAATCTAAATTCCGGAACCCGCAACTCGTTTCACGTGAAACGAGTTGCGGGCTTTTTTTCGCGCAAGGTTTGGCGGGGTTAAAATAGGTTTCGCGCCGGGTGAAACGCTTCTCTCCCGACTTTTGTAGAACCCTAGCGAAACCTCTTTTAACCTAGCGAAACCTTGCGCTAGAAACCTCGCGCTCTATGTTTCAGCAAGAAGAATACGACGTCATTGTAGTGGGCGCGGGCCATGCCGGCTGCGAAGCCGCCGCCGCCGCCGCCAACCTCGGCTCGAAGGTGCTGCTGGTGACGATGAACATGAACACCATCGCCCAGATGTCGTGCAACCCGGCGATGGGCGGCGTGGCCAAGGG
>CAXTCS010000385.1:0-3211 GCA_964242365.1 uncultured Hymenobacter sp. | reverse complement strand
TGGACCCGTCGCGCAAGCGGATTTCGGACCGGTTCACGCCGGTCGCGACCACCTGCACCAGTACTTCGTCGGCCGCGGGCACGGGCCGGGCTGTTGCTGGGGGCTGGCCAGCGGAAACTGCCGCTCTAGCAAGTCGGCAAACCGGGCCGCTAGCCGGACGGCGGCCGAGTGGGCGGGGGCCGGCAGGGGGGCCGCAGCCGCTGCCCGTAGTAGAGCACCTCCAGCAGGTGGGCGCGCAGCACTTCGTACTTGTAGGCGAAGTCGGACGCAATTTCCTGCTTCATCTTGGCAAACAGGGCGCTCAGGGCGTCGTAGTCGCCGCCGCTCAGCGCTAGCACCCGCTGGCCGCCGGGCTGCAGTAGCGGCAGCTGCTCCCAGGTGCCGGGGCCGGGGGCCGCCCGCAGAAACTCGGCCGTGAACACGCCAAGGTAGCCCGTGCGCACCGGCGCGTCGGGCCACCACTGCACCGACAGCTGCGGGGGCGCAAACCAGAGCGAATACGCCCGGATGCGCAACTCTTGGTCGTCATACGTGGCCCGGCCGCTGCCTGCCAGCAAGCTAATCTTGTAATAGCTGCAGCGGTCGAGCGTCAGCGGGGGCGTCGCCGGGGCGGGCGGATAGCGCAGCACATCGGCCACGTCAAACAGGTTGAAATGGCCGAGGGCGAGGTGCTCGTCGGCAGGACGCAGGGCGGCGGGAGTGTGCCAGCCTGCGCCGCCAGGGCGGCTTAGAACGTGGTGAGCGAGGGGTCCGGCATCGGGCGGGGTTATTGTCTCTATCAAACCGGCTACACGCAACCAGTCAGGCGCGGGTTGCGGGGCGAGCAAGTCACTTGGCGGTAAGGCCCGCTTGCTTGGCCGGTTATGCTGCCCCAAGTCGAACGGAGGCGGTTTGGTTAGGCCAGGGGGGTAGGGGCACCCGGCGTGCGGTGGCTAAGTGGACGTTTCAACAAACCATAATTGGACGTTTCAACAAAACAGGCGTTTGTTTTCCGCCCGACCTTTGTAGCGTACTTATAAAACGATACGATGATGAAAAATTCGGAAACAGTAGCGGTCACGGGCGGCACCGGCTTTGTGGCCGCGCAGTGCATCCTGGCCTTGTTGCACCAGGGCTACCGCGTCAAAACTACCGTGCGCTCGCTGACCAGCCAGGCCAGCGTGCTGGATACGCTGAAGATTGGCGGCAGTACGCCGGGCGACCAGCTGGAATTTGTGGAAGCCGACCTGACCAGCGACAAGAACTGGGCCGGGGCCCTGCACGGCTGCACCTACGTGCTGCACGTGGCCTCGCCCGTCTCGTTTGCTACCCCCGCCGACGAAAGCGCCCACCTCAAGCCCGCCGTGGAAGGCACGCTGCGGGTGCTCAAGGCCGCCCGCGACGCGGGCGTGAAGCGGGTGGTGCTCACCTCCAGCTTTGGAGCCGTGGGCTTTAGCCACACCGACCGCTCGACCGAAACGACGGAGGCGGACTGGACCGACCCGAATTTGAAGGGACTGTCGACCTACGAGAAATCCAAAGGGCTGGCCGAGCGGGCCGCCTGGGAGTTTATCAAAAACGAAGGCGGCGCGCTGGAGCTGAGCGTTATCAATCCGGTGGCCATCCTGGGTCCGTCGCTGGGCAGCCATACGTCCGGCAGCTTCGACATCATTCGGCACCTGGTAGACGGCTCGTTGAAAGCGGTGCCCAACATCCCGCTGAACGTGGTGGACGTGCGCGACGTGGCCGATTTGCACGTGCGGGCCATGACCACGCCGGCGGCCAACGGGCAGCGCTTCATCGCCTCGGCCGACGGGCAGATTTCCATGCCCGAAATTGCGCGGCTCCTCCAGCAAAAGATGCCCCAAATAGCCGAAAAGGTGGCGACGAAAACCGTACCCGATTGGGTGGTGCGGTTCGCGTCGTTGTTTAATCCGCAGGCCAAAACGGGGGCCATGTTTTTGAAAGTGAACCGCCGGGTCAGCAACGCCAAAGCCAAGCACGTATTGGGCTGGAAGCCACTGGCTACCCAGGAGCAAGCCATTCTGGCGGCGGCGGAAAGCCTGGTGAAGTATAAGCTCCTCAAATGAGTGCTTACGCGAGCCCCGCGCCAGCCGCCGCATGGGCGAAGAACGTCTTAGTTAACCTGCTTGTTTTCTTCTTTTTAACCACGAACGTCATGGCGCAAACCTTGGATACGGGCAAAACTTCTGCGCAAGCCGATAAGGTCCTCGGCAAATGGGTGAGCCAGGCCAAAGACTCTAAAACGGAAATCTTCAAATCCGGCAACACCTACTCCGGGACGCTGCTGGCCGGCTGGGGCAATGACCTGTACGAAAAAGATGGCAAAACCCTGCGAAAGGACACCAAAAACCCGAATGCCGCCTTGCGCGGCCAGACGCTGCTGAACGCGGTGATTCTCTCCGGCCTGGTTTATGAGAATGGCGTCTATAAAGGGGGCACCTACTACGATGTGCGAACGGGCAAAACCTTCAACTGCACCATGCGCATGCAAGGAGAGGGCCTGGAAATCAGCATTTACTGGAAGCTGCCGCTGCTGGGCATGACCAAGAAATGGACCAGACTACCCAGCTAAGCGCCGCCGGGCACCCCGCGCCGCGCACCCGGCCGGCCATCTCGCCGGAGCAATTCGTGCCCGACCACTTGTTTTTGTACCTGCTGGCCGGCGAGCTGCGGGTTTATGACGGCAGCCAGCGCCTGACGCTGCAGGCGGGCGACTACTACCTGGTGCGCAAAAACCGCCTGGTGCGCTACGACCAGGGCAGCGCGGGCGCCGACTGCAAGCTCACGTTCTTCTGCTTGGAGGAAGAATTTCTGCGCTCGTTTCAAGCCCGGCACGGCATCGCCGCCAAAAAAGCCCGGCCCTCCGCCACGTTCGTGCCGCTGCGCCGTCAGGAAGTCGTTCCGGCGTTCATGAGCTCGCTCCTGCCCTACCAGGATGCGGCCGGGAAGCTAGCCGCGGCATTTGCCGAGGTGAAATACGAAGAGCTGCTGCTTATCCTGTTGCAGCAGCAGCCGGAGCTTGCCGACATCCTATTTGATTACGGGGTACCGGGCAAACTCAACCTGGAAGAGTTCATGCAGCGCAATTTCACCTTCAACGTCAGCCTAGCGCGCTTCGCTTTTCTGACGGGGCGCAGCCTATCGGCTTTTAAACGGGACTTCCACGCCATTTTCGACCAAACCCCCAGCCGCTGGCTGGTGCAGAAAC
>CAXTCS010000384.1:0-3223 GCA_964242365.1 uncultured Hymenobacter sp. | reverse complement strand
GGCCTGGGCTGGAGCACCCGCGCCGGCGACCTGCGCGCGGCTCACTTTCTGGGCATGCACGCCCTGCAAGCCCTGCCGCTGCTGGGCTGGGCACTGAGCCGCCGGGTGCCCGGACGGGCCGCGCTGCTCACGTGGGTAGGGGCCGCGCTGTACGCCGGGGCCGTGGCCGGACTGTTTGCGCTGGCCATGGCCGGCCGGCCGCTGCTGCCGGGCTAGCCGGTTTTATTGCTGTCAACCCTTAAATCTGATTTATTGCCTGCACCTTCCGTCATGCCAACGCTGCACCACATCAACATCCTGGGGTGGTCGCCGGTGGTGATGCACAGCACCTTGGGCACGGCGGGGGCCTTGGCGTTCATGGCGTATACTTACCGCCAGCGCCGACAACGGCAGCAACGGGCGTCTTCGGCCGCGCTGGCCGGGGCCTGGGGCCAAGTACTTGTTTCAATGCCATGCACGACCGTCGTTTTCTGCTGTGGGGCATCCCGGTTTTGGCGGGGCTGGCGCTGCTGCCGCGGGGCATCCTCGAAGCCACTTCCCTGAAGCTGGTGCTTTACTCGTGGGCCTATTCGCTGGTGGTGACGACGGTGCTCTGGCTCGGCAACCGGGCCTTGTGGCAGGCCATGTTCCGGCGCCTGCCCCGCGTGGACCAAAGCGGGCGCCGGCAGTGGCAACTGGCCCTCAGCAGCTTGCTCTACACGGCCGTGGCCGCCACGCTGCTGCTGTTCGGCCTGAGCTGGCTGGGCCACTTCCGGATGTCGCCCCGCAATTTGCTCGTTGAAATCAGCATCGACCTCATTCCCACGCTCATCATCCTGCTCATCTACGAAAGCACCAACTTCTTTCGGCAATGGGAGGCCAACCTGCGCCGCGCCGACCAGCTGGCCCACGCCGCCACGCAGGCCCAGCTCGATGCCCTGCACGGCCAGCTCGACCCGCATTTTTTGTTCAACAACCTCAACACGTTGGCCGCCCTCATCGAGCCGGGCAACGCGCCGGCCCAGCAATTTGTCGAGCAGCTGGCCGACGTGTGCCGCTACGTGCTGCTGGCCCAGGGCCGGCCCACGGTGCCGCTGGCCGAAGAGCTGGCCTTCGTCGAAACCTACCTGGCGCTGCACAAAGTGCGGTTTCGGGAAAATCTGGTGGTCGAAACCGCCATTGCCCCGGCGGCCCTGGCCCGGTGCGTGGCCCCGCTCAGCGTGCAGCTGCTGGTCGAGAACGCGCTGAAGCACAACGTGGCCTCGCGCCAGCACCCGCTGCACCTGCACCTAACCGTGGCCGCCGAAAACCCGGCCGTGCTGCGGGTCGAAAACACGCTCCGGCCCCGGCCCGCCGGCCCCGCGCCCGGCACCGGCACGGGCCTGGCCAACGTGCGCCGCCGCTACGAGCTGCTGCACGCCGCCCAACCCGTGGAAGTAGTGGCGGCCGACGGCCGGTTTCTGGTAAAGCTGCCCTTGCTGTACCCCGCTCAGCCATGACCATTCTGCTGCTCGAAGACGAGTACCCCGCCGCCGAGCGCCTCCAGCGCCTGCTGGCCCAGGCCGCGCCCGAAGCCCAGGTGCTGGCCGTGCTCGACACCGTGAGCCGGGCCCTCGACTGGCTGGCGACGAACCCCGCGCCCGACCTCATTCTGAGCGACATTCAGCTGGCCGACGGGCTGAGCCTGGAAATCTGGGAGCAGGCCGTGGTGCCCAGCCCGGTCGTTTTCACCACCGCCTTCGATGCGTATGCCATCCGCGCTTTCCGGGCCAACAGCGTGGATTATTTGTTGAAACCCGTGAAGCTGGCCGAGCTGCAAGCCGCCCTGGCCAAGCTGCGCCAGTGGCCGAACGCTGCGCTTAGTGAGGAATTAAGAATGAGGGATGAAGAATTACCAGGCGACAATTCTTCATTCCTCATTCTCAATTCTTCATTGAATCTGGAGCGTTTGCTTGATGCCCTGCCGCGCCCCGGCCGGCCATATAAAGCGCGGTTTTTGGTGCGCCAGGGCGAGCAGCTGCGGCCGCTGCCGGTGGCCGAAATCGGGTGGTTTATCAGTCGCCACGAAACCGTGACGCTGGTAGCGGCCGATGGCCGCCGCTTCGTGGTCGACTACACGCTGGAGCAGCTCGAAGCCCTGCTCGACCCCGCCCGGTTTTTCCGCCTCAACCGCCAGATTATCGCCCAATTGCCGGCCGTGCGCTGCCTGCACCCGCATTTCAACGGCAAGCTGCTGGTCGAGTTGCACCCCGCTCCCGCCGAAGAAGTGCTGGTGAGCCGCGAGAAAGCCAGCGCCGTGAAAGCCTGGCTGGAAGGGTAGGTTTTGGCGTATCTTGTTGCTCTAATCCCATTGCTATGACTGCCATCAAGCTAAAAAGCCCCGTGCTCGAACGCCTCAGCGATGAGGAATTCTACCAATTCTGCATGGACAACCGTGACCAACGCATTGAGCGCGACACTCACCATCAAATCACCTTTATGCCCCCTGTCAGCAGTGAAAGCGCTTCCGCCAATGGCGAATTATTTCGTCAATTGGCAAACTGGAATGTTGACCAGAATTTGGGGAAAACGTTTGATTCCTCGGCCGGATTTTATTTACAAACGGGAGCCATGCTCTCGCCCGATGCCAGTTGGATTGCCCAGGCCCGCTGGGATGCCCTCACGGCCAACGACCGGCGCGGCTTTGCCCGCATTTGCCCCGATTTTGTGGTGGAGCTGCTTTCGCCCACCGACCGCCTCACCGACACCATGCGCAAGATGGAGCACTGGCTCGAAGCCGGCGCCCAGCTGGGCTGGCTTATCGCGCCGGCCACCGAGTCGGTCTACATTTTCGAGCCCGGCCAGCCGGTGCGGCCCATCGTGGGCTTCGACCAGGAGCTGGCCGCCGGGCCGCTGCTGCCCGGCTTCAAGCTGGAGCTGCGGCGGCTGCGATTTAGTGATTAACGATTAGTGGCGGCAGAAAATCACGGCCCATTAATCACTAATCGTTAATCACTAATCGCTACCCATCACCTATCCAGCCAGCTTTTGAAGACGTTCACCTTTTCGCGGCTCACCAGCACCTGGGCGTCGGGGGCGACGGGCTTGAGCACGGTCTGGAGGCGGGAGTTGGTGTAGTGAATGATGTCGTGGATGGCGGTTTGCTGGGCCAGGTAGGCGCGGTTGAGGCGGAAAAAGCGGCGCGGGTCGAGCAGGGTTTCGAGCTGGTCCATGGTGTAGTCGACCACGAATTTGCGGCCCTCGG
>CAXTCS010000383.1:0-3224 GCA_964242365.1 uncultured Hymenobacter sp. | reverse complement strand
CGCCACCCACGGCGGGGGCGAGGCCAACGTGGCGGCGGCGCTGGCCGGGCTGGGCGTGCCCGCCGCCCACGTCTCCTGCCTGCCGGACAACGCGCTGGGCCGGGCGGCGGCGGCCCACTTCCGGCAGCACGGCGTGGGGCTGGACGACGCGGTTTTCGAGGGGGCGCGGCTGGGGCTGTATTTTCTGGAAACCGGCGCCTCGCTGCGGGCCAGCCAGGTGGTGTACGACCGCGCCGGTTCGGCCTTCGCCCACCTGCGCCCCGAGTGGTTTGCCTGGGATGAAATCCTGAAAAACGCCCGCTGGCTGCACTGGACGGGCATCACGCCGGCTGTCTCGGCCGGCGCGGCGCAGGCGTGCGGCGAGGCCATCGCGGCGGCCCGCCGCCTGGGCCTCACCGTGTCGGCCGATGTGAACTACCGCCGCAACCTGTGGCAGTACGGCGCCGCCGCGCCCGACGTGATGCCCGCGCTGGTCGCCGGCTGCGACGTGGTGGTGTGCTCGGAAGGCGACGCCGCCGACCTGTTCGGCCTCCACGCCGCCGCGGGCGCCGACAACGGCTTTGCCTCCGTGGCCGGCCAGCTCCGGCAGCGCTTTCCGCAAATCAAGCAGGTCATCGCCACCCGGCGCGAAACGCAAAGCGCCTCGCACGAGCGCATCACCGGCCTGCTGCTCGACGCCGCAGGCTACCACCAAACGCCCGCCTACGACATCGTGCCCGTGGTGGACCGCATCGGGGGCGGCGACGCCTTCGCGGCCGGCTTTATCTACGGCCTGCTCAAGGGGCAGCCGCCGCCCGAGGCGCTGGCCTTCGCCACGGCGGCGGCGGCCCTCAAGCACACCATTCCCGGCGACATCAACCTGGTGACGGCGGCCGAAGTGGCGCACATCGTGGCCGGCAATACCTCGGGCCGCCTGTTGCGCTAGCGGCGGGCTTTTAACGAAATTAAAAATTAAAAATGAGGAATTAAAATCTTGACAACCAGTATTTTAATTTTTAATTCTTTATTTTTAATTCTTTTAATTTTCTTCACCAAAGTTGAAACGGCGCTATGCTGAAGACCCCAAAAACCGGCTTTGCCACGGGGGCTGCCGCCGGGCTGGCCGGGCTGCTGGCCAGCCCGCTCGTGCCGGTGTTTTACCACGCCGACGCGGCTTATGCCTGCCAGCTGCTTGGCGCGTGCTACGCCGGTGGCATCCGGGCGGTCGAGTTCACCAACCGCGGGGCCAACGCGCTGGCGGTGTTCGCGCGGCTGCGCCAGTTTAGCCGGGCGCACTGCCCCGGCTTGTTGCTGGGCATCGGCACCATTTTCACGGCGGCGGAAGCGGAAGCGTTTATTCGGGCCGGGGCCGACTTTGTGGTGCAGCCCGTGACGGGGGCCGAGGTGGCCGCCGCCTGCCGCCGCCACGACCGGGCCTGGGTGCCGGGGGCCCTCACGCCGGGCGAAATCTACCACGCCGCGCAGCTCGGCGCCGGGCTGGTCAAAGTCTTTCCGGGCAACGCGGTGGGGCCCGACTACATCCGGGCCTTGCGCGGCCCGCTGCCCCAGGTCCGGCTCATGGTAACTGGGGGCGTGGCGCCCACCCCGGAGAGCCTGGGCGCCTGGTTTGGGGCCGGGGCGAGCTGCGTGGGCCTGGGCGCGCAGCTGTTCGCGGAAGGCGCCGATTTGGCGGCCCTGCCGGCGCGCCTGGCCGCGCTGCTGGCTTTTGTCGAAACCCTGAAACCCTAGCCTGGTGCCTTCCCCCGCATTCGCAACCGCGCCGGCTGCCGGCGGCCACTACCGCTGGACCGTCGTGGCCCTGCTGTTCTTCGCCACGAGCATCAACTACCTCGACCGGCAGGTTATCGGCCTGCTCAAGCCCACGCTCGAAACCCGGTTCGGCTGGACCGAAACCGACTACGGCTACCTGCAAATCGCGTTTCAGGCGGCCTACGCGGTGGGCCTGCTCGTCTTCGGCCGCGTCATCGACCGGCTGGGCACCCGGCGGGGCTACCGCTACGCCATCCTGGCCTGGAGCGCGGCGGCCGTGGCCCACGCGCTGGCCGCGAGCACGCTGGGCTTTGGCGTGGCCCGGGCGGCGCTGGGGCTGGGCGAGTCGGGCAACTTCCCGGCCGCCATCAAGACCGTGGCCGAGTGGTTTCCGAAGCGCGAGCGGGCGCTGGCCACGGGCATCTTCAACTCGGGCGCCAACATCGGGGCCGTGGTGGCGCCCGTGCTCGTGCCCTGGCTGCTGGGCGCCTACGGCTGGGAATCGGCGTTTGTGGCTACCGGCGCCATCGGCTTTATCTGGCTGATTGTTTGGGGGCTGGCGTACGAAATTCCGTCGCGGCAGCCCAAGCTGAGCGCGGCCGAATACGCCTACATTCATTCCGATAACCCGCCCGAGGCCGACGAGGGCGACCAGGGCCCGGCCGTGCCGTGGGCCCGGCTGCTGCGGGTGCGCCAAACCTGGGCCTTCCTGTTGGGCAAGCTGCTGACCGACCCGATTTGGTGGTTTTTCCTGTTCTGGCTGCCGTCGTACTTCGCCACCACGTTCAACCTCGACCTGAAAAAGCCGAGTTTGCCGCTGGTCGTGGTGTACTCGCTCACCACGGTGGGCAGCATCGGGGGCGGCTACCTGTCGTCGTGGCTGATAAAGCGGGGCTGGCCGGTGTTCCGGGCCCGCAAAACGGCCATGCTGCTGTTTGCGCTGCTGGTGGTGCCCGTGGTGGCGGCGCGCTACGCCACCGGCATCTGGCCGGCGGTGGCGCTCATCAGCCTGGCCGCGGCCGCCCACCAGGCCTGGAGCGCCAACCTCTACACCACGGCCTCCGACATGTTTCCCAAGCGCGTGGTGGGCTCGGTGATTGGGCTGGGCAGCATGGCCGGCTCGGTGGGCGGCATGCTGTTTCCGCTGCTGGTGGGCCACTTGCTGGATGCCGCCAAGGCCGCCGGCCACATCGCCACCGGCTACAACCTCATTTTCCTCTTCTGCGGCTCGGCCTACATGCTGGCCTGGCTGACCATGCACTTCTTCGCCCCGCGCCTGGAGCCGGTGCGGCTTGACGCTTTGCTTAATGAAGAATGAGGAATGAGGAATGAAGAATTTTCAATGAGCAATGAGCAATGAAATTTTGGGCCCGTTCAGCCATTCTCTAACTCATCTAGGACTTACGCAAAAAGGCCAATTGCCAGCCCCGGCGGGGCGGCCCGTCGGTAGTAAAACAGGGACAGCGAACGATAAA
>CAXTCS010000382.1:0-3243 GCA_964242365.1 uncultured Hymenobacter sp. | reverse complement strand
CTCCCACCAGGCCGGTTACGCCGGTCAGCAGTATTTTTTCGGGTTGGGTGCTCATGGTGCGTTGGTTTTAGTGTGCGCACAAAGTTCGGGGGGCCGGCCGGCCGCCGCGCAGGACGAAAACCGGGAAGGTCAGGACTAATCCCGCGCGAAGGCGGCGACGGTTTGGCCGGTTATTTTTTTAAAGATGCGCGAAAAATAGGCCGGGTCGTTGAAGCCCAGCTCAAACGCCAGCTCCTTCACGGAAATCCACTCCCCATAGTACAGCCGCCGCCGCGCCTCCAGCATGAGGCGGTTGGTGATGAACTCCTTGGGCGAAAGGCCGGCGTAGTGTTTCACGAGCTGGCACAAGCTGTCGGGGCTCAGGGCCAGCTCGGCGGCAATGTGCCCGATGGTGGGGTGCTCGATGAGGGTGTCCTCCACAAACCCGCTGAATTGGAGATATTTCGTGAGCCGCTCATCCGCCGGCTTTTCCGCTGCCGCAAAATACGCCACGTCGATTTCGGTGAACAGGCTATGGAGCTGCACCAAGATGAGTTCCGGGTGAGCATGCGGCGTGCACAGCAACCCCATCAGCAACTCAAAAATGGCGCGGACCCGGGCCGCCGCCGGGGCGGAAAACCGTATTTTTTGTTGATTGAGTGGATTGAGCAAAAAGGGGTAGTGCCGGGGCAGCCGGGCCAGGCACGCCTGCTGCAAGCCCAGCTTGTAGTACCCGTGGCCGGGCGCGGGAGCCGGCACCTGCCGCACCTGGTGCGGCAGCGCGAACACCAGCTCCTGCGGCGCCACCGCGAACGTTTCCAGGTCCACGTTGAGTTCGGCCGCGCCCTCCCACAGAAAAAAAAAGAAGTAGTACGACAGCCGGTGCGTCGCCGCATAGGGCGCGGCGGCTTCCGGCGACACGTGGCCAAACCCCGGCGCTACCAGCCGAATGGGCAGGCTCGCGTGTTGGCTGAACGCCCGAAAAGATGAATCACTGCTGGCCATGAGGGGACGCTGATTGAGGTGGGCGGCTGGTCGAACGCACGACGTTGGGCGGCGGCCGGTGGCGAGCCAGGAAGCCGGACCCAGGCGCTAAAAGCCCCGAACTGACTCGTACCACTAAACGCCCCGCTTACTACCTAAGTTGCGCTACCGGCCAAGGCCGGGTAAACCAAGCAGAGAACAGGCCGGTTTGATTCCGCTTACTAGTTCAGCCGCCAGCGCACAAAACTTTGTGCTGCCACCTTGGCCCCTGAGCGGTTACTTTGCTCCTGAGACTATGCCTGCCGCCGATACGTTTCTTTTTTCCTGCCTGGCCACCCACCAGCGAGTAGCTGAGCAAGTGGTGCCCGACCACACGCTGACCTACGTCGTGGCGGGGGAGCTCCGGTTTCAGCTGCCGGCCGAGACCCGGTTGGTTGAGCCGGGGTCTATTTTTTTCGTCCGGCGGCATCAGCTGGCCAAAGTGGCGAAGCTGCCGCCCGTGGGCGGAGGAGAGTTTAAGGCCATCAGCCTGCTCCTGCCGCAGCCGCTGCTGCGGCAGTATGCCGCCGCTCACCCGGTCCCCACTACGGGAGCCCGCTCGCCGGCCCCGGACTTGTGCGACTTATCGGCCGACGTATTCTGGCAGGGCTATTTTGCCTCGCTACTCCCTTATTTTAGTGCTCCCCAGCGCTTTACCGAGCCGGTGGCCCGCCTCAAAGCCGAAGAGGCCATCGGGCTGCTGCTGCGCAGTGCCCCGGCGCTGCGGGCGGAGCTGTTCGACTTTTCGGAGCCGGGCAAGATTGACCTCGCCGCCTTTATGCTGACGCACTACACCTACCACGTGCCCTTGCGCCAATTCGCCCGGCTGACGGGCCGCAGCCCGGCCACGTTCAAGCGCGATTTCCAGAAAATATTTGCCATGCCGCCCGAGCGGTGGCTGCACCGCCAGCGCCTGGAGCGGGCCCATTACCTCATTGCCGAGCAGCGGCAGGCACCCGCCGCCGTGTACCTGGAAGTCGGGTTTGAAAATCTCTCGCATTTCTCCACCGCCTTCAAGCAGCTGTTTGGCTACACCGCTTCCAGCCTGGCCACAGCACGGTATTAGCCTAACGCCGCTACGGCGGCAGCAACTTAGAAGCTGTTTGAGTTAAGGATATAACTGCCGAAATGGGGCAGAGACGCAACATTTTGCGCCTCGTCGTTCGCTTCGCTGCCCTGCGGTTGCGGATGTTGTTTAGCCGGCGCGGCAGGGGCCTATTTCCGGTCGTGCAACGCCAGTCGTTCAACGACGAGACGCAAAATGTTGCGTCTCTACCCCCGTTCTAACTAACTCAAACAGCTTCTTAGCGTGCCATAGTTTCCGTTTTCTGAACTCACCCCTTAGTCGTCACCTAAGATTTCTTGCCAGCCGCCCTTGCTGAGCGCGGGTCGTCGCATCCGCTAGCGTATCGGCTGGGCTGTCCACTTAAACCGGGTTCAACGTCAGGTCGGGGGCAGTGCTCAACGCTGGTTGGCTGCCGGCCAGGGCCCGGTGCTTGGTGCCCCAGGTACTCAGCTCCAGGCAAATCGGAACCAAGTCTTTCCCAATATCGGTCAGCGCGTATTCCACCCGGGGGGGCACTTCGGCAAAGACGGTGCGGGTCAGGATGCCGTCTTCTTCCAACTCGCGCAGTTGGAGGGTGAGCATCCGCTCGGATATCTGGCTGATGTTTCGTTTCAGCTCGCCGTAGCGCAACGGGCGCTGCTCCAGGCCGGCCATAATCAGCAGCTTCCAGCGCCCGCCAATCAGCTGAACGGCGTAGGTCATGTCGCAGGTGGTCAGAAACTTGCGGTTATAATTGTTGGTCGAGTCTTCTTTGGTCTTTCCCATTACGAACTTTTTTGTATGTAGCGCACAACTCGCTGTGTAGGGCGTAAAGGTACGGGTAATCGGCTACTTTTGTGGTGTACTTAAATTCACCCCTCATGAACTCCCCCAAAACAGCGAAAGGCGTCCGATTCCACGAAGTGGGCGGCCCGGAAGTATTGAAAGTAGAAACAGTAGAAGTCCCGGCGCCGGCCCCGCACGAAGTGCGGCTGCAGGTGAAGTCAGTGGGCATCAACCGGATGGATACCGTCATTCGGATGGGGTTGTTCCCCATTCCGCCGGTTTTTCCCGCTCACTTGGGCTTCGAGGCCGCGGGCGTCATTGAATCGGTCGGGTCCGACGTGACGAATCTGAAAGTGGGCGATAAGGTGAACGTGTTTCCGGCCTTCATGCCCAACGACTACGGCACCTAC
>CAXTCS010000381.1:0-3249 GCA_964242365.1 uncultured Hymenobacter sp. | reverse complement strand
ATGATGCGGCGCATGATGTTGATGGCCGCGTCGTGCCCGTCGAACAAAGCGGCGGCGGTGACGATGCGAACGTGGTTTTTGGGTTTATAAGACGCGGTGGGAGCAGGGTGCATAAGACGAAAGCACGGACGTTTAGTCCGCGACCGTAAGGGTGGAAAACGTGTGCGAAGGTACGAAAAAGCCCCGGCGGGGTCAGTTCACGTAAGTTTGGGCTTTTGAATAAGCTGCTATATGTCGGCTGCAATCAACTGACGCCCAAGATGAGTAAACGTAGTGCTTCCTTTGCCGAGTTTGAGCAATTCATACAAGAACTGCCAGGCCAGCAAGCGTGGCGCAGCCGAGCCGGCTCAGGTACGGGCTCCATTTTTACATTGGTGTTCAAACCCACATTGAAAACAGACAAGCCTCAAAGCGAATTTTCCCTGATGGTTTACTGCGCCTGGCGAATTGTTGAAGCTGGGCACATCATCTGCACCTGGCATGAAGACGCCGATGTTGGCATATCGCCCGCTCTAAAAACCCTGGAAGGCACTCCTGTCACTAACGCAATTCTTACGGAGTGGGGCGATTTAACCGTTGATTTCCTGAATGGTCGTTCTCTGCACATCTGGAACGATGCTCCATTTAAAGATGATGACAGTTGGTTTGTCGGCTATTCCGGCTTGGGCTATTATTCGGTAACAGCCCGCAACGCCTTTTTTTACGAGCCCGAGGTTTATTAATCGTCCCACTTCACTTGCTCACTTACCGCAGCTTGCGCAAGTCCAACGCAAACCCCACCAGCACGTCCTCGCCCGACAGCTCGCGGTCGAAGCCTTGCACGGTTTCATACCCAACCTGCCCGGCGCGGAAAATGTAGGCCGTCTCGTCGTCGCAGGAAAGCAGCCAGCCCAGCGCGGCGCCGTTCTCACGGTACTCTTCCAGCTTCGCCAGCAGCACTTTCAATGAATCGGTTTTGGACCGCAGCTCCACCACGAATGGTGGGCACACGGCCGCGAATTTCTCCTGCTGCTCCTGGCTCAACGCGTTCCATTGCGCCGCCGGCACCCACGACGCATCGGGCGAGCGCACGGCCCCGTTGGGCAGCGTAAAGCCCGCGTTGGAATCGAAGATTTCGCCGGTTTCCGGGTGCTGGTTCCACCAGGCGTAAAGTTGGCCAATAAGGCGGGCATTGCGCTTGCCGGTAAGGGAGAAAGTAGGGGCCATAATCAGAATTTCTTGCTGCGCATTGCGCTCGATGCGCCACTTTCGATGCTGCTGGCAGAAAGCGAAAAACTCCTCCTCGCTCATCCGGCTCATGTAGGGGCCGTCCAAAACCAGCGGCTCGTCGGCGAATAGTGGGTTCATGGCAAATGAGGGAATGAATGAGGTAACAAGGTACGAAAAACGCCCCGGCGGGGCGGCCGGGGCGTTTTAAAGCACAGTAAATGAAGGTCGACTACTTTCCTTCAATGGCCCTCACGCCGGCTTCGGCCACGGCGTGGTCGTCATCCACGGTGCTGCCCGACACGCCGATGGCGCCGATGATTTTGCCGCTGCCGTCGTTAATGGGGAGGCCGCCGGGGAATGTGATGAGGCCGCCGTTGGAGTGTTCGATGCCGAAGAGCGGGCCGCCGGGCTGCGACAAGCCGCCGATGGCGCCGGTGGGCATGTCGAAGAAACGGGCCGTTTTGGCCTTCTTAATGGAGATGTCGAGTGAGCCGAGCCACGCGTCGTCCATGCGGGCGAAGGCGACGAGGTTGGCCCCGGCGTCGACCACGGCAATGTTCATTTTAACGCCCATTGCAAGGGCTTTCTGGTGCGCGGCTTGCACGGCGGCTTGGGCTTGTTCGAGGGTGATTCCCATATGAAGAGCTTGGATTTGGGTGAAAGAAGATTTTGAAGGTCGTGGGAAAGCTGGTCCGACCACAACCGCGTTCAATCGGTCATTGTTGCCAGCATTTATTCCACCTTTCCATCAACCAAACACCACCGGCGGGCTCAGGGCCAGGCGCCAGGCCAGGGCGGCCAGCACGGCCAATCCCACCAGCCCCCAGGCCACTTGCGTGGGGCGGGGCCGGCGCACGGTATCGGAAAACATCTCGCCGAGGCAACCCAGCGCCGTGGGGCCAACCAAGAGGCCCATCGCCACCAGGTGCAGCGCCTCATGGGCCGAAAAATAGGGCATTTTGGTGAGGGCAATGAACAAACCGCCCGCCAGCCACGGGGCAAGGAGGGTGACCACCACCATGCGCCGCCGGTTATAAAGGCGAAGCACCGTCTTGGAATCGTGGGCCTGCAAAAAGGCCACCGCGCCCAAGTACCCGAGCCCCAGCTGCACCAGGCCAGCCACTACGGCCAGCAGCACGTTCACCACGCTGCCCAGCTTCAGCAACCATTCGGGCACGTACCAAAAGCCCGAATGCGTGAACGTATCGACCAGGAGCGCGCCAAAAACAGCGTTGCAGCAATGGAACGCGACCCAGAGCAGGAGCAGCTTGAGCTGCCCGCGCCGGGCCCGCTCGCGCCGCCAATACCACCGAAACGCCACCACGCCCACCAGCAGGCACACCAACGGCCCAATGCCATAAACGGCAACAATGGCCGTGCGCCACCACTCGCCGTCGGCCAGCGTGTACACCACGCGGCTGGGGTCCCAGATGCCCCGCAGGCCCAGGTACCGGGATATTCCCATCTTGGCGCCCGTGTGCAGGCCCCACACCAGGTAATACGCCAGCACGTAAAGGGCCGTGCCGTTGAGGGCCACCACGAGAAACTTGTGTTTTTCGGGTTCAGAAGCCCCGGTAAGCTGCGTAGTGGTTTCCGGTTGCATGGGCGAAATGTGCTAAACAGTCAAAACAGGAGAATCAGCAATATTAAGCAGCTTCGCCCGCATCGAACCCGTGGGCGACCGGGGCGGCCAAACGGCTCCGGGCAGGTTTTGCGCCCGGCGGTTCGTACCTTCGCAGCCTGAAAAACCGCCCCCTGTGAAGAATATCCGCAATTTTTGCATCATTGCCCACATCGACCACGGCAAAAGTACCCTGGCCGACCGCCTGCTGGAGTTTACCAGCACCGTGGCTAAGCGCGACATGCAGGCCCAGCTGCTCGACAACATGGACCTGGAGCGCGAGCGCGGCATCACCATCAAGAGCCACGCCATCCAGATGCAGTACCCCTACAAAGGGGAAATTTACACGCTGAACCTGATTGATACGCCCGGCCACGTCGATTTTAGCTACGAAGTAAGCCGCAGCATCGCCGCCTGCG
>CAXTCS010000380.1:0-3298 GCA_964242365.1 uncultured Hymenobacter sp. | reverse complement strand
CCGAGCAAATCTGGCCCGGCGTGCAGTAGCCGCACTGAAAAGCGTCGTGGTCGATGAACGCCTGTTGCAGCGGGTGCAGCTTTTCTTCGGTGCCCAGGCCCTCGATGGTCCGAATGTCGGCGCCTTCCTGCGTCACCGCCAAGCTCAGGCAGGAATTAATGCGCTTGCCATCAACGAGGACCGTGCAGGCGCCGCACTGGCCGTGGTCGCAGCCTTTTTTGGTGCCGGTCAGGTCGAGGTACTCGCGCAGGGCGTCGAGCAGGGTCGTCCAGGGCGCAATTTGCAGAGTATGGTCCTGGCCATTAATGTGCAGGACGACGGGCTGGGTGGGCGCCAGGGCCACGGGCGGGCGCCCCAAGGCCGCTTGAGTAACTTGACTCATAAGACTACGAAAAAAAGAGGTGAGAAGGCAGTGTGCGACCGAAAGCACCGGCAATCATCAGCGCTTTAGCTGGCGGGCTTTTTTCTATACGTAGCCAAGCCGGGCGATTGTTGTCTGAATAGTAGGCTTTTTTTGGCCGGCTGGCGCTACCTTCCGGCCCCATGAAAATTCTTTTAGTCGAAGACGAACCCTCGGTAGCGGCGTTCCTGCACCAGGGCCTCACCGAGCAGGACTACACCGTCGACCTCGCCGCCGATGGCCTTTTGGGCCTGCGCCGCGCCCAAACCACGCAGTACGATTGCCTGATTCTCGACCAGCTGCTGCCCGGCCTGAGCGGCCTCGAAGTGTGCCGCCAGGTGCGCGCCCACGACCCCGGCGTGCCCATCCTCATGCTCACCGCGCTGGGCGAAACCGACGACAAAATCCGGGGCCTCGACGCCGGCGCCGACGATTACCTCGTCAAGCCTTTCGCCTTCGAAGAGCTGCTGGCCCGGCTGCGTGCCCTCGTGCGCCGCCGCACCGAAGCCCCCGCGCCCAAGGCCGTTTTGCGGCTGGCCGACCTCACCCTCGACCCCGGCGCCAAGCGCGTCGAGCGCGCCGGCCAGGCCGTGCAGCTCACCGCCCGCGAGTTTGCTCTGCTCGAATACCTGCTCCGCAACCAGGGCCGCGTGGTGGCGCGGGCCGATTTATTGGAGCACGTCTGGGACCTGAGCTTCGACACCGGCTCAAACGTGATTGACGTGTACATCAATTTCCTGCGCAAGAAAATCGACAAAGGCTTTGAGCCTAAATTGATTCACACGCTGGTAGGCATGGGCTACGTGATGAAAAGCGAAGGGTAACTACCTGTCATTGCGAGCGGAACGCAGTGGAGCACGGCAATCCTTCCTCTCAAAGCGACCAGCCCCATAATATGAAAAGCCCTGGCCCTGCCCAAAAAGAGGCTATTTGGGGTCCATCAAAAAAGTCGCTGAGAACAGGACGGATTGCCGCGTCGCCGCTTGATGCGCGGAATGCTCGCAATGACAAATTTCACCAGTACTGCAACCCAATGTCCATTCGCTTCCGCCTTGCGCACCAGTTCGGGTCCATTCTGGCCGTAACGCTGCTGCTCTTCGCGCTGGTCATCTATTTTGCCACCCAGCAGTCGCGGCGCAAGCTGTTCACCCAAAGCCTGTTTCAGCGCACGCTGGTGGTGGGCCACGCCTACGCGGCCGGCCAGGAAGACCGCGCCGCCGGCGATGCCGCCTACCGGCGCTACCTCCGCCAGCTTTACCGCACCCTCCCCGCCGAGGAAGGTCGGGTGTACGACGCCGCCAACCACTTGGTGTTCAGAGAAGGGCAGGCAGCCGGAAAACCCGTGCCCACCGCGTGGCTGGCCGAGGTGCGCCGCACCGGCCGCGCCGTGCTCGAACCCGAAACCAACTACCACGAAACCGTGGGCCTGCTCTACCACGACGCCCATTTGGGCCCGCTGGTGGTCGTGGCCTCGTCGGTCGACGAAGACAGCCGCGAGCACCTCGGGGAGCTGCGGCAGCTGCTGGCGGTGGGCCTGCTGGCCGCATTGGCCGTGATGGGCGCCGGCAGCTGGGTGATTGCCGGCCAGGCCCTGCGCCCGCTGCGGCGCATGGTGCGCGAAGTCGACGGCATCACGGCCACCGACCTGAGCCAGCGCCTCACCCTGGCCGGCGGCCCAACCGACGAAATTGGCCGCCTGGCCCAGCGCTTCAACCGCCTGCTCGACCGCCTGGAGGCCGCTTTTGCCGGGCAGCGCACCTTCGTGCGCGACGCCTCGCACGAGCTGCGCACGCCCCTCACGGCCCTCATCGGCGAGCTCGAAGTGGCCTTGCTGCAAGCCGAGCGGCCCCCGGCCGAGTACCGCCGCGTGCTGCAAAGCACCCTCGACTCGGCCCGCCAGCTCAACGAGCTGACCAACGGCCTGTTGCAGATTGCCCGCGCCTCCGACGACCCCTCGCAGGTGCCCATGACGGCCGTGCGGCTCGATGAGCTGCTGCTGCAAGCCCACGAGCAGCTCCTGCGCCGCTACCCCACTTGCCGCGTCGACCTCGATTTTGGCGAGGCCGACGACGCCAATTCTTTCGCCGTGCGCGGCAACGAAGCCCTGCTGCTCTCCGCCGTGCTCAATATTCTCGACAATGCCTGCAAGTTTTCGGCCGGCCACGGCGGCCCCGTCACGGCCACGCTCACGCGGCGCCGCCAGTACCTCACGCTGCTCGTGGCCGACGAAGGCCCCGGCCTCACCGCCGCCGATTTGCGGCAGGTGTTCATCCCGTTTTTTCGGGGGGCAGCGGCGCGGCGCGTGCCGGGCCACGGCATTGGCCTGCCCCTGGCCGCCCGCATCATGGCGCTGCACGGCGGCACGGTGCGCGTAGAAAGCGCGCCGGGCCACGGCACCCAAGTATGGCTCGAATGGCCGATGCAACCGCATTACAGCGGCTTCTGAATCAGTGTACCGGCTTCTCGGCTCCCCTCTCTTTGGGCTTCGCGCTTCAAGCGAACCGGGGTCGCCCCGGAGGGGTCCCGTGAGGTTCCACCGGCCACGCCCTGTACACTGACCTGAAAAACCGCTGTAACGCAGCTGTCGGCGGTTTTAATCTCCTTTTAATCCGGCTTTAATTCGGTCTTAATAGCGGCCCCGTAACCTTGTGCCAAAACCCGCGGGGCGGCTCCTGCCGCGCGGGGTTTCCCTCGAAAACGCAAGATTATGACGCAGGTTGTTTCGTCTCCCGCCCGCACCGGGGCGCCCATTTCCGCCCCCGGCGGCCCGGCAATGGTCCCGCGCCGGCCGTCGCTTTTCAGCACCATTGGGCAGGATGCGCCCGCCGGGCTGGTGGTGTTTTTGGTGGCGCTGCCGCTGTGCCTGGGCATTTCGCTGGCCTCGGGGGCGCCGCTGCT
>CAXTCS010000379.1:0-3301 GCA_964242365.1 uncultured Hymenobacter sp. | reverse complement strand
GCGGCCAGGAAGTGATTTCGCACAACATGGAAACCGTGGGCAGCCTCTACCGCCTCGTGCGCCCCCAGGCCCGCTACGACCGCAGCCTCGAACAAATCCGCCGCACGAAGCTGGCCGGCCACCGCACCAAATCGGGCATCATGCTGGGCCTGGGCGAGAAAGCCGACGAGCTGTACCAGGCCATCGACGACCTCGTGGCCAACGGCCTCGACATCCTCACCCTCGGCCAGTACCTGCAACCCACCCGCCGCCACCTCGACGTGGCCGAGTTCATCACCCCCGACCAGTTTGCCCACTACAAAGAAGAGGGCCTGAAACGCGGCCTGAAATACGTGGAAAGCGGCCCGCTGGTGCGCAGCAGCTACCACGCCGAGCGCCACGTAAACGTGCCTATATAGGTATTTAATCCCTAATTTCCCGTATCTATCATGGAAGCAACGTTGAAAGAACAGGCGCATCAATTGCTGGACCAGATGCCCGAAAATGCCACCTTCGAAGACTTGATGCACGAGTTGTACGAGTTGCGTTCGATTGAACGGGGTTTGGCTGACGCCGAAGCCGGCCGCCTGACCGCGCACGACGAAGCCAGGCGCATCGTCCTTCAAGGTGTTAAGCAGTAGTGCGGGTAATTCATTGGACGGATGAAGCGCTCGACCAGACGCTGAAAATCCGCGAATACCTGGCGGTTACGTCTGCTGAGTACGCGCTGCAAGTCATTGATAATTTGTTCGTGCGCGTCGACCAGTTACCAGTTGGTTGCCTTTCCCCTGAGTGGCCCATTATATGCCAAAGCCGGCCTTCCGCAAATACGCGAGTTGCTGGTACGGCCCTACAAGGTGATTTACGAAGTGACCGACCGGCAAATAAGAATTCTGACCGTATTTCATCAGCGGCAGCAAGGATAAAAAACAAAAATGCCCGTTCATCGAACGGGCATTTTTATTAGCGGGCAAGCCGGTTGCAGCTTAGCGCCGGGCGTTGTTGTCTTGCGGCGGGTAGGTGCTGAGAATGCCGTTGACGATGCGGTGGGTTTCGGCTTCGTCGATGGTGTTCTGGTTGACCTGGGCCTGGCCGGTGCCGCGCCAGGCCAGCTCTTTGCGGCGGGCGTCGATGATGTCAATCACCACGGTGCCGGCTTTGTACTGGGTCACGGGCGAGTAGTTGCGGCCGTAGTAGCCGTACCCATAGCCGTAGGGGTAGCCCAGGCCGTTGTAGTACGGCGAAACTTGCTGCTTTTCTTCGACGCGGGCGCTGTAGGCTACGTAAACATCGGGCGCGGTGGTCACCTCGGTGAGGCCTTTTTGGGTCATCTCGGTGGTAACGGCGGCGCGCATGCGCTTGTCGAGAAACGACTCGTAGCCCTTGGCCGGGCCGCTTTCGGCGTCGCGGGGCTGCTGCGGGTACCAGGCCCAGGTTTTGTAGGCCCGGAAGTTTACAGCGTGGTCAAAATCGTTGGTGACGCCCACGCGCGAAGCCGTGGTGCAGCCACTCGGGCCCAGCAGCAACGCAAACGCGGCGGCCACCAAGGCAACGGGATGAGCCAATAAACGGGTGATGCGGTTCATAAAAGGAAAAGGATACGGGTTGAATGAAGAGCCTGAAACACCGTTTCCAAGCAGAAAAGATGCCATTTTCGAGGTTGTAATATTAACGAAGAAATGGCTTGCGGCGTTCCACTTTCATACCCGCAAAATTCCTTCTTATTCCTTAATAATACCACTGCAACTCATTGAGATAACCGGATTTTGTCCTACCTTACCCCCGAATTCCCATTATATAACCCCTGCTTCGTCAATGAAAAGTACCGCTCTGTTGGTGTTGGCTGCTACTGGCTTGCTCGCTGCTTGCTCATCCACCCGCGACGAACTATCCAAATCCGTCGCCAACCGCGCCCCGGTCGCGCATAATACCATCGTGGACTGCCCCGTGTATGACGGTATGAAAAAAACCTCCGCGATACTGGCCCAGACCACCACCGGCAATGAGGTGCAGGTGACGGACACCGTCAGCGCCTATTTTGTGCGCGTGCGGCTGGATAAAGACGGCAAAACCCTTACCGGCTACATGGACCGCCGCTGCTTCGGCGAGCGGGGCAGTAGGTGAAATGGTCCTTGCGAGGCCGGAGGCCGTGGCACCCGAAGGAGCCGCGGCAAAGCGGCCCGCGTAGCTAATCCCTCCTGGTCTCAGCGACTCACCCTTTGTTGTAATAAGTCCCTTATTTAGAGAGCAAAAAGCCCCGACTCTAAGCAGAGTCGGGGCTAGTTACGTTTCAAGGCTGGTCACTGAGGCCAGGACGGATTATTTCGTCGTGCCGCCACGCAATGACGGGCGCTAGTACGACGGGCCTTTGTCGGCCTGCACCAATTCTTCTTCCTGGTCGGCGTACTGCTCGATGGGCGTGCAGCTGCAAATCAGGTTGCGGTCGCCGTAGGCCGAGTCGATGCGGCTCACGCTGGGCCAGAACTTGGCGGCGCGCACGTACTCCATCGGGTACACGGCCTGCTCGCGGGTGTAGGGGCGGGTCCACTCGTGGGTGAGCACGGTGGCGGCGGTGTGCGGCGCGTGCTTGAGCACGTTGTCCTTGGCATCGGCGCGGCCGGCTTCTACTTCCGCGATTTCCTTGCGAATCGAAATCATGGCGTCGCAGAAGCGGTCGAGTTCGGCTTTGCTTTCGCTTTCGGTGGGCTCAATCATCAGCGTGCCGGCTACCGGGAAGGACACGGTGGGCGCGTGGAAGTTGTAGTCCATGAGGCGCTTGGCGATGTCTTCGACCTCAATGCCGGCCTTCTTGAAATGGCGGCAGTCGAGAATCATCTCGTGGGCGCAGCGGCCGTGGCTGCCGGTGTAAAGCACGGGGTAGTGCGCTTCGAGGCGGGCCTTGATGTAGTTGGCGTTGAGAATGGCCAATTGCGTGGCGCGCTGCAAGCCGTCGCCGCCCATCATCGAAATGTAGGCGTAGCTGATGGGCAGGATACTGGCCGAGCCCCACGGCGCGGCCGAAACCGAGCCGCTGGCGCGGCCTTCGACCGGCACCACGGCGTGGCCGGGCAGGTAGGGCACGAGGTCGGCCACCACGCCGATGGGGCCCACGCCGGGGCCGCCGCCGCCGTGCGGAATGCAGAAGGTTTTGTGCAGGTTGAGGTGGCAGACGTCGGCCCCGATGGTGGCGGGCGAGGTGAGGCCGACCTGGGCGTTCATGTTGGCGCCGTCCATGTACACGCGGCCGCCGCGGGCGTGGATGGTTTCGCAGATGTCGATGATGGTTTCCTCGTACACGCCGTGCGTGCTGGGGTAGGTCACC
>CAXTCS010000378.1:0-3308 GCA_964242365.1 uncultured Hymenobacter sp. | reverse complement strand
TACATCCGCCTCGGGCAGTCGGCCAACACGCTGAGCGGCGGCGAGGCCCAGCGCGTGAAGCTGGCCTCGTTCCTCACCAAAGGCGCCACCTTGCAGCAAGACAAAATCCTGTTCATCTTCGACGAGCCCAGCACCGGCCTGCACTTCCACGACATCGCCAAGCTGCTCGACGCCCTGAACGCCCTGATTGAGCAAGGCAATTCCGTCCTCATCATCGAGCACAACGTCGACATCATCAAGAGCGCCGACTGGCTCATCGACCTCGGCCCCGAGGGCGGCCTCAACGGCGGCCACCTGCTTTTCGAGGGCACGCCGGAAGAGCTGGTGAAGCTGAAAGACACGAACCACACGGCCCGTTTCCTGGCAGAGAAATTGTAGTGCCGCGTTAGGCAACGTGGCGGCGTTGCCTGGATAATTTGCTTCCAGTTGGTCAGCGATTTTGGCGCAAAAATTTGGGGTGCTTTATTCGTAATCCGATACACCTGGCGGGTACGTATGTGTGCCCACTATATCCCCTTTTTTATGCCCACCGCTATAATGCCCACCGCCACCACGGCTCCCGACCACTACGCCGCGCCCGACCGTTCGGCGGCTGGCCGGTTATGGCGCTGGGTGGCCGCAATTGCTGTTTTTGGTAATATTTTCCTCAATTATTATTCGCAGACCCATCCCTTCGGCGGCCAAACCATGCGGCAGGTTTCGGCCAAATACCCGACCTTGCTCACGCCGGCTGGGTATGCGTTCAGCATCTGGGGGCTGATTTTTTTGGCGCTGGCGGTGTACGCGGTGTGGCAGCTGCTGCCCGCGCAGCAAAAACTGTCGTTGCCCGACGCCGTGGCCAAGCCCCTCGCCCTGGCCAGCGTGGCCACGAGCGCGTGGGTCGTGCTGTTTGCCTACGAGCTGATTTTGCCCAGCGTGGGCGTCATGCTCCTCATTTTGGGCTGCTTTAGCGCTGCCTACGGCCGGGTTCGGCGGCGGGTGTTTGCCGAGGCGGCCCCGGCATTGGCGGGCGTGCCGTTTTCGCTGTATCTGGGTTGGATTTCGGTGGCCGTCATCATCAACCTGACCATTGGCCTGGAGCAGCTGGGCTTGAAACCCAACGAAGGCCTTTCGGTAATACTAGCGCTTGGCGTCCTGCTGATTGCCGTGGCGCTGGCCCTCATAATAAGCCGCGTATTTCGGGACCTCGTGTTTCCGCTGGTAGTGGCCTGGGCGCTGGCGTGGCTCTGGGTGGCGCGCATGCACGAAGTGCCCGAGCTGGGCTGGCTGGCGCTGGGTGGTGCGGCGGTGACGGCCATTGCCGGGGTGGGGTTGTCGCAACTGGGCGGGCGCAAGCAGCCGTGGGAGCTGGCCGCCGAAGCCGCCGCTGCCGCCGAGGCCGAGATTGCCGCCCGCAAATCGATGCGCGCCGACAGTTAAGAAGAGCGCATCGGCTTCGTCTTTAGCCGGCGGTTTGGCAGTTAGCTTTGCGGGCGATACCTCCCACTTCACCCGCCCTCACGGCTTAGTTATTTATGCGCCAAAACCTCGTTGCCGGCAACTGGAAAATGAACCTGACCTACCCCGAGGGCCTGGCCCTGGTAGAAGAAATCACCCGGCTGGCCGGCGAGGCCGCAGCCAGCGCCACCGCCCCGGAAATCGTCATTTGCCCGCCGTTTCCGCTGCTGCACGGCGTGGGCCAGCAGCTGCCCCAGTCGTCTAAATTTCATTTGGGCGCGCAAAACTGCCACCAGAAAGAAAGCGGCGCCTTCACCGGCGAGGTGTCGGCCAAGCTGCTGGCTTCGGTGGGCTGCGAGTACGTTATTCTGGGCCATTCCGAGCGCCGCCAGTACTTCCGCGAAGACGACGAGCTGCTGAGCCAGAAGCTAAAAACCGCCCTGGCGGCCGGCCTGAAACCCATTTTCTGCGTCGGCGAGTCGCTCGACGCCCGCGAGGCCGACGAGACGTTCGACTACATCGGCAAGCAGCTTACCGACGGCTTATTTCACCTCAGCAACGAGGAATTTGACCGGGTGACCGTCGCCTACGAGCCCATTTGGGCCATCGGCACGGGGCGCACGGCCAGCAGCGCGCAGGCCCAGGAGGTCCACGCCTTCATCCGCGAGCGAATCGCACGCGCCTACGACGCCCAGGCCGCGCTCGACACCACCATTTTGTACGGCGGCTCGGCCAATGCCCAAAACGCGAAGGAGCTTTTCGCGCAGCCCGACGTCGACGGCGGCCTCATCGGCGGGGCCTCGCTAAAAGCAGCCGATTTCGTGTCCATCATTCAGTCGTTTTAAGTGGTTGTGCAGTTGTGCATAAGCAACCGCATAAGAAAGAACGTCATGCTCATCTGGCGTCCGCGCAGCCGAAGCATCTCGCGTGCTGGCACTAATCAATGATGTCGCAACGATTGGATTACTGTTGCACGCGAGATGCCTCGGCTGCGCGGACGCCAGATGAGCACGACAATACGAATACTTCTGCGCGAGTATTTAATCCCCGGGCCTGGCACCGTTGTTGACCTCGGCCCCAGCGAATTGGCGTACTTCCGCGCGAAAACTTGTTGCTTCCGCTATGTTCTTCTCCTTTTTGCTCACGGCTTTTCTGGCGCTCGCGCCGGCCCATCCAGCACCGTCCCGCGCGCCGGTGGCGGCCAGCACGCGAACGGCGGGCCCCCTCGAACCGTGCAAAATCTACGGCTCAATCTACCTCGAAACCGACCCCAGCCGGCGCAATTACTGCTTTGGCACCGTGTACGTTGAGCCCGAGGAAGCCTTCGCCGACCTGCTCGTATTCAAGGAAGCCAACAAGCTGTTTGCCGACAAAGCCGGGCTGTGGGCCGACGCCCCCGCCCGCGACTTTGCCGACTACGTGCTGTTTCTAACCACCGACCGCAGCAAGGCCGATTTTGCCATTCACTACACCACGGTGCGCTCGTTTGCCGGCTGCAAAACAGATTAATTATGAATTATGAGTTATCAATTATAAATGGCTTCGAATGAGCCGATTTATTGAAGCGAAAAATTCATAATTCATAATTTATAATTCCCCTATGGATTTTATTGAACTGACCGTTGAAGCCCCGCGCGAGCTGGCCGACATCCTCGTGGCCGAGCTGGCCGAAGTGGGTTTCGACACCTTTGAAGACAACGACGCCGGCTTCTGCGCCTACACCACCGAAGCCGCGTTCAACCCCGACGCGGTGGCCGAAATCATGAGCCGCTACGAAGGCCTCGGCGACCTGAACCATTCGCACCGCATCATCACCCGCCAAAACTGGAACGCCGAGTGGGAGAAAAACTTCCAGCCGCTCATCATCGCCG
>CAXTCS010000377.1:0-3381 GCA_964242365.1 uncultured Hymenobacter sp. | reverse complement strand
TCCTGCCGACGAGGCCCGCGCCCCGCTCTTCGACCCCGCCACCCACGAAACCACCCGGCCCGGCCTGTTCGTGGCCGGCACCGTGTGCGGCGGCCGGGCCACCAGCCGCTGGTTCATCGAAAACGGCCGGCACCACGCCCAGCTCATCGCCGCTCACCTGGCCCGGCAGGTGTCCCGCTTAGAGCCGATTTCCGGTCCCAACGCCTAGCGTGCGGGGCTGATTCCCGCCCATCATCCGCCGGTTCTCATAAACAAAAACGCCGTCCCCGATGAGGAGACGGCGTTTTTTGCAATTCGAAGGCGACCCGTTACGGAAACTTCACGCCGCGGTAAGCGGTGGCGTCGATGCCGGGAATGTGCGCGTTGTATTTCACGTTGATGACCTTAATCATCTCGTTGGCGATAACCGCGTAGCCACGCGGCGTCGGGTGCACGCCGTCGAGCGAAAACAGGTTGCCGGTGATGAAGGCGGTGGAATTACTCACGCCGTTGATGACCAGGCCACTGCGTGCCACCCCCGTGAAGAAGGTGTTGGAATCCCAAACCGCGAGGTTCTTGCGAATGGCGTTCGACAGAATGACAGCATTCAGCTCAGTGGTGCGGGCGACCGCCGCGGATACTTCGGCCGCATCGAGCACCGCGCCGTTCGGCAGCGCATTGGCGGGCGCGGCAACTGCCAGCCCAGCCGCCTGCTGCGGGGCCAGGCCCGCGATGGCGATGCCGAAGCCGCCCGGAAATGGGCTGGTGGTGGAAGGCGCGCCCACGAGTGCCCGCGCGGGCAGCAAAATCAGGTCATTGGCGTTGGCCTCGCGCACGGCGCCAGCACCCGTGCGAATGAACAAGCCAAAGCGAATGGTAGCGGCCTGGGCAGGCGTCAGGCTCAAACCAGCGGTTAGCTGCGCCTTCACGGCATCGGGCACCGCGTTAGCCCCCACGCCGGCCATCACAGCCGTAACGGGCACGGTGGTAAACAGGGGCAGGTTGGTTACGCTCGGAATGTAAGCCACCAAGCCTTTGGCCCCGCCCGCCGTCAGCACATCGGTTACCTGGGCGTATTTGGTGCTGAATTCATCCACGGACGTGAGCGGAGCCACGCCGCCCGAGGTAGCGTACCCCAGCACGTCGTTGTTGCCCAGCCAGTTGGTGAAGAACGTAGGCTTCAGCGTGGTCACGCGCTCCTGCACGTAGCTCAGGTAGGGCATGGGGTTGCCGGCCGGCAACAGCCGCTCAAAGTAGGGGTTGAAGCCCAAGGGGTTGTTCAGCCCGTAGCCCGGCGTGGTGATGTCGGCAATGCGGATGCCGGGCACCCCCAGGTTCTGGTTGTCGGTGCCGGTGTAGCGCACCAGCAGCGGGGTTTTGGTGTCGGCCCCGAGTCCAACCGCTGCGTTGGCCGCTACCGGCACAATCTGCGGGTTGCCCGTGGCGTCGAAGCCGTTGAGCTTCAGGTGGCCGCTGCCGTCGGAGTTGGCGGCCGGAAAAAGCGGCTGCACGAAATCGCCGCCGCCCACTTGCTTGAACTGCCCGGCCAGCAGGCTGGGGTACGAATTCTGCTGCCCTTCCAGGTACAGGCCATTATCGGCGAAGCCGGCGGTCAGCGAGTTGCCCACGGCAACGTACTTGCTGAAATCGGCCTCGCCCCCGTTGGCTTTGGGCCCGTTAACGTCAACCTGACAGCCACCAAGTGCCAGCCCCAGCAAGGCCAGCGCCGGCGCGGTGTATTTTAAGAACTTTTTCATATCAACCTAAGAATGCGAGTGAAGGCTTAAGAAAGAAACGCGGACGGCCAGCTTAAAACTTGTAGCTGAGCCCGATGCCGGGGACGTGGATGGTGGTTTTGTAAGTGCCCGCCACCCGGTCGGTCGTGCCCGCGTCCAGCAAGTCGCCCCGGTCCTGGGTTTGAGGAAGTTCTCGAACAGGTAAGACGCGTCGATGCCAAATTTCTCGGTCACGTTATAAGAAACGCCCGCCGTGATGTGGTAGCGGTCGGCGTCGGGGGTTTCGGGGCCCACGTAGCCGGTTTTCACGGCCGAGAAGTCGTAGGCCGTGCCGGCGCGCACGGCCAGCTTGTCGTTCACCTTATACTGGCCGCCGAGGCGGAACGTGAGCGCATCCTGGTAGTAGCGCTTCGAGGTCGACGTTGAGCTGTTGTTAATCAGCCCGGAGTTGCCGCTAAAGCCAAAGTCCAGCGTCTTGTACGTGCTCCAGAACGTCAGCGCAGCGTCGAGGCCAATGGTGAGTTTTTCGTTCGGCATCACGCCGAGGCCGATGGAAGCCACGGCGGGCAGCGGCAGCGTGGCGCTGAATTTATCGGCCGTAAAGCGCGGATTAATCAGGGCGGCGCTGG
This sequence comes from uncultured Hymenobacter sp., assembly GCA_964242365.1. GTDB lineage: Bacteria > Bacteroidota > Bacteroidia > Cytophagales > Hymenobacteraceae > Hymenobacter. The sequence goes on along the minus strand of CAXTCS010000377.1, from coordinate 1,037 downwards.
GCGAGCCGGCAGCGGGCAGGCCCGAAAGTGTCAGGTCGCCGTTCTCCACCTTGGCGTCAATCTTCGAGCGGTAGCTCACGCCCACGCTCAGCTTGTCGGAAGGCTTGAAGAAAATGCCCGCGTTCACGCCAAACTTGGTTTTGGCCTTGCCGTCGAGCGTGATGTGGCCGTCGCCGGTGGGCAGCGGCACGTCGCGTTGCAGGTTCACGTTGCCGTAGGCCAGAATGGTCAGGCCCGCGCCCACGCTCAGCTGCGGCGTGATGGCGTAGGAAAACGTGGGCTGCACGTACACCGCCTGAAGGGTGATTTCGGTCAGGGCGTAGCGGCCTTCCCAGCCATTGGCGTATTTCAGGGTGCTGCCGTAGGGCGTGTACACGGCCACGCCAAACTTGTACTTGGCGTCTTTCGGGCCGAAGCCGGCGTAGAAGTTGAACGGCACCACCACGGGCTGCCCTTGCAGGTTGCGCTGCGGGCCGCCCTCGGTGCTGCGGTAGCCGACGCGGGCAATGGCGAAGTTCACGCCCACCTGCACGCCGTTTTCGCGCACCAGGGCCAGGGCGCCGGGGTTGTAGAACATGGCGGCCTGGTCGAGCGACAGGCCCACGCCCACGCCGCCCATGCCGATGTTTTTCTGCCCGCCCAGGTTTACCTGAAAGCCGTTGGCCGACGCCGCCGACGTGCTGACTAGCAGCGTGCCCCCTGCAAGGAGTAGTGTTTTTACGGTCATAAAAAAATGAATTTAGGGTGGGTTAGATTCTGAGGGTTAAAAGTAACGGAAAAATTCAAGGCAATTGTTAGGCAAGCCGAATATTTTGCCCCAACCAATCGTTTGTTTTGGTGCCCGCCGCGCCTCTCGCGGGGCCGTACCTTTGTGCCCATGATTCTCCGCGCCGACCACCTCGTCAAAAAATACAAAGCCCGCACCGTCGTCAACGACATGTCGGTCACGGTGGAGCAGGGCGAAATCGTGGGCTTGCTCGGGCCCAACGGCGCCGGCAAAACCACCTGCTTCTACATGATGGTGGGCATGGTGAAGC
>CAXTCS010000376.1:0-3389 GCA_964242365.1 uncultured Hymenobacter sp. | reverse complement strand
GTTTTGGCCCCGCCGCCAACCGGCTGGCCACCGCGCGCCGCGCCGCGCCGGCCAGCCAGGCCGCCCGCTCGCTTGCCAGCGGCGCCGAGCTGCGCACCTACCGCCTGGCCCTGGCCTGCACCCCCGAATACGCGCTGGTGAAGGGCAACACCGTGGCCGACGTGCTGGCGGCCGAGGTCACGACGGTGAACCGCGTGGTTGGCGTGTACGAAAAAGAGCTGGCCGTGCGCCTGGTGCTGGTGCCCAACAACGACAAGCTGGTATTTCTCAGCGGCACCGGCCCGCAGCCGTCGCCCGCCTACACCAACGACGACGGCGAGGCCATGCTGGACCAGAACCAGGCCAACATCGACCGCATCATCGGGACGGCTAATTACGATATCGGCCACGTGGTGAGCACCGGCGGGGGCGGCATTGCCGCGCTTGGCGTGGTGTGCGACGCCGCCCAGAAAGCCGAAGGCGTGACCGGCCTGCCCGACCCCGTGGGCGATGCCTTCGATGTGGACTTTGTGGCCCACGAAATGGGGCACCAGTTCGGGGGCACCCACCCCTTCAACGGCGACGGGGGCAACTGCGGGGGCGACAACCGCCACGCCACCACGGCCTGGGAGCCGGGCTCGGGCTCAACCATCATGGGCTACGCCGGCATCTGCGGCGCTGCCAACGATTTGCAAGCCCATTCCGACCCCACCTTCCACACCGGCAACTACCAGGAAATGCGGGCTTTTATCGACAGCACGGCCTGCGGCACCAGCCGCGCCACCGGCAACTCGGCCCCCACGGTAACGGCGCCGGCCGGCGGCAAAACCCTGCCCATCGGCACGCCTTTCAAGCTGACGGCCACGGCCACCGACCCCGAGAATGATGCCCTGACGTACTCCTGGGAAGAGCTGGACCTTGGGCCCGCCGGCCCGCCCACCGCCGCCCAGGTGGCCGGCCAGAATGTGCCCCTTTTCCGGTCCTTCAACCCCACGACCAGCGGCACCCGCTATTTTCCCCGGCTGAGTAACCTGCTGGCCAACACCACCAGCATCGGCGAGCGGCTGCCCACGGTGACGCGCGCGCTGAAGTTCCGGTGCACGGCCCGCGACGAGCACAGCGGCCCGGCCGGCGTCGTCGGCGGCGTCAATTTCAGCCCGCTCGTGACGTTGAGCGTGAGCAGCGCCGCCGGCCCTTTCGTGGTCACGGCCCCCAACACGCCCGTAACCTGGACCGGCGGCGCGGCCCAAACCATAACCTGGGACGTGGCCGGCACCGCCAACGCGCCGGTAAGCTGCCCCCTCGTTAACCTGCGCCTCAGCCTCGACGGCGGCCTGACTTACCCCGTAGCGCTGGCCCTGAACGAAGCCAACGACGGCTCGGCGGTCGTCGTCGCGCCCAGCCCCGCCACGGCCCAAACCCAGGCCCGGGTGATGGTGGAAGCCGCCAACAACTATTTCTTCGATATTTCGAACGCTAATTTCACCATTACCCCGCCCGCGGTGGGGCCCACCATCACCAGCTTCACGCCGGGCGGCGGACTGGCCGGCACGGTCGTAACCGTACTGGGCTCGAATTTCACGGCGGCCAGCGCCGTTCGCTTCAACGGCACGGCCGCCGCCAGCTTCGCGGTGCTTTCGGCCACTCAACTGACGGCTACCGTGGCGGCCGGTACCACCACCGGCCCCGTCACGGTGGCGGCCCCAACCGGCACGGCTACTTCGGCGCTGCCGTTTGTTGTGGCGCCGCCGCCCGCCGTCACCGGTTTTGCGCCCGCTACCGGTCCGGTGGGGGCCAGCGTCGTCATCACGGGGACTAATTTCCTGTTCGCCACGCAGGTGAAATTCAACGGCACCGCCGCGCCGGCCTTCACCGTGAACTCGGCCACCCAAATTACCGCGACCGTGCCCGTCGGGGCCACCACCGGGCCCGTGGCCGTGACTACGCCCGCCGGGACCGGTGCTTCGGCGGCCAGCTTTGTCGTGATTCAGGCCCCGGTTATCGCTTCGTTTACGCCCGCCATCGGCCCCGCCGGCACAGTGGTTGTGCTAACCGGCAACTACTTCACCGGGGCCACGCAGGTGAGATTCAACGGCACTGCCGCGCCGGCCTTCACCGTGAATTCAGCCACCCAAATTACCGCGACCGTGCCCATCGGGGCCACCACCGGTCCCATCACCGTGGCCGGGCCCGGCGGGCTGGGCACCTCCGGCACCGACTTTACGGTACCGCCGCTCAACGACCTGTGCGCCAATGCCATTCGGCTGGCGTGCGGTCAATCGCTGACCGGCACCACGGCGGGGGCCACCGCCACCGGCGACCCCACGGCCTCGTGCTCCGCCATTACGGTTGACGGAGGCGGGGTATTTTACACCATCACGGGCACGGGGGCTAATATCACCGTCTCCACCTGTGCCGCTGGCACCGAGTTCGATACCAAGCTATTCGTGTATTCGGGCCCCTGCGGCGCCCTTACGTGCGTGGCCGGCAACGACGACGCGACGGCCTGCGCCGCCAATACCGTGGCCTCGACCGCAACGTTTAGCTCCGTGTTTGGCACCGTCTACCACATTTTCGTGAGTGGTTACCAGGAAGGCACCGGCCCGATAACCGCCGGCACGTTCGTGCTGAGCGCCACCTGCGATACGCCGCCTCCGGCCCCAACCATCACCAGCCTGAGCCCCGCCAGCGGGCCAGTGGGCAGCCTTGTTACCCTCACGGGCACCGCTTTCACCGGCACTACGGCCCTGACTTTGAACGGCCTGGCCCTCGCCAACTACACCGTTGTGAATGCGACGACCATCACCTTCACCGTGCCCGCCGGCGCCACCACCGGCCCCGTGGTAGTGACGGCGGCCGGCGGCCCCAGCAACGCCCAAGCCTTCACGGTAACCCTCGCCACGGCCACGGCCCGCGCCACCGGGAGCGGGTTTAGCGTCTGGCCCAACCCGATTTCGGCCAAAGGCACGCTGCATATAACCCTGGCGGCGCCCGCCGCCACGGCCCAGCTTACGTTGCGCAACGTGCTGGGCCAGCTGGTGCTTGCCCGCACGTTCAGCGGCGGCACCACCGAGCTGGCCACCACGGGCCTCGCCGCCGGCACCTACCTGCTCACCGTGCAAATGGACCGCCGCGCCCCCAGCATTCAGCGCGTGGTAGTTGAGTAAGTACTAACGAGGTAGGGTGCGGGGCTTGCCCACGCCCGTCGTTGCACGACTTGTCCAAAGTTCCTGCAACGACGGGCGGGGGCAAGCCCCGCACCCTACCTCGTCTAAGTTCGACGGCTGCGTTTTCTTGGAACGGAAAAAGGCCTGCTGATTAGGAGTCCTTTTTCCGGTCCAAGAAAGCGCAGTCATTGGGACAAAACCAAACGTCTATTAAGCTGCCCGCATATGCCGCGTCGGCGAGTT
>CAXTCS010000375.1:0-3393 GCA_964242365.1 uncultured Hymenobacter sp. | reverse complement strand
GGCGCTAACGCATTGGCCGCGTAGTTTTTTGGTTGTTTTTTCCCGCCTGATTGTGACAAGGTAGAAGGAGGGGAAACGTCGCTGAGTACGGCTGTTTTCAGAGCTAAGTCTCTTACCCCTTACTAATTCCACATTCATGGAAGCTGAAAAAATTGTGGTTCGTTTCGACGAGCTAAACCTCTCCGAGGAAGTACAACGCGCCATCACCGAGATGGGCTACGAGGAAGCTTCGGCCATCCAGGCCGCCGCCATCCCCGCGCTGCTCGCTGGCAAAGACGTTATCGGCCAGGCCCAGACGGGCACCGGCAAAACCGCCGCTTTTTCCATTCCTGCCATCGAAGGCGTGGATGCTGAGAGCCGCGACGTGCAAGTACTGGTGCTTTGCCCCACCCGCGAGCTCGCGGTGCAGGTTTCGGGCGAAATCCAGAAGCTCGGCAAGTACAAGCGCGGCCTGATGGTGGTGCCGATTTACGGCGGCAGCCCCTACGACCGCCAGCTGCGCGCCCTAGAGCGTGGGGTTCAGATTGTTATCGGTACGCCCGGCCGCATCATGGACCACATCGAGCGGGGTACTCTGAAGCTGGAAAACACCACCAAAATCATTTTGGACGAAGCCGACGAAATGCTCGACATGGGCTTTCGCGACGACATTGAGTTCATTCTGAGCAAGATGCCGAAGGAGCGCCAGACGGTGTTCTTCTCGGCTACGATGAGCAAGCCCATCATGGAACTCACCAAGAAATACCAGCGCGACCCGCAGGTAGTGAAGGTGAACCACCAGACGATGACGGTGACCAACATCGAGCAGAGCTATTTTGAGGTGCGCGGCCCCCAGAAAAAGGACGTGCTGACCCGCATCCTCGACATGTACAACCTGAAGTCGTCCATCGTTTTCGCTAACACCAAGCGCATGGTGGACGAAATCGTGGCTGATTTGCAGGCCAAAGGCTATTTCGCCGAAGGCCTGCACGGCGACATGGGCCAGCAGCAGCGCCAGAACACGCTGGACAAATTCCGCAAGTCGACCATCGAAGTACTGGTGGCGACCGACGTGGCTGCCCGCGGCATCGACGTGGACAACGTGGAGGCCGTCTTCAACTACGACCTGCCGGCCGACGAAGAATATTACGTCCACCGCATCGGCCGCACGGGCCGCGCTGGCAAATCGGGCAAAGCCTTCACGTTTGTGAGCGGCCGCGATATTTACAAGCTGCGCGACATCATGCGCTTCACCAAGGCTCAGATTAAACTGGAGCAGGTGCCGTCGTTTGCCGATGTTTCGGAAGTGAAAACCACGTTGTTCCTGAATCAAATCAAGGAAATTGTCGAGAAAGGCAACCTTGATAAGTACGTGGGCCGCGTGCAGCGCCTGCTCGACCAGAGCGAGGAAATTACCTCGCTCGACATCGCCGCCGCGCTGCTGAAAATGACAATGAAAGAGGACAAGAGCGCCCAGCAGAGCCTCGACGCCAGCAAGGCGGCCGGCACGGCCCGCCCCGGCTTTACGCGCCTATTCATCACGATGGGCAAGAAAGACCGGATTCACCCCCGCGACATCGTGGATTTGATTTCGGAGTCGAGCAACCTGACCGGCGCCAAAGTGGGCGACATTGCCCTCTACGACAAGTTCAGCTTCGTGGAAGTGCCGTCGGAATTTGCCGATGAAATCGTGGGCAAGCTGGGCCGTACCAGCATCCAGGGCACGCCGGTGAGCTTCAGCATTGCCACGCCGGTGCAGGAAGGCGCGGCGAAAGAAGAAGGCTTTAGCCGCACTGGTGGCACGGGCGGCGGGCCCGGCGGCTTCGGCGGCGACCGGGGCGGCGAGCGCCGCTCCTTCGGCGGTGACCGCCGCGAGGGCGGCAGCAGCTACGGGGGCGGCTACAAAGGCGGCAACCGCGGCGGCAGCAGCTACGGCGGGGGCGAGCGCCGCGAAGGCGGCAGTAGCTACGGCGGGGGCTACAAAGGCACCCGCGACGGGGGCAGCAGCTTCGGCAGCAAGCCGGCTTATGGCGACCGTCGCGAAGGCGGCAGCAGCTACGGCGGCAACAAGCCCGGCTACGGCAACAAAGCGAGCTACGGCGACAAGCCCAGCTACGGCAGCAAGCCGTCCTATGGTAACAAAGGCGGTTTTGGTGGCGCACGTGAAGGCGATGCCCCGCGTGCGCCCCGCACCGAAAGCTTCGACGAATAGAGACTATCCGCGTGTGTCTGGATTAACCAGCTTTGGTGTGTTATTTAGGTGAGTTTATGGTAGGTTAGAAAGCAAAAAAGCCGCTCAATTGAGCGGCTTTTTTGATGGGCTTACTTCAGCGTTTGGGGCTTGCACTTATTTCGCCGAATCGCGCAGGGCCTTAATCGTATCGTGGGCTTCTTGCACGCCCTGGTATTGCTTTTCAATAACCGATTTCAGCGCAGAAGGCAAATCCTGGGCTTTCAGCGCGGTTTGGTAGGCCTTTTTGGCGTAGTCTTCGCCGCGCTCGCACTCGTTGAGCACGGCTTTGTTGTCCTTGCTGGTAAGGGCCGATTTCAGGTCTATCCAGGCGCGGTGCACGGTGCCGGTTATCGACGAGCCCTCGTTGGTATCGGGGTGCAGGTCCAGCTTGAACATCTGGTCCTCAATCTCGGTAACGTAGCCGGCGCGCTGCACGGCATATTTCTTAAAAGTTGCTTTGAGCTGGGCATCTTCAACGTCGGTCATGGCGTCGGAATAGCCTTTCTGGCCATCTTTGAGGGTTTCGACCAATTCGTTGAGCAGGGCTTGAGTGGCTTTGGCTTCCATGGGAAAGGGGGAATATTTTAAGTATGACTTACCCGCTCTCTTACTCCCTGGCCGGGGCGAAGGTTACAGCAGCGCCTCGGCGGCTACGGGCGCGGCCATGGCGGTGCCGGCGAGGAAGCCGGTAGTCCAGGCCGCCTGAAAGTTGAAGCCGCCCGTGATGCCGTCGATATCCAGCACCTCGCCCGCGAAATGCAGGCCCGGCACCCGGCGGCTTTGCATGGTTTTCAGGTCGATTTCATCAAGCGAAACCCCGCCGCAAGTCACAAATTCTTCCTTATAGGTGGTTTTGCCGCGCACGGCCAGGGGCGTGCGCAGCAGCAGCTCCAGCAGGCGGTTTTGGGCCTTGGCGGGCAGGTCGCTCCAGCGGGTTTCCGGGGCGATGCCGGCTTGCTCGCTCAGGTTGCGCCACAGGCGTTGGGGCAAGCCAAATTGGGGGTTGACGGCCACGGTCTTCTTGCCGTTTTCCTGCCGGAACTGTTGCAGCCAGGACCGCAAGGTTTCTTCGGTAAAGGTTGGCAGCCAGCTAATAAGCGCCGTGCCCACGTAGCCCAGCTCGTTGAGGCGGCGGGCGCCCCAGGCCGAAAGCTTGAGCACGGCCGGCCCGCTCACGCCCC
>CAXTCS010000374.1:0-3411 GCA_964242365.1 uncultured Hymenobacter sp. | reverse complement strand
CAGCGAGAGGCGGTTGGCCAGCGGCTGGCGCAGGGTTTCGCCGTCGGGCGTGAGGTAGATGACGGCATCGTAGGGACGCTGGGCCTGCAACTCGTCGAGCCAGGCCGCGATGGGCTCGACGCGCAGCACCATGCCGGCGCCGCCGCCAAACACGTAGTCGTCAATCTGGCCGTGCTTGTTGATGGCGTGCTGGCGCAGGTCGTGGACGTGGATTTCGGCCAGGCCTTTGTCCTGCGCCCGCTTCACGATGGAGTGAGCGAAGGGGCTGACCAGCAGCTCGGGCAGGCAGGTGAGGATGTCGATGCGAATCACGGATTGAAACGGCTTGTTAACGGATTTCGCGGATTTTGGGGGCGACGGGCTTACGCGGCATCGGGTTCGTCGGCCTCGTCCTGTGCCTGCGAGCTGGGCTTGAGGTACACATCGAGCAAGCCGTCGGGCAGGTTCACGTAAATCTCCTTTTTCTGGTGGTCGGCGTGGCTCACCAGCTCGTCCACCACCGGAATCAGCACTTCCTGGCCCTGGTAGCGCATGGCCAGCATGTCTTGCTGGGGCAGCTCGTAGAAATTCTCGACGGTGCCCAGCTCGCCCAGGTTTTCATCGACCACGGTGAAGCCGATGACGTCGTGGAAATAAAATTGGTCGGCCGCCAGCGTGGGCAGCTGAGCGAGGGGCAAGTGCAGCTGGGAGCCGCGCAAAGGCTCGGCTTCCTCGATGCGGTCGATGCCGCGCAGCTTCAGCAGCACGCGGTTGGCGGCCTGGGGCTGCACTTTCTCGACCTCGTGGGCCACCAGCTTGGCGGGCGCGCCGGCCAGGGCGAGGTACACCGTCTTGAGCTTGGCGTAGGCGCTGGCGTCGTCCACGTCGAAGTGCGCGACGACGTGGCCGCGCAAGCCGTGGGTTTTGATGATGTAGCCGAGTTGGTACGTTTCGTCGGGAAGCATGGGCGGGGAGGGGTATAACGAAAAAGAGTTTGGGGTTGCCAGCCGAACCGGCTCACAACTCCCAAACTCTTTCGGTTTTCAGTAACCTGGAGACTACTCGGCAGCTTCGGCCGTAGCCTCGGCGGCGGGGGCCTCGGTGGCTTCTTCGGCTGCCGGAGCGGGCGCGTTGGCGGCCAGTAGGGCGGCAGCTTTCTGGCGCTGGGCTTCCGAGCGAGCTTCTTTTACCTTGGTTTCGGCGGCGAAAGCAGCCTTGCGGGCTTCTTCTTTGGCATCAACCAAGCCGGTGCGCTTGCCTTCGATTTTGGCGTCTTTCTCTTCTTTCCAAGCGTTGAAGCGCTGGTCGGCCACATCTTGCGTGATGGCGCCTTTGTCGACGCCGAGCTGGAGGTGACGACGGTAGAGCACGCCGCGGTAGCTGAGCATGGCCCGTACGGTGTCGGTGGGCTGGGCACCGGTCATCATCCAGTAAAACGCGCGGTCGGCGTCGTATTTGATGGTGGCGGGGTTGGTGTGGGGGTTGTAGGTGCCGAGTTTCTCGATGAAACGGCCGTCGCGGGGGGCGCGGGCGTCGGCTACTACGATGTCGTAAGTCGCGGCCTTTTTGCGGCCACGGCGGGCGAGGCGGATTTTAACTGCCATAAACCTTGGGGGTTGTGCGACGCAGCTCGTGCGTCTGGTGAGGTATCCAAAAATTGGGAGTGCAAAGGTAGCGCTTGGTCAGGGCATTAGCTAGCAAAGGCCAGAAAAAAGCCCTGGCGCGGAGCCAAGGCTTTTTTCGTGTCTGTCATCCTGAGCGCAGCGAAGGATGACGGTTTTATGCCGCCACCGCCTCCCGCTTGGGCTTGGCCAGCTTGGAGATGGTGTTCAAATTCATGTTCTTGCGCTTCACCCGGATGATGCCAACCTTGTCGAGGCCCCAAATAGCGACGTAAGTCGGGTCAAATTCCCACCATTTCACGCCGAAGTTCACGCGCATGGGCAGCTTGTGGTGGTTGTTTTGAAACAATTCGCCGAAGGCTAGAAAATCCAGCGCCAGCGTGTTGCGCGATTTGTCGCGGTTGTCGAAGTTCTGGTAGCCGTATTTGTGGCCGCCCCAGTTCACGATGGCGCCGTGGATGGGGCCCATCAAAAAGTGAATGGGCAGCAGCAAATACTGCCACCACGCGGTGGCAAAGTTGATGTAAAACAGCACGTAAGCCGTGCCCCAGCCAAGGCGCGAATACACCGTACCCCCGAATTTATCAAGCCATTTCCACTCCGGAATGTCGCCCTCAAAACGCTTGGCGCCTTCGTGCACGTCGTTCACGACGTCGTTGTAAATCACCTTGGTTTTCCACATCATATCGAACGCGTTGTTCGAGAAATGGGGCGAGTGCGGGTCCAGCGCGGTGTCGGAATAGGCGTGGTGCATGCGGTGCAGCAGCGCATAAGCCCGCGGCGAAAGAAAGCTGGAGCCCTGGCAAACGTAGGTGAGCAGGAAGAAGAACTTCTCCCAGAACTTGTTCATCGTAAACATCTTATGCGCCGCGTAACGGTGCAGGTAAAACGTCTGGGTGAACAGCGACAAGTAATAATGGGCAACGAAAAAGACGAGAATAGCCATAGAAGCCTTAAAGAGAAGCTGACCGCACAAGCAAAAAGCCTGGGCTAAGGTTCAGCAGCGTTAACGCAAAATTACGGCCAGCGTGGGCGCAGGCAGGTGTTCTGGCCAGGAAGGCCAAAATCTTGCACAATTCTTCATTTTACATTCTTCATTTAACATTTAACAACCAACATTTAACACTTGAGCAGGAAGCGCGCAGCCGAACTGCTGTTAAATGTTAATTGATACCTGTTAACTGTTAAATGTTAACTGTAAAAAGCCCGGGCGGCGTCCCAGTGCGGGGCGTCGGGCAGGGGCGCCACGAAGGTCATCTGCTCTTTCGTGACGGGGTGCTGCAACTGGAGCTGCCGGGCGTGCAGGGCGATGCTTACGTCGGGCAGGGGAGCGATGAAGCCGTACTTCACGTCGCCCACGATGGGCGTGCCCAGGCCGGTGGCCAGCTGGGTCCGAATCTGGTGCGGGCGGCCGGTGACGGGGTTTACCTGGAGCAGGTAGCGGTTGCCAGCCAGGCCGAGCAGCTCGTAGTGCAGCTCGGAGCGCAGGCCCTGGGAGTGCTTTTCGGGGTAAGCCTTGGTAACGTTGCGGATGGTGTCTTTCACCAGCCAGTGCACCAGGGTGCCCTTTTCGGGCACGGGCGGCCGGCCGGTGAGCGCCCAATACGTCTTGGTCATCAGCGAGTCGCGGAACATTTCATTGAGGCGGCTCAGGGCTTTGCTGGTTTTGGCCAGCACCACGATGCCGCTCACCGGGCGGTCGATGCGGTGGGCCACGCCCACGAAGGCTTCGCCGGGCTTCTTGTACTTGAAGCGCAGGTACTCGGCGGCTTTTTTGGAGAGGGGCTCGTCGCCGGTGGCGTCGCCCTGC
>CAXTCS010000373.1:0-3429 GCA_964242365.1 uncultured Hymenobacter sp. | reverse complement strand
CCCCATCTACTCCACCACCGAGCCGATGCGGTCCTGGCCGGGGCGCACGATGAGGTTGATGTTCGGCCGGTCGAAGCTGGAGAGGAACACCCTGGGCTCGCTCAGGTTGAGCTGGGTGCGGATGTCGCGCTGCGTGAGGCGGTCGGCCGTGGCGGTGAGGGCGATGATGGGCGTGCCGGGAAAGTGCGTCCGCAGCTGGCCGAGCTGGGTGTACTCGGGCCGGAAATCGTGGCCCCAGCTCGATATGCAGTGCGCCTCGTCGATGGCAAACAGGCTGATGTTCACCCGGTTCAAAAACTGCAAAAAGCCCTCGGACAGCAGCTTCTCGGGCGACACGTAGAGCAGCTTGAGGTGGCCGCTCACGGCGGCGCGGGCAATGTCGTTGGCCTCGCTCTGGCCCACGCTGCTGTTGATGTAGGCGGCGGCGATGCCGTTGGCTTTCAGGGCTTCGACCTGGTCCTTCATCAGGGCGATGAGGGGCGAAACGACGATGCAGGTGCCCTCGCTCACCACCGCCGGAATCTGGAAGCAGACCGACTTGCCGCCGCCGGTGGGCATGAGCACAACGGTGTCTTTGCCGGCCAGAATGTGCTCGATGATGTCGCCCTGCATGGGGCGGAAATTGTCGTAGCCGTAGTACCGTTTCAGGGCCTGGCGGGCGGCGGTGAGCATGGGCGGGGAAGCGAGTTCGGGCATGTTGTTCGGGGTAACCTCACCCCCCGGCCCCCTCTCCTGCGGAGAGGGGGAGCCAGGCGGCTGTTCTTGGTAGTGGGCTTTTAGGGTTTGGGCTATTGGGGCGAGGACTTCGTCCAAGCGGTTTAGCACTTGCTGGTTGGTGAAACGCAGTTCGCGGTAGCCTAATTCCGTTAGCGTGAAGGTACGGCCGCGGTCGTACTCGGCCTGCTCGGGGGCGAGGTGAATTTCGCCGTCGAGCTCGATAATTAGGAAGGCCCGGACGCAGATAAAGTCGACGATGTACCCTCCAACGGCGTGTTGGCGGCGGAAGCGTGCGCCTAACTTAGCGTTTCGCAGAGCCTGCCACAATCGGTCCTCCGCTTCAGTGGGCTGCCGACGGTTTTGGCGGGCGTATTCTTTGAGGTGCTCGCGCCACGGACGGACCTCGGTGGTGAAGACGAAATTGGCAACGTCCTCGGGGCCGGATGGCACGGAGCGCGGGGTTTCCATGCGGGTAAGGTAGGTCGGCGTGGCCGGTTCACCTCACCCCCGCCCCCTCTCCTGCGGAGAGGGGGAGCCTGACGACTCTTTATTGTCCCCCTGCGTCGTCATCCTCATCCGCGCCGCCGTGGCTCCCCCTCTCCGCAGGAGAGGGGGCCGGGGGGTGAGGTGAACCGGGGGGTGAGGTTCGCCGGCTCCCCCCATACAGCTCATACTTCAGCAGCCGGCAGTCAATCGGCCCATTAAACAGCGGCGTCCGGCGCTTCGTTTTCAGCCCGATGCTCTTCGCCGCTTCCAGGTTGCCGGTAAACACGAACGCATCATATCCCTGAAAATTCGCCTTCAGCGCGTCGCCGATGGTCTTGTACAAGGCCGCCATTTCCGTTTCTTCGCCTATTCGCTCGCCGTAGGGCGGGTTGGTGATGAGGACGCCGGGCGCCTGGTTCTTCGGCGGCGTAGCGTCTTTCACGTCGCGCACCGAGAGGCGGATGCAGTCTTCGAGGCCGGCGGCGGTGATGTTGGCAGCGGCCATGTCGATGGTTTTCGGGTCGAGGTCGGAGCCGGCGAGGTACGCCTGGGGCTCGTCGAGGCGCTGGCTTTTGGCGGCTTCGCGCACTTCCTGCCACAGCTTCGGGTCGAAGTCGTACCAGTTTTCGAACCCAAATTTGCCTTGGTGGAACAGGCCGGGCGCGATGCGCTGGGCCAGCAAGCCGGCTTCGGTGAGGATGGTGGCCGAGCCGCACATGGGGTCAAGTAGAGGCTTTTTGCCGTCCCAGCCGGAGAGCAGCACCAGCCCGGCGGCCAGCACCTCGTTCAGCGGCGCCTCGTTGGTGTGCTGGCGGTAGCCGCGGCGGTGCAGCGATTCGCCGGCCGCGTCGAGGCTGAGAATGACCTCGTTCTCGCTCATGCGCAGGTGCAGGCGGATGTCGGGCGTGCGGGTGTCCACGCTGGGCCGGCTGCCGGTGCGGGCCCGAAACTGGTCCACGATGGCGTCCTTCGTCAGCTGGGCCACGAACAGCGAGTGCTCGAACGTGGAGCGGTTCACCACCGCCGTGATGGCAAACGTTTGGTCGGGGCCAATGAAATCCTGCCAGTCGATGCGGCCCACCTCGCGGTAGAGACCCTTTTCGTCGGCGGCGTGGAAGGCGGCAAACGGCCGCAGCAGGCGCATGGAAAGGCGGCTCCACAAAGCCGTTTCGTAGAGCAGGCGGTGGTCGCCGATGAACTCGACGGCCCGCGAGCCGATGTGCGTAATGTCGGCCCCAAGAGCGTACAGCTCGTCGGCGAGCAGTTCTTCCAGGCCGAACTGGGTGGTGGCGGTGAGGTGCATAGTCCGGCAAAGGTCGGGCACGAATACGTTGGGGGCCGCTTGGCTGGGGCGGCGCGGTGGCCGCACGCCCAAAAAATAATATTTATATATTGCCCTTAGTTAGGTAACGGGTAATGGAATTGCACAAGTCTCTTGCAGACTATTAGCGGGTTGCTGCCGCTTGCTAACCAAATAGTTTGCGGCGGCCGTGATGTTACGCGCTACCCTGTTCAAAAACGCTGTTTTAATAAAATAAATGATGGCCAAACAAAATTTTAACACGGCAAAAGTGCCCAGAACAACGGATGTATTTCCGCAAGCAGTTGTTGCGGACAATCTTATATTTATTTCTGGTACTCCGGGCTTCAATCCAGGCACTGGCAAACTAAGTAACGGCTTTGAGGAGCAGGCCGTGCAAGCTTTTATGAACATCAAAATCATCCTCGAAGAGCTCGGAAGTAGCATGGATAAAATTGTAAAAACAACGGTTTTTATGGTTTCAGGCAATGATTTCAGCGTATTGAATAAAGTGTACGCAGAAGTTTTTCCAGAAAATGCCCCCGCCAGAAGCACACCCCAGGTAATGCCTTTTCCAGCAGGCATCTTAATTTCGGTGGAGTGTGTTGCGCTTGCGTAATTGCGTAACGCTACCAAGCACTTTATGAGGGCAGCGCACAAAATAGAAGCTTGTGCAAGTGTAGCCAGATAAGCATTGCTGAACGCTACTTCTCAACTGCTACAAAATATTTTCACTCAGTAGTGATAGTGGGCAGAAGGAATTCTAATTTCATACCGGCACAAATCCCTGCGCGTTGACCCAACTTGCCTCCTGGCCGGCCCCGTAGCCGGCTTTTTTGTACCTTCCGCCCCGTATGGCTACTCCTGTTACCACTGCTTCCGCCGCTTCTACGGCCGCGCCCGCCCGCTCCTACGCCGGCCCGATG
>CAXTCS010000372.1:0-3447 GCA_964242365.1 uncultured Hymenobacter sp. | reverse complement strand
TGCACAAAACCACCGCCAACCTGGGCGTGGCCCAGCGCGAAAACTCGGTTATTCTTCAGGAAAAAAACTACCAGTCGCGCTACGACGGCTTCGACCCCCGCTCGCCCCAGAGCCACATCCTGTTTTCGCTCTTCCAATCGGCCTACATTACCAACAGCGTGCGCTTTGCCCAGCGCGTGGACCGGCAGCTGCGCACCAGCGTAAACCGCGCCAGTCGCGGGGTGAAACAGGCCGGCTTCATCGTGCTGTGGAAGGCCACGATGCCGTCGGTGCTCATTGAGTCGGGCTTCCTCACCAACCCCGCCGAAGAGCGGTACCTCAACGAGAAAGCTAATCAGTCGTATATGGCGGCAGGCATTTACCGCGCTTTTCACGAATACAAGCGCGAGCTGGAAGGCGGATAAGGGCCAAACGAGCCCGTAGGCCCATGCCGGCGGTGGCAATCGGCGGTTGCTCGTTCGCCGTACCTGCTTGATTTAGTGCCGCTGCCTTCACCTATTTACTCATCTATTCACCTGCTTTCTCGTGTTAACTAAAGAAATAAAAGTGGCGTTGCTCACTATCGTGGCCATTGCCGCGCTTGTTATCGGCTATAATTTTTTGCGGGGCAGCAACGTCCTCTCCTCCGACCATACCTATTACGCCACCTATCCCAAAGTCGACGGGCTGAACGTGGGGGCGCTGGTGGCGCTCAACGGCATCAAGGTGGGCCAGGTGAAAAGCATGCAGTTGGAGCCCGATAAAGGCAACAGCGTGCGCGTGGCCCTGGAGCTGCAAAAAGACGTGATAGTGGGCGACTCCACCACGGCCAGCCTGGGCGGCACGCTGCTCGGCTCGAAGGGCATCACCATCACCCTGGGCCGCAACACGAAGCAGTTTTCGGGCGGCGAAGAAATCCGGACGGTGACGCCGACCAGCATCACCGACGCGTTTCAGGCCAAGGCCCTGCCCGTGCTCGACACGGTGGGCGCCACGCTGGCCCACATCAACGGTTTTCTCAACAAAGACGCGCAAACCAACATTCAGGGCACTTTGCTGGGGGCCCGCGCCAGCACCGAGGCCCTGGTGAAGCTCATCAACGCCAACCAGCGCAACATCAACCTGATAACCCGCAACCTGGCCCAGATGAGCACCGCCCTGAACAAAACCACGGGCAAGCTCGACAAGATTGCCGTGAACTTTTCGGAGCTGTCCGACTCGCTGAAATCGGCGCCCGTGGGCCCGGCCCTGCGCCGCCTCAACGCCACCCTGACCGATGCCCAGACGACGGTGAAGAGCCTAAATACGGCCCTGACCGACCAGTCGGGCTCGATGGGCAAGCTGCTGCACGACTCGACGCTCTACAACAACCTGGCCGCCACCACGGCCAGCTCCAACGACCTGCTGGTCGACTTCAAGGCCAACCCCAAGCGCTACGTGCACTTCTCGGTGTTTGGCGGGGGCAAAGACAAGAGCAAGGTCGAAACCACCAAAAGCCCCAACGGCACCGTGACCACCGAGGTGAAAAAAGTGGAATCTGCCCCGGCCGTGCAGAAGTAAGCGGGCGGGCTGTTTTTTCAACGGCGAAATGCCGCGCCGTACCTTTGAAATCCGCCTCCGGGCGGATTTTTTTGTGCCCATCCTTTCCCAATCCCACCCCGCTTTTTTATGAACGTCGAGTTCAACCGCAACGCAGACCAACTCAAGCAGCTCAGCTTCGCCCTCAGCCAAAAGTTTCAGAAAGTGGCCCTCGGCGGGGGCGAAAAGCGCATTGCCGCCCACAAAGCCAAGGGCAAGCTCACGGCCCGCGAGCGCATTGCCTACCTACTGGATAAGGGCGCGGCCACGGTCGAAATCGGGGCTTTCGCGGGCGAAGGCATGTACAAGGAGGAGGGCGGCTGCCCCGGCGGCGGCGTGGTGGTGGTTATCGGCTACGTGGCCGGGCGGCAATGCGTGGTGGTGGCCAACGACGCCACCGTGAAGGCCGGCGCGTGGTTTCCCATCACGGCCAAAAAGAACCTGCGGGCCCAGGAAATCAGCATCGAAAACAAGCTGCCGATTATTTACCTGGTCGATTCGGCGGGCGTGTATTTGCCGATGCAGGACGAGATTTTTCCCGACAAGGAGCATTTCGGCCGCATCTTCCGCAACAACGCGGTGATGAGTAGTATGGGCATCGTGCAGATTTCGGCCATTATGGGGCCGTGCGTGGCAGGCGGCGCGTATTTGCCCATCATGAGCGACGAGGCCATGATTGTGAACGGCACGGGCTCGGTGTTTCTGGCCGGCTCTTATCTGGTGAAGTCCGCCATCGGCGAAACCATCGACAACGAGGCGCTGGGCGGCGCGGCCATGCACTCCGAAATCTCGGGCGTGACGGACTACAAGTTCGACACCGACGAGGAATGCCTGACGCACATCCGCAACATTTTCGACAAGCTGGGCGGGCAGGCCACGGCCGGTTTCAGCCGCGTGGCGCCGGCCAAGCCCCGGCTCGACGAGCAGGAGCTGTACGGCGTGCTGCCGGCCGACCGCGTGAAGCCCTACGACATGATGGAAATCATCAACCGGCTGGTCGACAACTCGGAATTTGAGCCTTACAAAGACCTCTACGGCCAGACCCTGATTTGCGGCCTGGCCCGCATCGACGGCTGGGCGGTGGGCATCGTGGCCAACCAGCGCAAAATCGTGAAGAGCAAGAAAACCGGCATGCAGATGGGCGGCGTCATCTACTCCGACTCGGCCGACAAGGCGGCGCGCTTCATCATGAACTGCAACCAGAAGCGCATCCCGCTGGTGTTTCTGCACGACGTGTCGGGCTTCATGGTGGGCTCGGCCAGCGAGCAGGGCGGCATCATCAAGGACGGCGCCAAGATGGTGAACGCCATGGCCAACTCGGTGGTGCCCAAGTTCACGGTCATCGTGGGCAACAGCTACGGGGCCGGAAATTACGCCATGTGCGGCAAGGCCTACGACCCGCGCCTCATCGTGGCCTGGCCCACGGCCCAGCTCGCGGTGATGAGCGGCGCGGCGGCAGCCAATACGCTGCTACAAATCCAGGTGGCCTCCCTCAAAGCCAAAGGCGAAGTCATCACGCCGGAAGCAGAAAAGGAATTGCTCGACCGCATCAAAGCCCGGTACGAGGAGCAATTATCGCCGTACTACGCGGCGGCGCGGCTCTGGGTCGATGCCGTGATTGACCCGCTGGAAACGCGCCTGGTCATTTCAGAGGGTATTTCGGCCGCTAATCACGCGCCGATTGAGAAGGCGTATAACGTGGGAGTTATTCAGGTGTGAGGTAGATATACTGCACAACTGATTGGCATGTATTTAATTTCGTGAGTCTAATACTCTTTTATAGAATAAATGAAATCAATAATATTTGTTGTCGCACTAGTCTCATTATTTACAAGGGCGGTGGTCTATTGAAGAGTGAGGTTGTGGTTATCGATTACAATTTTAATTCGG
>CAXTCS010000371.1:0-3448 GCA_964242365.1 uncultured Hymenobacter sp. | reverse complement strand
CCCGCCTCGACGGCGACACCCTGACGCTGGCCCAGCGCATTGCCCACCACCACGCCGCCAGCCGGGCCACCATTCAGGCCACGGCCGAGCGCCACGACGACCTGCTGCGCGAGTTTCAGGCCTATTTCGCCACCGCCAAAACCAAGCCCCAGGGCCAGTACAAAACCTACGTGCTGGCCGCCGGCAACGACCCCGGCCAGCTCCGCAGCCTCACCCAGTACCTCGACCGCCAGCAAATCAGCTACGGCTTCGCGCCCAAGCGCCTGAAAACCCGGGGATTCAACTACACCTCCGGCAAAACCGAAGCCGTGCAAATCGAGCCCCACGACGTGGTCGTGAGCATGTACCAGCCCAAGTCGACGCTGGTGAAGGTGCTGTTTGAGCCCCGCTCCCAGCTCGAAGACTCGCTGACGTACGACATCACTTCCTGGGCGCTGCCCTACGCTTTCGGGGTGAAAGCCTACGCCCTCGCCGGCCGCCTCGACGCCTCGGCCACCGCGCCCGCGCAAGCGATGGTGAAAGGCAGCGCCGCCGCTACCGACCGGCCCTACGCCTACCTGGCCCGCTGGAACAGCCTGCAAGACGTGCGTTTCCTGAGTCGCCTGCTTCAGCAAAAAGTGAAGGTGCGCTACGCCGAAAAAGCCTTCGAATCGGAAGGCCAGCAGTACGCGCCCGGCACGCTCGTCATCACCCGCACCGGCAACGAGGCCCTGGGGGCCCGCTTCGACCAGCTCGTGCGCGCCCAGGCCGACTCGGCCGGCACCGTGGTGACGGCCGTGAAATCCGGCTTTTCTACCACCGGACGCGACTTGGGCTCGGGCACCGTGCACTTTGTGAAGCAGCCCAGCGTGGCCGTGGTGGCCGGGCCGGGCGTCGACGCCACCGCGTTTGGCGAGGTGTGGCACTTCTTCGAGCAGCAGCTGGGCTACCCGCTCGCGGTGCTCGGCACCGACTACCTCAGCCGCGTGGCGATGCAGAAATACGACGTGCTGATTCTGCCCAACGGCAACTACGCCGACATTTATTCCGACAAAGCCCTCGAAAACCTCAAAGGCTGGGTGCGCGACGGCGGCCGACTCATCGCCCTGGAAGGCGCCGCCAAGTTCCTGGCCAACAAAAAGGATTTCCTGCTCAAGACCAAACCCGCCGATTCGGTGGCCATCAAAAAAGACGAAAAAGCCAACCCCTACAAACTTCTGCGCCGCTACGGCGACTCCGAGCGCGAAGAAGCCGAAGACGTGGTGCAGGGCAGCGTCTACCGCGTGCAGCTCGACAACACCCACCCGCTGGCCTTCGGCTACGGCGACACGTATTTTGCCCTGGTGCGCAACCCGCTCAACTACCGCTTCCTCGGCAAAGGCGGCTGGAACGTGGGCGTCATCAAGAAAGACAGCTACTCGGCCGGCTTCATCGGCACCAAGGCCCGCAAGGAGCTGACGGACACGTTCGTGGTCGGCACCCAGGACTTGGGGCGCGGCGAAGTGGTTTACCTCGGCGATAACCCCCTATTTCGGGCCTTCTGGCAGGGCGGCAAGTTGCTGTTCGGCAACGCCGTATTTTTGGTTGGGCAGTAGAAACTGTATCCAGCCCCAGCGGGGCGACCCATCGGTAGAGACGCCAAGGAAACAAAGCGAATAGCCCCAGCGGGGCGACCCAACCTTCTGCGCAAACGGGGCGGAATAGTTGGGTCGCCCCGCTGGGGCTTAAACGTTCGTTTGCATTCTGTTTCTACCGATAGGTCGCCCCGCTGGGGCTAGCATAACGGCTCGTTATGACATTCTTATCAGGCCAAAAACGCCAGCCGTACCGCTTTGGGCAACGAGGTCCGCACCAGGTCATACGAATGGTCAATCAGCTCGCGCAGCTGGCCTTCGGGAGCGCCGGTGCCGATGAGCACCGTGTTCCAGTGCTTCTTGTTCATGTGGAAACCGGGCAGCACGTAGTCGTGGGCTTCGCGCAGCTCGGCGGCCCGCTCGGGGTCGCATTTCAGGTTGATGCTGCCGAAGGTATCGATATCCGTCAGGGCGAAAACCTTGCCGCCTACCTTAAATACCAGGGTTTCGGGGCCGAAAGGCGTTTCCTCGGTCACGCCGGGTTTTAGCAGGCAGTAATCGCGAAAATCCTCAATGTTCATCGCACCACTTATTACAACACGTAGCGGAACAGCATCACCACCAGGCACACGAGGAACATCGCCAGGCTGAGCTTATTGATGAAGTGCATGGTCTTCATGTTGAAGTTGCTCTTGCGGCTGGGGTCGTTGCGGCGGAAATAATAACCGAGGACGGGGCCGAAGTTAAAGAGGTTTTTACCGTTCATGTCAGGGCAGGTTTGGGTTCAGAAAGGTAACATTAGCCAAGGCAAAATGATTTGAGCCAGGCGAGTAATTACAGAAGCAAAACCGTCATGCCGAGCGCAGCAAAGCTGGGCATCAACCTATTCAATGGTGCACGCGGGAGGCTCGGCTCTGCTGACCTTCGGTTCGCTGCGCTCGTCATTACCGCTCTAATTCTCTTCATCCACAACCGCCTCCCGCCGTTCCCGCCACTGCAATTCTGCTGGCAGCTCCGTTGAGGAAAACTCTAGGTGCATCACCCGGCGCGGCTGGTTGCTCGTGCTGCGGTTGGACGCGTGCAGTAGCAAAGGCTTCATCAGCATTGCGCCACCGGCCGGGACTGCGCACGTCACGGCCCTCGGCGTGAGCGCCGCGATTCCGGCCGCAGGCACCACTCCGCGCCGGTGTGAGCCCGGCACAACCTTCAGCGCGCCGTTGGTGGCGTCGCAGTTGTCGAGGTGAATGCGGATGGTGCACACGTTTTCCAGTACCACCACCGGCGGCTGCACCGAAACACCCTCCGGCTTGCTGGTCCACGGGCCAAAACCTGGCAAACTGGTCCGCTGGTCCACGTTTATCATCAAATCCTGGTGCCAAGCGACCAGCCAGTTTGAACCCGCTGGCTTGTCAAAATAAATGGCTTTCACAAGGTGGCAGCCTTCGGGGAACAACTTTCCCAGTAGCGCCCGCAACGATTCCGTAGCCAGTAGTGGCCACAGCCCTGGCACCTCGCCCAGCAAATCCCGAATGGCAAATACTTCTTGACTGCGCCGAAAATTAGGGCCGCTGGCGGGGGCGTTTTCTACACTGCGCAGAAGGGCAGCGATTTCTTTCGCTTCATAGAGATGAGGCAATGTGGCAAAGCCGTTAGCTTGAAATTGGTCGGCTTGGAAATCAATGAGAGAAGATGGCTTCATGATTAGCTATACCCCCACCGGCTCCTTCACCAATTCCTTTTCAATCCAGCGCCCATCCTCGCGCATGAGCTCAATCAGCTCATCCACAGCGGCTTCTTCGGGCACCGATTTCTTGATGACTTCCTGGCCGCGATACAGGGAGATTTTGCCTTTGCCCACGCCCACGTAGCCGTAGTCGGCGTCGGCCATTTCGCCG
>CAXTCS010000370.1:0-3466 GCA_964242365.1 uncultured Hymenobacter sp. | reverse complement strand
TCCTCCGCTTTTCTTCCATCGGCGACATCGTGCTCACCACGCCGGTGGTGCGGGCGCTGGCGCAGCAGGTGCCGGGCGCCGAAATCCACTTTGCTACCAAGCCCGGCTACCGCGGCCTGCTGGAACCCAACCCCTACGTAACCAAAATACACTGCCTGACCGGTAGCCTGGGCGAGCTGGTTCAGGCGTTAAAAGCCGAGCAGTTCGACTACATTATCGACCTGCACAACAACCTGCGCACCCGCCTCATCAAGCTGCGCCTGGGCGTGAAATCGAGCAGCTTCGATAAGCTGAACTGGCAGAAGTGGCTGCTGGTCAGCCTCAAGATTGACAAATTGCCGCGCGTCCACATCGTGGACCGCTACCTGGCCGCCGCCGCGCCGCTGGGCGTGAAAAACGACGGCCGGGGCCTCGACTATTTCATTCCCGCGAGCCAGGAAGTGGATTTATCCACGCTGCCCGACCCCTTTCGGCGGGGCTACGTGGCCGTGGCCATCGGCGCGCAGCACGCCACCAAGCGCCTGCCCGTCGACAAGCTCATCGAGCTGTGCGCCAAGCTGGCGCAGCCCATCGTGCTGCTCGGCGGCCCCGAAGACGAAAGCATTGCGCACGTCATCGGGCAGGCTTTTGAGATGCAAGCCGCTGTCAATCAGTCATTCGGCGCTACTATTCCCGATAGTCCGTATTATTTTCCCGCGCTCGAAAACGCCGCGCCGCCGCTCATTGTCAACGGCTGCGGGCGCTACTCGCTGCACCAATCGGCTTCGCTGCTGCGGCAGGCCGATTTTGTGGTGAGCCACGACACCGGGCTGATGCACATCGCGGCGGCTTTTGGCAAGGATATTTTCAGCGTGTGGGGCAACACCGTGCCCGCCTTTGGTATGTACCCATACAAAACCGATTTTCGGGTGCTCGAAGTGCCGGGGCTGAGCTGCCGGCCGTGCTCTAAAATCGGGTTTGCCAAGTGCCCGCAAGGCCATTTCAAGTGCATGCGCGAACAAACACTGGACCTGGGCTTGCCGCCAACCCGCGACGGGCGGTAAATTGCTGTTCATTAAGTTGGGGCCAATAGTTACCGACACCTAACCACTGGAAATCATGCCTAGCCCTTGCCCGCACCTGGCCGCCCTCACCAGCCTCAAAACCGCGCCCAAACACGTTTGCCCCGAATGCGTGGCCCTCGGCGATACCTGGGTGCACCTGCGCGTGTGCCAGGAGTGCGGCCACGTCGGCTGCTGCGACGACTCCAAAAACAAGCACGCCACCAAGCACTTCCGCGCCAGCAAGCACCCCGTGGTGTCGTCGGCCGAGCCCGGCGAGCGGTGGCTCTGGTGCTACGTGGACGAGGAAATGGCGGAGTATTAACCCCAGGCCCGTCATTGCGAGGCCGCAGGCCGTGGCACCCGAAGGTCAGCGCAGCTAATCGGTCCCAATCTCAGCAACTGACCCGATAATGTGACAAACCCCAGCCCTGCCCGGAAAGGGGATTTTTTCCGGTCCCAGAAAAGGACGTGTCACAATTCAGGGCGAGTCGCTGAGAACAGGACCGATTGCTCCGCTCGCAATAACGGGCGTTTACCCAATCTTGCTGAACCCGCAGTAGCTGTGCAGCACCTGCGGCAGCTCAATGCCGGTCGCCGTCTGGTTGTTTTCCAGCAGCGCGGCCACGATGCGGGGCAGGGCCAGGGCCGAGCCGTTGAGGGTGTGCAGCAATTGGGTTTTTCCGCCCTCCACCTTGTAGCGGCACTTGAGGCGGTTGGCCTGGTAGGTTTCAAAGTTGGAGGCCGAGCTTACCTCAAGCCAGCGGCCCTGGGCGGCGCTCCACACTTCCAAATCGTAGGTCAGGGCGCTGGTGAAGCCCATGTCGCCGCCGCAGAGGCGCAGCACGCGGTAGGGGAGGCCCAGCTTTTGGAGCAGGCCTTCGATGTGCGCGACCATTGTATCGAGCGCAGCATAGCTTTTCTCCGGCTCCGTAATTTGCACGATTTCAACTTTGTCGAACTGGTGCAGGCGGTTGAGGCCGCGCACGTCGGCGCCCCACGAGCCGGCCTCGCGGCGGAAGCAGGGCGTGTGGCCGGCCAGGCGCACCGGCAGCTTTTCGGCGGGAATAATCTCGTCGCGGTAAATATTCGTCAGCGGCACCTCGGCCGTGGGAATGAGGTAAAGGTCGTCTTTGGCGTCGTGGTACATCTGGCCTTCCTTGTCGGGAAGCTGGCCCGTGCCGTAGCCGCTGGCCTCGTTCACCAGTATCGGGGGCTGCATTTCGGTGTAGCCGGCCGCCCGCGCCTCGTCGAGAAAAAAGTTGATGAGCGCGCGCTGAAGCCGGGCGCCCTGGCCCTTATACACCGGGAAGCCCGCGCCGGTAATTTTATTGCCCAGCTCGAAGTCAATGATGTCGTACTTCTTAATCAGGTCCCAGTGCGGCTGGGCCTCGGGGCCGAGCGTGGGCTTGGCGCCGTGCTCGCGCACCACCTCGTTGTCGGCGGCGTGGCGGCCTTCGGGCACGCTGGCATGGGGCAGGTTGGGCAGCTTGTAGAGCAGCTGTTTTTGGGCTTCCTCCACTTGTGCCAGCTCGCCGGCGGCGGCCTGGGTGTGCTGCTTGAGCTCGGCGGTGCGGGCTTTTAGGGTTTCGGCACCGGCTTTATCGCCGGCTTTCATCAGGCCCCCGATTTGGCGGGCCAGCTCGTTGGCCTCGGCTTGGGCGGCGTCGTGGCTGGTTTGGAGGGCGCGGCGGCGCTGGTCGAGGCCGAGGATGGCGGCCACGTCGGCGGGGCCGGTAGCGTAGTGTTTTTTGGCGAGGCCGGCCAGCACGAGGTCGGTCTGGTCGCGGAGAACGGAAAGTTGCAGCATGAGAAGCAATTGGGAGAACGGGGCAAATGTCGGCATAAAACCGACCCCGTCGCCGGCCCTTTCCGACAAGCTTGGCCGGTATGCGCAACTTATTTCCCACCGCCGCGCGTTTAAACCCCAGCCGGCCGGCAGCCGATTTGGCGGTTTGCCCGTAATGCGCTAACATTGCGCCAGCAACCGGCCGCCGCGGCTGGGCCAGCGGGCCAGAATGCTCGTCTTTGGCCCGTCTTTTGCCAAAATTCCAGCGGCCCTCTGCACCTAAACTTCTTGCTTATCCATTGCGCGCCGCGCGCTGCTAGCTCCTAGCCCGCGTACCCTGCCAATGCTTTATCGCGGCTCCGCCGCTTCCGTGCCGTAGCTGGCTTTTTGAGTCCCCAACCGGGGCTTTGCGCGCCGCCAGCCCCCGCTTTAAGCCGACTATTTCCCTCCCCCTATTCCCTTTATGCACACCATCAACGAGTTGAAGGACCGGCTGCTGTCCGACCTCAAAGAAATTGCCGAGCAACTGAACGTAGGCAACTTCAAACGCCTCAGCAAGCAGGATTTGATTTATAAAATCCTCGACCAGCAGGCCCTGACTCCCGGCGCGGCCGACCAGCCGGCCGCCGCCCCGGCC
>CAXTCS010000369.1:0-3468 GCA_964242365.1 uncultured Hymenobacter sp. | reverse complement strand
AGTTTTTGAACAGGTCGAAGCTGGCGCAGCAGGGCGAGAGCAGCACCACGTCGCCCGGCGCGGCCAGGGCGGCGGCGCGGGCCACGGCGTCGGCCATGCCGCGGGTTTCTTCCACGTGCGGCACCACCGGGTCGAAGGCGGCGCGGAGCTTGGCGTTGTCGACGCCCAGGCACACGAGGGCCTTCACGCGGTGCCCGGCCAGGCCGAGCAAGCTGGCGTAGTCGTTGCCTTTGTCGGTGCCGCCGGCAATCCAGACGATGGGCTGGCGGATGCCGTCGAGGGCGTACCAGGCGGCCTCCACGTTGGTCGCCTTGCTGTCGTTGATGAAGCGGACGCCGTCGATTTCGCCCACCAGTTGCAGGCGGTGGTCGGCGTTTTGGAAAGTGGCCAGAGCAGCTTCGATTTGCCCGGTGCTCAGGCCGGCCACGCGGGCAGCCAGCACGGCGGCCAGGGTATTCTGGCGGTTGTGCTGGCCGATTAAGGGCGAATTAGCGGTGCTTAATTCCTGGCCGGTTTCTTCGTCGAGGCCCGGACTAAGGGTGGTGCAAAGCGTTTCCTCGCCGGTATAATAGCCGGCCAGCCACATATCGGGCCGGTGGTGCAAGCTGAACGGCAGCTGGCGCGTCTCCAAAAACGCCGACTGGAAATACTTGCCCGTCACCTCGTCGTCGGCGTTGTAGATGAAGCTGCCGCTGCCGTCCAGGTTCCGGGCAATGCGCAGCTTGGCCTGGGCGTAGCTTTCGAGCGAGTAGCCGTAGCGGTCGAGGTGGTCGGGCGTGATGTTGAGCAGGATGGCAATCCAGGGCTGAAAATCATGCGTGTCATCCAGCTGAAAGCTGCTCAGCTCCACCACGTAGTAGTCGAAATCGTCGGCAATGACTTGCTCGGCCAGGCTGTAGCCCACGTTGCCGGCCAGGCCCACGCGCAGGCCCGCACTCCTCAGCAAATGGTGAATGAGCAGCGTGGTGGTGGTTTTGCCGTTGGTGCCCGTGATGCAAATGCACCTGGCCTTGGTGTAGCGCCCGGCAAACTCAATCTCGGAAATAATCGGAATCTGCTGCTCGCGCAATGCCTGAACGACCGGGGCTTTTTCGGGGATGCCGGGGCTTTTGATGACTTCCCCGGCTTGCAGGATGCGCGCCAGCGTGTGCTGGTTTTCTTCGAATTCGATGCCGGCCTGGGTGAGCTGCGCTTTGTAATCGGGCTGGATAGGCCCCCGGTCCGACACGAACACGGCGAAGCCTTTCGCTTGCGCGAGGAGGGCGGCGCCCACGCCACTTTCGGCGGCGCCGAGGATTACAACGAAATTTTGCACAGCGTAAACGAGGAAAAAGGAGTTTCAAAAAGCTGGTTTAGCGCAGTTTGAGCGTCACCAAAGTAACGACGGCCAGCATGATGCCGACAATCCAGAAGCGCGACACGATTTTGGATTCGTGGTAGCCCAGCTTCTGGTAGTGGTGGTGCAGCGGCGACATGCGCAGCAGGCGGCGGCCCTCGCCGTACCTGCGACGGGTGTATTTGAAGTAGCTGACCTGCACGATGACCGACAGGTTTTCAATGATGAACACGCCGCAGAGAATGGGAATCAGCAACTCCTTGCGCACCACCAGGGCCAGCACCGTGATAATGCCGCCCAGGGTGAGCGAGCCCGTGTCGCCCATGAAGACCTGCGCCGGGTAGCTGTTGTACCACAAAAAGCCGATGCACGCGCCCACGAAAGCCGTACAGAAAATAACCAGCTCGCCCGAGTCGGGAATAAACATGACGTCCAGGTAATCAGCCAGTAAGGCGTTGCCGCTTACGAAGGCGAAGATGGCCAGCGTGATGCCGATGATGGCCGAGGTGCCCGCCGCCAGCCCGTCGAGGCCGTCGGTGAGGTTGGCGCCGTTGCTGATGGCCGTAATCAGGAAAATGACAATGGGGATGTACAGAAAGCCGTAGAGGCCGTTGAAAAACGTGCCGGCCGTGGCAAATAAATCGCCGTAATTCAGCTCGTTATTCTTCATAAACGGCACCGTAGTAATCATCAGGTGCACGTCTTTGAAGATTTTGCTGGCATCAACGGCGGAGTACTGGCCGTTGGGCATCAGGTATTCGCGCACCGTGATTTCGTTGCTGTAAAACAGCACCCAGCCCACGGTAATGCCCAGCCCGACCTGACCCAGCACTTTGAACCGGCCGCTCAGCCCTTCCTTATTCTTAAGAAATACCTTGATGTAGTCGTCCAGAAACCCAATCAGTCCCAGCCATACAGTGCTGAGCAGCATGAGGATGATGTAGATGTTGCGCAGCCGGGCCAGCAACAGCACCGGCACCAAAATAGCCAGAATAATGATGAGCCCGCCCATCGTGGGCGTGCCCTTTTTCTCGTTCTGCCCCTGCAAACCCAGGTCGCGGATGCTCTCGCCGACCTGCTTTTTCTGCAACACCCGAATGAGGCGGCCGCCAAACAGCTGGGCAATGAGCAGGGAAATGACCACCGCCAGCCCGGCCCGGAACGTGGTGTACTGAAACACGCCGGTGCCGGGCAAGTGGTAATGGTCGTGCAGGTAACGGAAGAGGTAAAAAAGCATTAGCGCATTAAAAAGAACGTCATGTCGAGCGCAGCCGAGACATCTCGCCCGCGCAAGTAATTATTTACCATTGCACGCGAGATGTCTCGGCTGCGCTCGACATGACGGGCTATTTGTTCAATTGGAGAAACATTTCGGTTAAAATCAGCTTGTCGTCGAACGGCGCTTTCACGCCGCGAATTTCCTGGTAATTTTCGTGTCCCTTGCCGGCCACCAGCACAATGTCGTTGGCGCCGGCCAGCTCCACGGCGGCCCTAATGGCGGCACGGCGGTCGGGCACGGTGCGAACTTTGGCCGAGTCCGGGGCCGTTACGCCGGCCTGCATCTGGGCCAGAATATCGTTCGGGTCCTCGAAGCGCGGGTTGTCGGCGGTGAGAATGACTTTGTTGGACAGGCGGGCGGCCAGGTTGGCCATGATGGGACGCTTGGCCGCGTCGCGGTTGCCGCCGCAGCCCACCACGGTGATGATTTGCTGGCTGGGCTGGCGGATTTCGAGCAGCGTCTGGAGCACGTTTTCGAGCGCGTCGGGCGTGTGGGCGTAGTCGATGATGCCGGTAATGGCCTGGTTGGCCGACACCACGGGCTCGAAGCGGCCGGGCGCGGTGGTGAGACCGGAGAGGATGGTGAGCGCCTCGGTAGCGTCTTCGCCCAGCAGCACGGCCGCGCCGTACACGGCCAGCAGGTTGTAGGCATTGAACACGCCGATGAGGCGGAACAGGATTTCGCGGCCGTCGATTTCGAGGTGCAGGCCGTGCACTTCGTTGGCCACCAGCTTGGCGCGGAAGGTCGCGGCCCCGCGCAGCGAGTAAGTTTCGCGGCGGGCAGCGGTGTTTTGCAGCATCACCGGGCCGCGCTTGTCGTCGGCGTTGGTGAGGGCGAAAGCGGTTTTGGGCAG
>CAXTCS010000368.1:0-3473 GCA_964242365.1 uncultured Hymenobacter sp. | reverse complement strand
GGCGCTGGGGGCCAGCACGTCTTCCAGCCGAAACACGTTCACCTGCCCCCGCTCCGGGGCCTGGGTAGTGGGCAGCTCCTTGAAGTGCTGCCGGTAAAATTCGGGGAGGCTCTCGGGCTTGGACATGCCGCAAAGTTATTGGATTCAAGCCAAATCCCCAGGGCTGGCGCGCGGCCAGTTCGCGCGGTGTCTACCGTCTGCGGGGCTACACCAGACGTTCTACCCAGCAGCATCGACCTCGCCAGTGAAGCTATGCGTTCAGCGTTTCGTAAAATAAAAACGCGGCTTGACTGCCACTTGCAATTGTCGTGAATTCAGCGGACCAGTTCTGGAGCACTGGCTTAACTGCCCCGCAGACAAACAAGTTGGATTTTATTTTAGAATGATTGTTCCAATTTTAGTAGCTCCTTGCCTACCTTTGCAGAACAATCATTCCAAAACACGCTTCACCCTCTTTTTATGAATCGTTTACAAGGAAAAGTCGCCGTCATCACGGGCGGCAACAGCGGCATTGGCTTCGCCACGGCCCAGGAATTTATCGCCCAAGGCGCGCAGGTGGTCATCACCGGCCGCAACGCGCAAGCCGTGCAGGAGGCCGTGGCCCAGCTAGGCAGTCAGGCCGTGGGCGTGGTCTCCGATGCGGCCAGCATGGCCGATTTGCGGCAGCTGGCCGCCCAGGTGCAGGCCCACCACGCCCGCCTCGACGTGCTGTTTGTCAACGCCGGCGTTTCGTATGCAGCGCCCCTCGACCAGGTTGATGAGGCCCACTTCGATGCGCAGTTTGACATCAACGTGAAAGGCGCCTACTTCACGGTGCAGCAGTTGCTGCCGCTTTTCAACGACGGCGGCTCCATCATCCTGAACTCTTCCGCCACGGTGCACAAGGCCTTTCCCAACATCTCGGTGTACGTGGCCACCAAGGCCGCTATTGCCTCCCTGGCCCGCACGTTTTCCCTGGAGCTGCTCGACCGCAAAATTCGCGTCAACACCATCAGCCCTGGCCCGGTCGCGACGCCCATCAACCACAAGATGTTCACCAAGCTCGGCCTGTCGGCCGAAGCATCGGCGCAGGCCGAGGCAGGGTACGCCAGCCTGGTGCCGACCAAGCGGGTGGGCCAGCCCCAGGAAATCGCCACGATTGCGGCCTTCCTGGCCTCCGATGATT
Organism: uncultured Hymenobacter sp.; assembly: GCA_964242365.1. Taxonomy (GTDB): domain Bacteria; phylum Bacteroidota; class Bacteroidia; order Cytophagales; family Hymenobacteraceae; genus Hymenobacter. The sequence continues at coordinate 2,308 of CAXTCS010000368.1, read as the reverse complement.
CGTCGTTCGTGATTGGCGAAGAAATCATCGCGGGCGGCGGCATCGGCACGCTTTAATCGCACCAATTTGTCCGCCAGGGGTTCAAAAGCTACCGTGCTGGTGCACGGCCTGTTAGCCTTTGCGTTCAATACGGCTGTGGTGGCGCTCAGCATCAGCGGCTTGATAGGCGTACTGTAGAGGCGCCAGGATGCGTCTTTGCCCCGTTTTGGTGGCGCTTGAAATCCACCCAAAAAGACGTCCCGCCCCGACACTTTGCGGCCGGGGCGGGACGGTTCGACTTGCTAAGAAGCTGTTTGAGTTAGCAGAATTTGAGCACTCGGCGGATGTTGGCCAAGCAAATCCAGGCGTTGGCGTGGTGCAAACCCCGGTCGTATTCCTTTGACAACCGACGATTCGCGCTGAGCCACGCAAACGTGCGCTCGACAATCCACCGCCAGGCATGAATACAGAAATTGGTTTTCGTCACCAGCACGTGCGCGGGTTTCTCGACGCGGATGCCGTAACGGTGGGCCAAGTGTTCGCGGAACACGCCGTTAAACGAGCTGTCCACGAAGACGACCTGCACCTGGCCCAACAAGTCGTGCGTGGCGGCCACCTCGTCCCAGAAGGCGATGGCGGCCGGGCCATCGGCCGCGTTGGCCGGCAACACGCGGCTGGCCAGCACGTGGCCCAGCGTGTCGGTCAGCACCAGGCGCTTGCGGCCCTTCACGAGTTTGCCTGCGTCGAAGCCCACCGTCCGGCCCGTGGCGGTGGCCGCGTTCTTGACGCTTTGCGAATCGAGTATCACGGCTGTGGGCTCGGCTTTTTTTGGGCCCGTTCCCGGCTGTTCACGTTTAAGCACGTGCTGACCCGTTGCCACGTGCCGTCGGCTTCCCACTTGGCAAAATACCAGTAGACCGTGCCCCAGGGCGGCAAATCCCCCGGCAAATCCCGCCACACGCACCCGTTTTTAAGCACGTACAAAATGGCGTTTACCACCTCCACCAGTGGCCACTTGCCCCGGCGGCGCACCACCAGCAGCGGCTCCAAGTGCGGCCAGTCACGTGGCGATAAGTCCGAACTGTACCGCTTCCGGGCGGCTTTTTCTCCTGCTTGTTTCACCAAGCTAAATTAACTCAAACAGCTTCTAAGCGCCGAAGCGCGCCGGCGTCAGGCCAGGCCGTGCAGGGCGTTGAGGATGTGAGCGGGCTCCAGCCGGCGCGTGGGGTCGCCCTCCACGTACGCCAGGCGGATTTGGCCGGCTTGGTCGAGCACGTAGGTGGCGGGCACGGGCAGCTCCCAGGTGCCGTCGGCGTTGCCGGCCGCAATGTCGTTGCCGAGCTTCAGCGCCGCTTCCTGGACGGGCTGCCGCAGCGTGTACACCAGCCCAAACTGCCGGGCAACCCCGTTGCCGGCGTCGCTGAGCACCTCGAATTGCAGGTCGTGCTTTTCTTTCATGCTCAGCGAGCCGTCGGGGCTTTGGGGCGAAATGGCCACCAGGGAGGCCCCCAGGGCCTGAATGTCCGCCAGGATATCCTGGTAGGCCTTGAGCTGGAGGTTGCAGTACGGGCACCACGCCCCCCGGTAAAAGGTGACCACCACCGGCCCACGGGCCAGCAGCTCGCCGAGGTTGACGGGCTGGCCGGCGGCGTTGGGCAGGGTGAAGGGCGGGGCCTGGGCCCCCTCGCGCAGGGCGCGGGCGGTGTACTCGGGGTCGCTCATGGCGGCCGCGTCGGCCGCAAACACGTCGGTGATTTCGGCTGGCAACACGGCTTTGGCGTGCTGGTTGGTGGCGTCGAGTTGGGCTTGCAGCGAAGGCCGCGCAGCCACGGGAGTGGAAGGACTCATGCGTTTATAAGAAATAAAATTGGGTGAAAACGGCCATCCTGACCAGCCGCTTCCGCCGCCGGGGTCGGCCTCCGGCGGCGGAAGCGGCTGATTTCGGGCCTGGCTGAAGCGGCAGACGCGACGGCTCCGGCTTCCTTGCAACAGTCCGGAAAGTTTCGACCCCGGCTCCCGCGAATTGTTCTGATTCAACTGGCGCCGCCCAGGCACCCCACGGCTTTTGCCCCACGTCGTAAGGAGTGCCGGTTGTCGGCGTCTGCCCACCCGTTCCCTGCCGCTTCCCCGGCGAGGGCCTCACGTTTTTGGTCGTGTCATGAGAGTCCCGCGTTTTTTATCCTGCCTGCGGGCCGCGCTCGTGGCCGCGGTTGCCTTATCCCCTTTGCTGGCAAACCCGTCGGCCGCGGCGGCCCCGTGCTGCGCGGCGCACGGGCCCGACGCGCCGACTGCGGCCGCTGAACCGGGCCGCGTGGCCGCCCCGTGGTCG
>CAXTCS010000367.1:0-3527 GCA_964242365.1 uncultured Hymenobacter sp. | reverse complement strand
TCGACCCCGCCACCGGCAAGGCCTACGGCAACTACGTGCCCTTCGTGGTCGAAACCTCGGTGGGCGCCGACCGCCTGTTTCTGGCCACCCTCTGCCAGGCCTACACCGAAGAAACCATCACCGAAGGCGAAGGCGACGCCCAGACCACCAAAACCCGCACCGTGCTCAGGCTGCACCCCGCCGTGGCCCCGATAAAAGCCGCCATTTTCCCGCTCGTTCGCAAAGACGGCATGCCCGAAAAAGCCCAGGCAATCTTCGACGAATTGAAGTACGACTTCCGCCTCGTGCTCGAAGAGCGCGACGCCATCGGCAAGCGCTACACCCGGCAAGACCTCATCGGCACGCCCTTCTGCATCGTGGTCGACGGCCAGACCCTGGACGACAACACCGTGACCGTGCGCCACCGCGACTCGCGCGAGCAAACCCGCATGCCCATCAGCGAGCTGCGCGCCTACATCGGCGCAGCCGTGAGCTTCCGCCGCATCTTCGAGCAGCTGTAAGCTGTCATTGCGAGCCCAGCGACGCAATCCGTCCTGTTCTCAGCGACCAACCCAGTAACGTGACAAGCCCCGGTTCAGCAAATGAGCCGGGGCTTATTCATCAAAAATGGGTCCGTCCGGCTCCCCTCTTTTTTGGAGAGGGGCCGGGGGTGAGGTTTTCCAGCGCCGGGACTTATCACACCCCAAAGCTGGTCGCACGAACAGGACGGATTGCCGCGCTCCGCTCGCAATGACAAAGAGGCGCCCGGCCCTAACGTAACTTTGCCTTTTTGCAGGGTTTTATGTGGGAGCATCTCGCCTATTTCATCATCCGGTTTCGTCTTTCGCTGATTGCGGTGCTGGCCGTCATCACCGTGTTCATGGCCTGGAAAGCCAAGGACGTGGAAATGACCTACGACTTTGCCCAGGTGGTGAGCCCCACCGACCCGGACATGGTGTATTTCCAGCAGTTCAAGCACAAGTTTGGCGAAGATGCCAACGTGTTGGTCCTGGGCCTGCAAGACAGCGCCGTGTACCAGCTGGGCAACTTCAACGAGCTGCGTACCCTCACCGACACGCTGGCCAAAGTGCCCGGCGTGAGCGGCGTGCTGAGCGTGACCAAGCTGCCGGCTATTTACAAAGACACGGCCACCAACCGGTTCCGCTCAGCGCTCATTTTCAAGACCTTCCCGCGCACCCAGCACGAGCTCGACAGCCTGATGCGCGTGGTCAACCGCGTCGAGTTTTTCAAAGGCCAGCTCATCAGTCCGCGCACCGGCGCCACGCTGCTGGCCCTCACGATGGACCCGAAATACCTTAATTCCTCGCGCCGGCAGGCCGTGATGAAGTCCATCCTGGGCTTCGCCAAAAACTTCGAGCAGAAAACCAACATCCGCCTGCACTACGCCGGCCTGCCCTACGTGCGCTACACGATGACGAGCAAGGTGGGCTCGGAAATGACGTTTTTCACCATCCTGGCCCTGATTGTGACCGGCATCACGCTGCTGGCCTTTTTCCGAACCTGGGCCGCCGTGGTGTTTCCGCTGCTGGTGGTGGCCGTCACGGCGGTGTGGGCCATCGGTTCCATCGTGCTGCTGGGCTACAAAATCAACCTGCTCACCGGCCTCATTCCCAGCCTGATAATCGTCATCGGCATCCCCAACTGCACCTATTTGCTCTCGCGCTACCACTACGACTACCGCAAATCGGGCAACCAGATGCTGGCCATGACGCGGGTCATCCGCAAAATCGGCCTCGTCACGCTGATGAACAACACGACCACGGCCGTCGGCTTTTTCGTGTTTTGCTTCACCGACATCGCCATCCTGTTCCAGTTCGGGCTGGTGGCCACCATCAACATTTTCGTGGCCTTCGTCATCAGCTTCATCCTGATTCCGGCCGTGTTTACCTACCTGCCGCCGCCCACGCCCAAGCAGCTGGAGCATCTGGATGCCAAGCCCTTAACCAAACTGCTGGAGTTTTTCGACCACCTCGTGATGGACCGCCGCCCCACGGTCTACGTGGCGGCGCTGGTGCTGGTCATCGGCGCGGCCGTGGGCATCCGGCGCATCGAAGCCGTGTCGTTTATGGTCGACGACCTGCCCAAAAACAGCTCAGTCAATTCCGACTTGAGCTTTTTCGAGCGCCACTTCAACGGCGTGATGCCGCTCGAATTCGTGGTCGACACCCACAAAAAGCAGGGCCTGCTGAAGCTGAAAAACCTGGAGAAAATCAACCAGTTCGAAAACTACCTCCGCACCCAGCCCGAAGTCACGTCGCCCATCAGCATCGTCACCTTCCTCAAAGCCGCCACCCAGGCCTACTACAACGGCGACCCGAAGTTTTACCAGCTGCCCGACAACTCGGACAAGAACTTCATCCTCAGCGCGCTGGCCAATTCCAAGGGCAGCGGCGCGGGCATGGACAGCAAGCTGCTCCGCTCCTTCGCCGACAGCACCGGCCAGCAAGCCCGCATCAGCCTGAAAATTGCCGACATCGGCTCGCGCAACCTCGACACGCTGATGAACAACAAAATCCTGCCCGAAATGCACCGCATCTTCAACGGCACGGGCCTGGACGTGCGGCCCACCGGCACCACCATCCTGTTCACCAAGGGCAACGAGTACATCATCCACACCCTGCGCGACAGCCTGCTGCTGGCCTTCGCGCTGGTGGGGCTGGTGGTGCTCATTCTGTTCCGCTCGGCCCGCACGGTGCTCTTTGCCCTCATTCCCAACGCCGTGACCCTCACCCTCACCGCCGGAATTATGGGGTATTTCGGGTTGCCGCTCAAGCCCGGCACGGCGCTCATTTTCGTCATTGCCCTGGGCATTGACGGGGATAACTCCATTCACCTGCTGGCCAAGTTCCGCCAGGAAATGGTACTCAACGGCAACCGCGTGCGCGAAGCCGTATCCGTCACGCTCAGCGAAGCCGGCACCAGCATGATTTACACCAGCATCGTGCTGCTGGTCGGCTTCAGCATTTTCGCCTTCAGCGAGTTTGGCGGCACCAAGGCGCTGGGCCTGCTCATGTCGGCCTCGCTGCTGATTACGAATTTTTCCAACCTGATTTTGTTGCCTTGTCTGTTGGTCACCTTCGAGCACGGCAAAGGCAACTACATCAGCGACAAAGCGCTGGTGCGGCACTACGACGAGTCGTACCACGAAGCGGACGACGACGTCGACCTGAACCTCGAAAACATGCACAAAGCCTCCGACTACGCCGGCGACTACACGATTTAAAACGGGGTAGAGACGCAATATTTTGCGTCTCGTCGTTGAACGGCGGCGTTGAACGACCCCACCAGAACACTCCTAAGAACGGCCCACGCCGCGCAGACCAAACAACATCAGCAACGACGAGACGCAAAATATTGCGTCTCTACCCCGTTCAAATTGCCCCAACCAATGAAATACCCCGAATACAAGCAGCCGCTCAACTACGGCCAGCTCGGCGAGGACATCCTCGCCTGGTGGAAGGAGCACGGCATCTTTGAGAAGAGCGTGAGCAGCCGCGAAGGCCAGCCCACGTTCGTGTTTTACGAAG
>CAXTCS010000366.1:0-3537 GCA_964242365.1 uncultured Hymenobacter sp. | reverse complement strand
TCACGCCGTCGAGCTGAATCTTGTTGCCGCGCTGAAACACGCCGTCCATCAGCCCAAAGCGGTAGCCGTAGCTCAGCTCCAGCTTGTCGCGCAGCCGGTAGTGCAGGCTGGCGTCGGCCTTGAGGTTGCGCACTATCGGGTTCACCAAATCCTTCTCGTAGTAGCCCGTGCGCGTCACTACAAACTTCTGGTTTTTACCATTATACGGAATGGTGATGTTGAGTGAGGAGTTGGTGTCGTCGCCGTAGCGGTTCCACAAATCGGCGGCCGGGTTGAAGGCGCCCGCCAGCTCCGGGAAGGCCGGGTTGGCGGTGGGCAGCGGCTGCGGGTTCTGGTCGGTTTGGGTGTTGGAGAGCCAGTCGGTGCCGCGCAAATAGTCAAGGTTCACCTTATAAGCCCAGCGGTTATCGCCCAGCGCCTGGGCCCAGCGCACGGCAGTTTCGGTGAGCACGCTCGCCCGGCGGTCGATGCCATCGACGTGGTTCACGCCTTCCTTATTATACACGCTCAGGCCCTGGTAGGTGAAGGGGCTCTTGGTGCTGAGGTTGGCCAGGCCGTTGATGGCGTTCATGCCGTAGAGCGCCGAGGCCGCGCCGGGCGTAATTTCCACGCTGGCAATGTCCAATTCGGTGGGCCCGATGGCGTTGCCCAGCGGCACGCCCAGCGTGGCGGCCTGCATGTCCACGCCGTCCACGAGCTGCATGAAGCGGAAGTTGTTCGGGATATTAAACCCCCTGGTGTTCGGAACTTTAAAGGTGAGGCTGCTGGTGAGCATCTGCACGCCCTTCACGTTTTCGAGTGCGTCGTAAAAGCTCGAAGCTGGCGTTTCTTTGATGGCCCGGATGTCCAATTTTTCAATGGCCACCGGCGATTTTAGTCGGCTTTCCTCGACCCGCGAGGCCGACACCACCACCTCGCTGGTGAGCACGTCGCGCGATTCCAGCGTTACGGCAATCGGCTGGCTGCCGCTGGCAATTTCCAGCTCCTGCGCGTCGTGCCCCAGCGCATTGAAAACCAACACGAACGGATAGCGCAACCGGGCCTTAAAGGCAAATTTGCCGGTGGCGTCGCTCTGGGTGCCCACGCTGGCCCCCTTCACACTCACGCTCACGCCGGGCAGCGCCTCCTGGGTACCCTTTTCGCGCACCACGCCGCTGATGGCAATCAGCTCGGCCTGGGCAAAAGCAGCGCTGATGCTAACCAGCAGCAGAATCAGAAATAATAAAAAAGAAGGGTAGTAGGGTTTCATGGAAAAGCAGGGTTGAAGTCGGGGAAATGGCCGCCGAAGCGGGCCGGAACCGGCCAGTAACTGGACGCAGACAACGGTCGGCGCGGCGACAACAAAGAGGCATTTGCATGGTGTTGGTTATGAATGCAATGGGTAAAAATTTAGTGTGGCCCCCGGGCCAAAAGTTGCCCTAGTACACGTCTTCTAAGTAGCGGCGCTGCTTCTTCAGGTTTTTCACGTAGGCCGTAGCCTCTTCTGCGGAAATTCTGGCTTCCTGCTGCACCACCTGCACCAGCGCCGCTTGCACGGCCCCGCCCAGGCGGTTTTTATCGCCGCAGACGTAGAACTGGGCCCCGTTCTCAAGCCAACCGAACACGTCACGGGCGTTTTCCAGCAGGCGGTCCTGCACATATACTTTCACGGCCTGGTCGCGCGAAAAAGCCACGTCGAGCCGGGCCAGGCCGCCGCGCTTGAGGTGCTGCTGCCACTCGGCTTGGTAAAGAAAGTCGGTGGTAAAGTGCGGGTTGCCGAACAACAGCCAGTTGCGGCCGGGGGCCCCCAACTCCACCCGCTCCTCCACAAAAGCGCGAAACGGCGCAATGCCCGTGCCCGCGCTTACCATGATGATGTCGGCGGCCGGATCGGCGGGTAGGCGGAAATACTCGTTGGCTTGCACGTACACCCGCACTTCTTCGCCCGTCGCCACCCGGTCGGCCAGCAGCGACGAGCACACGCCCTGTTTGCGCCGGCCGTGGGCCTCGTAGCGCAGGGCCCCCACCGTGAGGTGTACCTCGTCGGGATGCGCCAACAGGCTGCTGGCGATGGAGTAAGCGCGGCTGGGCAGGGGCCGCAGCGTGTCGGCCAGGCCTTGGGCCGTGAGCCGATCGGTCGGGAAATCGGTGAGCAAGTCGGCCACGTCGCGGCCGTAGAGGTAGGGCTGCAAGCGGGTCGTGTCGGCCAGCAGCCCGCGCAATTCGGCGTGCGGGGCCAAGGCGGCGTAGCGCTCCACCACGTCGCGGGTGAGGACGGTCAGCTCGCGGCGGCTGGCCAAGGCGGCGGCCAGCGGCAGGCTCTCGTCGCCGAGCCGCACGGGGGCCGTGTCGGAGAGGCGGGCGGCGCGGAGCACTTCTTCCACCAGCGGGTGGTGGTTGACGGGCACCACGGCCAGCGCGTCGCCGGGGGCGTAGCGCAGCCCCGCGCCGGCCAAATCCAGCTCGATGTGGTACGTCTCCTTGTCCGACCCGCGCCCGTTCAACTGAATACTTTCCAGCACTTTCGCCGGCCAGGGGTTCTCGTGGGAGAACTCCGAAACGGCTACTGCTACGGCAGCTTCCGAAGTAACGGCGGCGCCGGCAGACGCGGCCGGAGCGGCAACCACAGTAATTTTCTCCAGTACCGCTTCAATCCACTGCGCAGCCGGGGCCTGGTAGGCCACGTCCACGTCCACGCGGTCGAGCAGGCGGGTGCCGCCCAGCTCGGCCAGGCGCTGGTCGAAGTCCTTGCCCGTCTGGCAGTAGTGCGCGTAGCTGGTGTCGCCCAGCGCCAGCACCGCGTAGCGCAGCTTCGGCAGCTGCGGTGCCCGCGGGCCGTTGATGAACTGGTGCAGTTCCTCGGCGGCCATTGGCGGCTCGCCCTCGCCGTGGGTGCTCACTATCACGAGCAGGTTTTGCTCCTGCGCCAGTTGGCGCGGGGCATATTCGTTCATGTCGCGCACCGCCGCCGGGAGCCCGCGCCCGGCCGCCGCCTCAGCGGCCTGCTGGGCAATCTTTTTGCCGTTGCCAGTGTGCGAGCCGTAGAGAATGGTCAGCTTTTCGGCCGCCGCGGGGGCGGTTGCCGCCTCCTGGGCCGCCGCGGGGGGGGTAGGGGCCGGGCCGGGCAACGCCGCGCCCTGCGTGGCCTGGCCGTAGAAATAGCCGCTCAGCCACACCAGCTGCTGCGGCGTGAGGCCGGCCGTGAGCTGCCGAAGCTGGGCCTCATCAAGGTTAGGCGGAAGAAAGGGGGTAGGCATTAATTCAGGTAACTACTTGATAATGTGAGAAGCAAGGCGGATTGTGGCCAACCGTGGCCCGCTGCGAATACGCTGCCAATAGTGGCACGCAGCCTTTGCTGCGCTACTCAGGCGCCGTAACAACGATTAACGCAGCAAAGGCTGCGTACCACGGTTGGTTGCGGGCCACTGCTGGCCTCGTTCACGCCGCCCGTGCATACGCCAGCAGTTCCGGCAACACGGCCGGCAGCCCAGCGTCCGCTGGGGTGTTAAGCAGCCGCACCACCTCGCCCAGCACAATCACGGCTGGCGAGCCCAGGCC
>CAXTCS010000365.1:0-3552 GCA_964242365.1 uncultured Hymenobacter sp. | reverse complement strand
TCAAGAGCATCCGGCCGGCCGAGATGCAGCCCTACGACTACAGCCGCGAGAACTATTTCCGCACCTGCTTCATCGCCGAGGGCATCACGACTTATTACGGCGAATACTTGCTGGCCCGCAGCCGCGTGCGCACGCCGGCCCAGTATTTTGAGGAATTGAACGCCGTGCTGCGCAAGCACTACGACGACGAGGGCGGCGAAAACCTCTCTCTGGCCGATGCCTCCATCGACCTTTGGCTCGACGGCTACAAGCCCGGCGTGCCCGACCGCAAGGTGTCGGTATACCACAAGGGCGCGCTGGCGGCCCTGCTGCTGGACCTGACGCTGCGGCAGCTCTCCGGCCACGCCCGCAGCCTCGACGACGTGATGCGGCGGCTGTACGACGAGTTCGGCAAAACCGGCATTGGCTACACCGAGGCCGATTACGCCCGCATCGTGAACGAAGTGGCCGGGCGCGACATGCACGCTTATTTCGACAAGTTCATCTACGGCACGGCGCCGCTGGCCGAGCCGCTGAACAGGGTGCTGCACACCGTGGGCTGCCAGCTGCTGGTGGGCGAAAACGCCTCCGTTTCGGAAGGGGTTTTTGGCTTCCGCACGGTGGTGAAAAACGAGCGAACGGAAATCACGGCCATCTGGCCCGGCTCGCCGGCCGCAATGGTGCTGACCGTCGACGATGAAATCGTGGCCGTGAACGGCCGCCGCGTCGACCTGAATTTGCAATCGTTGCTCGGCGGCGGCGCGCCAACTTATGAGGTGAGCGTGTTCCGCCAGGGCCGGCTGCTGACGGTGCCGCTGGCAGCCCAGCCGGGCGTCGGCTTCGGGCAGCGGTATGCCGTGGAAAAGCTGGAAACGGCCGATGCGGCCCAGCAGCGCGGGTTTCAGCAGTGGCTGGGGTGGGCGTTTTAGCCGAATCAGGAACGGAAAAAGGCCCCGCTGGAGTACTCCGGCGGGGCCTTTTTCATATCAATCGAACAACTTAATTCCCCTGCTTGCCGGGGCCTTTGCCGCCTTTGTCTACCGACATGGGCTTGTTGCCTTGCGGGTTGCTGCGGATGTTCTTCACGCCTTGGCCGGCGCCGTTGCCGTCGGTGGTGTTGCCGTGGGCCGATACGTCCGTCGTATTCGGGCTTTGCACTTGGGTGCTCTTCTTTTTCGTGTTAGCGGCCGGGTTCACGGACGTTTTTTCGTTCTGAAGGTCGGAATCTTTCTTGGCGAGTCCCATAGCGGTATAAGGTTAGGTAAGAGGATAAGAAGCTGTACCCATCCCCCGCCAAAAGGTTGCCGGGAAGCTGCTACGCGGGCACGTTGGCTACGGCCGCGGCCGGAATCACCTTCACCAGCTCGGCAAACTGGGCTTCGCGGGCTTCGATTTCTTCGGCCGCGAGGTTGAGCAGGCGCTCGGTGCCGAACTTCTCGACGCAAAACGAAGCCATCACCGAGCCGTGGATAACGGCGCGCTTCAAGTTCTCGAACGAATAGTCGTCGGTGGCCGCAACGTGGCCGATAAAGCCGCCCGCGAAGCTGTCGCCCGCGCCGGTCGGGTCGAAAACTTCTTCCAGGGGTAGGGCCGGCGCGTAGAACACTTTATTCTTGTGAAAGAGCATGGCGCCATTCTCGCCCTTCTTAATAATCAAGAACTTGGGCCCGAGGGCCAGGATTTTACGCGCGGCCTTAACCAGCGAATACTCGCCCGAGAGCTGACGCGCCTCCTCGTCGTTGATGCTGAGCACGTCGACCATCTCAATGGTAGCCAGCAGCTCATCGGGCGCCGAGTCCATCCAGAAATTCATCGTGTCGAGCACGACAATCTTGGGCCGATTGACGAGGCGTTGAATAACGAGGCGCTGCACCTGCGGCGCTAAATTACCCAGCATCAGCCACTTGCAGTTTAAGTAATTATCGGGAATAAGGGGGTCGAAGGAGCCGAGCACGTTCAGCTCGGTGGTGATGGTTTCGCGGGAATTTAAGTCTTTGGAGTACTTGCCAGACCAGAAAAACGTTTTTTCGTCGGGCTTAATTTGCAGGCCCTCCGTGTTGATGCCGTGCTCCTCCAGGGTCAGAATGTCGGCCTGCGGAAAGTCGCCCCCCACAACGGCCACCAGGTTGACCGGCTTGGTCGAGTACGACGCCGCGAGGCTGATGTAGGTAGCCGCGCCGCCGATGATTTTGTCGGTTTTGCCGAAGGGAGTTTCCAGGGCATCGAAGGCCACGGAGCCGATAACGAGAAGGCTCATTTGCGGAGAATGCGTGAGGTGAGGAGGAAGTGAACGTGCGCTCAACGGCACAAATAACAAAAAAAGTCCCCGGATTTATATCCGAGGACTTCTGGGCGGGTAAATAATGGGGCTCGAACCCACGACCTTCGGAATCACAATCCGACGCTCTAACCAGCTGAGCTATATCTACCGTGTGACTATTTGGAGGTGCAAAGATACGTGGAGGAATGTTTTTAGCAAGATTTTTTTGGTGGAAAATCATTGTTCAACGCCCTTACCCCACCCCCCGGCCCCTACCCCCTTCGGGAGCGGGGAGCCGGATGACTGCTTGCACTAGGCTCCCCTCTCCCGAAGGGGGTAGGGGCCAGGGGGTAGGGGGTGGGGTCCGGCCCCGCGCAGCAAAATAGCCCGACCTTTGCGGCATGGATACCCCCGTCGCTTTCGCCGATTTTAAACTTAACAAGCAGCTGCTCACGGCCGTAGCCGAGGCTGGCTTCACCGAGCCCACGCCGGTGCAGCAGCAAACCATCCCGCTGCTGCTGGCGGGGCACGACGTGCTGGGCATTGCCCAAACCGGCACCGGCAAGACGGCCGCCTTCGGCCTACCCCTGCTCATGAAGGTGAAGTATGCCCAGGGCGAGCACCCACGGGCGCTGGTGCTGGCGCCCACCCGCGAGCTGGCCATTCAGCTGGAAAGCCACTTGAAAAAACTGGCCGTGCACACCGACGTGCGCATTTTTGCCATCTACGGCGGGCTGGGACCGAAGACGCAAATCGAGACGATTAAGGCGGGGCTGGACGTGCTGGTGGCGACGCCGGGCCGGCTGATGGAAATTTATTTGCAGGGCGACCTCGTGCTGAAAAATCTGCAAACGCTGGTGCTCGACGAGGCCGATAAGATGATGGACATGGGCTTCATGCCCCAGATTCGGCGCATTTTAGAAATTATTCCGCGCAAGCGGCAGAACGTGCTGTTCTCGGCCAGAATGCCCGAGCGGGTGACGGCGCTGAGCGAAGAATTCCTGGAGTTTCCGGTGCGCGTGGAAGTGACGCCGCCCGCCCAAACGGCCCAAACCATTACCCAGAGCCTGTATGAGGTACCCAACCTGGCTACTAAAATCAACCTGCTCGAATACCTGCTGCACCGCGACCAGGAGGCGATGACACGGGTACTATTCTTCACCCGCACCAAGGAAAACGCCAACCAAGTAGCCAGCTTTCTGGCGCGCAAGGCGCCGCTGGGCGAAGTGCGCGTCATCCACGGCAACAAGGGCCAGAATGCGCGCATCAACAGCATGGACGCTTTCAAGGAGGGCAACGTGCGCTACCTGGTG
>CAXTCS010000364.1:0-3559 GCA_964242365.1 uncultured Hymenobacter sp. | reverse complement strand
GGACCGCCTGGCGGCGCTGGAGGCCGAAATTCTTTGCCTCGAAAAGAAGCGGCCCCACGTGGCGCTGGTCCGCGCCGTGATGGCCGTGCGCTTCTCGCCCGAAGTGCTCGGCACCCAGTTCCACCCCGAAGCCGACGGCGAAGGCATGCTGCGCTACATGCTCACCGACGAGCGCAAGCAACAGGTAATCACCACCTACGGCGAAGCCAAATACGAGGAAATGGTGCAGCTACTCGCCAACCCCGACACCATCGAGCACACCGAATCCATCATCCTGCCCACTTTCCTGCGGCGCGCCGTGGCCCGGCTGGGCCAACTCACGGCGGCCTAACCAACGCCGAATTCCGCCCCATGATTCCGGAACACCGCCAGACGTACAATGCCGCGTTCAGCCCGGCGCGCTACCAGGAAATGCTGGCCGACATCGAGCGCCAGCTGCCCGGCCAGCTTGATTTCCGGGTGGCCGAAACGCCGGTTTTCATTCCCGCGCTGTTGCGCGACAAATTAATCGCGGCCGGCGAAAGCATCATTAACGTAATTGAGCAGCCTGATTTCAAGAAGCTAACCGACGCTGCTATTCCGGGGCACCAACGCGTGCCGGGCGATGAAGGGCGCCCGGAATTCCTGACGTTTGACTTCGCCGTGTGCCGCGATGCCAACGGCGAGCTGGAACCGCAGCTGATTGAGATGCAAGGCTTTCCGTCGTTGTACGCTTTTCAATCCTGGCTGCCGGGCGAATTTCGCCGCTTTTTCCCCATTGCCAATTCGGTTACGCCCTTCCTCGCAGTCCCCGATTTCCAGTCCTATCAGGAGCGCATGCGGCAGCTTATTTTGGCCGGCCAGCCGGCCGAAAACGTTATTTTGTTGGAGCTATTTCCGGAGAAGCAAAAAACGCGGGTTGACTTTGCCTTATCGAAACAGCTTTGGGGCGTCGAAGCTATTTGCCTGACTAAGATTCGGAAAAAAGGGCGGGATTTATTTTACGAGAAAGATGGTCGCCTGATTCCGATTAAGCGGATTTATAATCGCATTATTTTTGACGAGCTGGCGCGCTATCCGGATTTAAATACCGAATTTAATTTAACCGACGACGTCGATGTCGTTTGGGTAGGGCATCCGAATTGGTTTTTCCGCATCAGCAAATACACGTTGCCGCTTTTGAGCGGTCCTTTTGTCCCGCCCAGCTACTATTTGAATGAATTAAATGAGTATCCAGCCGATTTAGAAAATTACGTACTCAAGCCGCTGTTTTCTTTTGCTGGCGCCGGTGTGCGCCTGCACGTTACGGCAGCTGATTTGGACGCCTTGCCCGACAAGCAGCATTATTTATTGCAGCGCAAAGTCAAGTACGAACCCGTGGTGCAATCACCCGATGGCCTGGTTAAATGCGAAATTCGCCTGTTATATATCTGGCCCGCTGGCCAGGCCCAGCCGCAATTATTAACCGGCCTGAGTCGCCTGAGCCGCGGCGAAATGATTGGCGTCGATTTTAATAAGGACAAAGATTGGGTGGGCGGCACTTCGCCGCTGTTCGAACGTTAGGGCAAGCAGGCTTTTCGCCCCGGCCGGAACAACGTCGGGCAGTGGTTGCGCGTAAAGCCCGGCTCATCACCCCTCCCCCGCCCATGTCTTCGCTCTCCGAAAAAGGCCTTAAGCTCTCCAAAAATGCCCTCTTTTCCGTCTTCATCGGGCGGGCCACCAAATTGTTGGGGCGCCCGTTCAAGGTCGTCACGATACTGAACGAAACCGCCGACAAGCTGGCCGACAAAGAAAGCAAGACCAATAAATTCCGGCAATTATTTGAAGTGGCCCTCACGCTGGTGCGCCTGGTGCGCAGCTACGTAAGCGGCGAATACCGCGACATTGCCGCCAGCACCATCATATCGGGCCTGGCCGTGCTGCTCTACGTGCTTTCTCCGATTGACCTGATTCCGGACTTTATCCCCGTGGTTGGTTTCCTGGATGACCTGAGCCTGGTAAGCTGGTTTTTGGGCAAGTTTCAGGGCGAAATTATTAAGTTTCGGGACTGGGAGCAGGCCGCCCGGGCCCGCGTTGGCGCGGCAGTACCCGACGCGGCCGCCCGGCCCGCCCGCGGCGATTCGGCCCAACCCAGCGTGGCCGAAATCGGCCACTCCTAGGCCCGAAGCGAACGGCCCCGCAAGGTGGGCCGCCCCCGCGCGAATGCCTGTTGTACCGGCCGGGGTTTCCCATGCGCCCTGCTTTTCTTAACTTTCTGACAGCAGTCCGCTTATACCGCCAGTTCGGCCGTCCTTGTTTCTATGCCCATTTTTGTCGTCTCTATTCGCTTGCCCGAGGCCATCGATGAGGAATTTATTGCCCTCATTCCCCGCCATCGGGATTTTATAAACCGGTTGCTAAACGAGAAAATAATCGAAGCGTACGCCATCAGCAGCGACCGCCGGCGGGGCTGGGTCACCGTCAACGGCGACGATGTGGCGGCCGTCCAAGCCATCATCGAACAGTTCCCGCTCTACCGCTACCTGCATGGCGTGGAAATTGATGAGCTGTTCATTTTTGATAGCGCGGCCTCGCGCTTTCCCCACATCAGCCTGAATTGATGAATTTTTTCCGCATTATTGAGCGGACAGCCGGCTTTTTCCAATCTCTAATTTATGTTAGCGTTGCTTACTTCTTATTCTATTCCGCTCCGTATCATCTGGCCCGCGACCGCGCTGGTTCTTCTAACAGCCACGGCGCCGGCCCAGCCGCCCGCCCCCGTCACCACCGAGCAGCTCACGGCCCGGATGAGCACAGCCATTGAAAACCTGAAGTTTCTGCGCTGCACCGTGAAAGCCCAGGAACGCATTGGGGGCAGCATCCACCAGGCGCTCAGCATTATGAAGCTCACTTACAAGCCCGTACGCATTTACCTCAAGAACCAAAAAGGCGTGGAGGTGCTGTGGCTGGCTGGCCAGAACGACGGCGACGCGTGGGTGTACCCGGCCAGCTTCCCTTACATAACGCTGAGCCTCGACCCCAACGGCAAGCTGATGCGCGGCAGCCAGCACCACACGGCGCTTCAGGCCGGATTTGGCACCATTTCCGACTTGCTGCGCACCTCGGCCCTGCGCCAGGACGACGCATACAGCCGCTCGTTTCGCTACGTGGGCGACACCACGCTGCTCGGTCGCCCCAACTACGTGCTGCGCTCCAATTTCGCGCAGTTTCGCTATGTGAGCTACAAAGCGGGCAAAAACGAAACCGTTGCCACGGTAGCCGAGCGGTTTGGTTGCGGCGAGTTCCGCGTTATTGAGCGCAATAACCTGACTATCGGCGAAAAAATCCCAGAAGGCAAGGTCTTGCAAGTGCCCAACGGCTACGGCCGCCGCACCATTCTCTGCATCGACCCCAAAACGTACCTGCCCACCCTGGTGCAGGTAAACGACGACAAAGGATTATTCGAAAAATTCGAGTTTCTCGACGTAATTCCCAACCAGCCCATTCCGCTGGAAGAATTTACCAGGGATTACAAAGGCTACAAACTCTAAATCACTGATTTTTCGGATTTAAGCGGATTTCACGGATTTTGTAGTCGATT
>CAXTCS010000363.1:0-3559 GCA_964242365.1 uncultured Hymenobacter sp. | reverse complement strand
AACCTATCTGGCCAATCCTGTCTACATTTTGCATCCGGCAACTGCGTAACTCATAAACCTATAAGAACGAGTCATCTCAATCGACTGTCCTGCTGTACTGTCATGCTGAGCTTGCGAAGCACCTTATCACGCCGAAACGAGTCGTACAAACGTGATAAGATGCGTCGCAAGCTCAGCAGGCCAGCCGGTTTACTCGCCGGCCGGGAAATCGGCGTTATCGCCCATCTCCTCATACTGCTCCAGCTCCTTGGTCAGGCCCGCGAACTTGTCGCGGGCGCCTTTCACGGCGGCTTTGCCCAGGGGCAGGTGCAAGGGCGGGTTTTCCATGTGCACGACCTCGTACATGGCGTGGGCGGCGCGCACCGGGTCGCCGGGCTGGCGGCCGCTGTAGCCCTGGATGCCGCGCAGGTTTTCGCCCACCGTGGCCTGGTAATCGTCGATTTTGGTGTCGGCAACCGTGGCCGACTCGCCGGCCCATTTCGTGCGAAAACCGCTGGGCTCGATGTTGGTAACCTTGATGCCCAGCGGCCCGACTTGCTGGCTCAGGCTTTCGCCAATGGCTTCCAGGGCAAACTTGCTGGCGTTGTAAATGCCCACGCCCGGAAAGGTTTTCAGCCCGCCGATGCTGGTGATGTTGAGCACGTGGCCCGAGCGCTGCTTGCGCAATTGCGGCAGCACGGCCCGCAGCACGTGCAGCGCGCCAAACACGTTCACGTCGAACTGCCGCTGCACTTCTTCGGCGGGCACTTCTTCGATGCTGCCCAGCGAGCCGTACCCGGCGTTGTTCACGATAACGTCGAGCTGGCCAAAATGGGCAATGGCGTCGGCCACGGCGGTTTTCACCTGCGGCTCGTTGGTCACGTCGCACACCACGCCGAAGGTGCGGCCGCTCGCTTTGGCGGTAAATTCAGTGGCTTGCTCGGGCTTGCGAAAGGTAGCGGCCACGCGGTCCCCCTTTTCGAGCAGGTAAGTAGCCAGGGCTTCGCCGAAGCCGGACGAGGCGCCGGTGATGAACCAGGTTTTGGAAGTGGAATCGGGCATGATGAAGTACTGTGAAATGGTAGCCGCTAAGACGGATTGCGGCGGCAAATTGTTTGCACCAGTCCTCCGATTGGCCTCGCGTATGCCGTTTGCGTATCTTCGCCCTACTCCAACTCCCACCCTTGCCCGCTACGGTTCCGCTTGCCTCATGAAGAAACTTTTTACGCTCTTTCTCGCCTTGCTGGGGTTTGCGGCCCAGGCCCAGGTCACGTTCAAAATCACCGCCGTGCCGGCCAATACGCCGGCCAATGCCACGATTTACCTGGCCGGCACGTTCAACAGCTGGAACCCCGCCAGCGCGGCCCACGCCCTCACCTACAACGCCACCGACGGCACCTACTCCATCACGCTGCCCGCCAGCACCGGAACCATTGAGTACAAATTCACCCGCGGCTCGTGGGCGGCGGTCGAGACCAATGCCACCAACGGCTCGGTGCCCAATCGCAGCTACACTTTCGGCAGCGGCACCGGGCCGGTGCTGTGCCAGGTGTTGAACTGGGAAGACGTGGCCGGCGGCACGCCCGGCGGCGGCACCTCCACGGCGGCGGCCAACGTGAGCGTTATTTCGGCCACGTTTGCCATGCCGCAGCTGGGCCGCACCCGGCGCGTGTGGCTGTATTTGCCGCCCGGCTACGCCAGCAGCGGCCGCCGCTACCCGGTGCTGTACTTGCAGGACGGCCAGAACGTGTTCGACAACCTCACGTCTTTCGCCGGCGAGTGGGGCGTCGATGAAACCCTCAACCAGCTGCAAGCCAGCGGCCAGGACCCCACCGGCTGCATCGTGGTCGCCGTCGATAACGGCCCCAACCGCCTCGACGAGTACTCGCCCTGGAACAACCCGCAGTACGGCGGCGGCCAGGGCGACCTGTACGTCGATTTCCTGGTCCAAACCCTGAAGCCCTACATCGACACCAACTACCGCACCCTGACCAGCCGCGAAAACACCGGCGTGGCCGGCTCCAGCATGGGCGCGCTCATTGCCACCTACGCGGCCCTGCGCTACCCCGCCGTGTTTGGCAAAGTGGGCGTGTTTTCGCCGGCTTATTGGTTTGCCAGCCAGCAGCTGTTCGCCTACGTGCGCCAGCACCCGGCCAACCCCAACACCCGCTTCTACTTCGTGAGCGGCACCAGCGAAAGCAGCACGATGGTGCCCCAGATGACCGCCATGCGCGACTCGCTCCAACGCGGCGGGGTGCCCGCCGCCAACCTCAACTTTAATACCCGCGCCGACGGCCAGCACGCCGAATGGTTCTGGCGGCGCGAATTTCCGGCCGGCTATTCGTGGCTGTTTGCGCCCGGCACCGTTACGGCCGCGCGCCGCGCGCAGCTTCTTTCTATTAATGTGTACCCCAACCCCGCCGCCGAGGAATTGCGGGTCGAGCTGCCTGCGGCGCTAACCGAAGCCCGGCTCGAAATCAGCGACGCGCTGGGCCGGCCGGTGCTGCAAACCGCCGTGCGCAACGGCCAAACCGTGGATTTGCGCGGCCTGGCCAACGGGCTCTACCTGTCGCGGGTGGTGGCGGGCAATGAAGTGGGCACGGTGAAATTCACGAAAGAATAAACCGGCCCGGTTTATTAATTGGGTTTCAACCCAACTCCCCGCCGTACCTTTGACTGGCAAAAGGCCCCAACCCCCAACCCCTTTTGCTATGGCGGATTCCGCAACCCCCAAAATTGCCTTCGAGGCCCTGACCTACGACGACGTACTGCTGCTCCCGGCGTACTCCGAGGTACTGCCCCGAGACTGCGACACCGGCACCCGCCTCACCCCCAACATCCGGCTGCAAACCCCGCTTATTTCGGCAGCGATGGACACCGTGACGGAGTCCGAAATGGCCATTGCCCTCGCCCAGGAAGGCGGCTTGGGCATTATTCACAAGAATATGTCCATCAAGGCGCAGGCCGAGCAGGTGCGGCGCGTCAAGCGCAGCGAGTCGGCCCTGATTCAGGACCCCTTCACCCTGCCGCCCACCGCCAGCCTCGGCGATGCCCGCCAGCTGATGCGCAAGCACGGCATCGGCGGCATTCCGATTATCGACGCCAACCGCCGCCTGTCGGGCATCCTCACCAACCGCGATTTGCGCTTCGAGCGCGACCTCACCCAGCCCGTCACCACGGTGATGGTGCCGCTGGCCCGCCTCGTCACGGCCCCGGCCGGCATCGACCAGGCCGCCGCCGAAGAGTTGCTGCAAGACAGCAAAGTCGACAAGCTGCCGCTGGTCGACTCCGAAGGCCGCCTTTCCGGCCTCATGACTTACAAAGACATCCGCAAGCGCCGCCGGGCGCCCCACGCCAGCAAAGACAGCCAAGGCCGCCTGCGCGTGGGCGCCGCCGTGGGCGTCACGCCCGACCTGCTTCAGCGCGTGGCCGCTTTGGTCGAAGCCGGCGTCGACCTCGTCAGCCTCGACACCGCCCACGGCCACTCCCGCGGCGTGCTGGACGCCGTGCGCGCCATCAAAGCCGCCTACCCCACCCTCGACGTGATGGCCGGCAACGTGGCCACCGCCGCCGGCGCCCG